>CAYOEF010000086.1:0-9759 GCA_964402805.1 uncultured Rhodanobacteraceae bacterium | reverse complement strand
CCGAGCGTCGACGGCAGGAGCCACACGCCCGAGGAACGGACCGATTATGCCGATATCGAGCACGGCGCCAACGTGCTGCTCGCGTCCGTATCGGAACTGGCGGATAACTGAGGTTGCCGCTCCGGGGGCCCGTCACGCGGGGCGTGGTCAATGCTTCCCCGTGCTGCCTGGCGGTGGCGACTCCCGGGCCAGGTCCGCGGCGTTCGGATTGCCCACGTGGACGCCATCCGGGCGCACCGTGATGCCATAGAGGTGGCAGGCGACGTGGCGGCCGTCGATTGCGCGTGCGTCGGGTTCGGGGCCGTCGGCGAAGCGCACGGTGACGCCGTCGCCTTCCGGATCGATGCTGGTGATGCCGGTGGCCACCGGCGAGGGCAGGCCGGGTCCGGTCTGGCGCAGCCAATCGGCAAGGCGATTGGCATCGGCCGAGGGGATGTGCACGGACTGGCGCTCCACGGTGGCCTTGCCGAGTTCGCCGACCAGTGCCAGTTCGCGTTGAAACGTATCCCGATCGACGTGCGTCCAGCGGTCCTCGATGGCCTCGACGAGGTCTCGTCCCTCCCAGCCGCAGCGACCGAAGGCGACCGGGCAGCGCGGGTGGAAGCGGCAGCCTGCCGGCGGACGCGTGGCATCGGGGATTTCACCACGGGGCAGGGTTTTCTTGCGCCCACGCCGACTGACGTCGGGCAGCGGGATGGCATTCAGCAGGGCACGCGTGTAAGGGTGGCGCGGGTCGTTGAACAACGTTTCAGCCGGACCCCATTCCACGAAGTTGCCGAGGTAGAGGATGCCGATGCGGTCGCACATGAAATGCGCGGTCGCAAGGTCGTGGGTGATGAACAGGTAGGTGAGGCCGAAGTCCTTCTTGAGTTCGAGCATCAGCTCGAGCACGCGTGCACGCACGCTCATGTCCAGTGCGGCGACCGGCTCGTCGGCGACCACCAGCTTGGGTCGCGTGATCAGTGCGCGCGCAATGACGAGGCGCTGTTTCTGGCCGCCGGAGATTTCGTCCGGGTAGCGGTCCATGAAATCACGTGCCGGACTGAGCCCGACACGTTCGAGCATTTGGGCGACCTGGCGCCGCCCATCGGCCTGGGTTTCAGCCATGCCGTGGATGTACAGCGGGTGGCCGACGCCCTGGGCGATCGTCATTGCCGGATTGAGGGCGGCATGCGGGTCCTGGAAGATCAGCGCCAGTTCGCGCCGCAGTGGACGCATCTGCCGCTCGTTGAGAGGCACCAGGTCCTGCCCACGATAGCGCACCTGCCCGGAGGTGGGCTTGATCAGCTGCAGGATGGAACGGCCGAGCGTGGATTTGCCCGAGCCCGACTCGCCAACCAGCCCGAACACCTCACCCTCGTTGAGGTCGAAACTGACGCCATCGACCGCACGCACCACGCTGCCGTGCTGGAACAGCGCCCCGCCGACTTCGAAGTGGGTCTTGAGATCCTCGACCGCGAGCAGCGGCGCTGCCTGGTCCGGGTGGATTTCCTGGGTCACACGCCCGTCTCCTGCGGATTGCCCTGCGGCGGTTGCACACCCTCCGGTACGGGCGCGCCGGCGCCCTCGTACATGAAGCACGCCGCACGTTGGCCGGGGCGGATGTCGGCAAGATGCGGATCGATTTCGGTGCAATGAGGCATGCGGTAGGCACAGCGCGCCGCAAACCGGCAGCCGCGCGGCGGATGGACCAGGTTGGGCGGATAGCCGGCAATGGAACGAAGTTTGCGTGTTTCCAGCGAAATCGTGGAGGCGAGCAATCCCCGCGTGTATGGGTGCTTGGGATCCTCGAAGATTTGTTCGACGTCGCCGATCTCGACGATCCTGCCCGCATACATGACGGCAACCCGGTCGCAGGTTTCGGCAACCAGCGCCAGGTTGTGCGTGATCAGGAGCAGGCCCACGTTTTCCTCCGAGCGCAGGCGGCCCAGGATATCGAGGATTTGCGATTCCACGACCACGTCGAGCGACGTCGTCGGTTCGTCGGCAATGATCAGGCTGGGTTTGAGCACGATCGACAGCGCGATCATGACGCGCTGGCGCATGCCGCCGGAGAATTCGTGCGGATAGCTGTCGATGCGGGTTGGCGGGATGCCCATCTGGGCCAGCGCCGCGCGTGCCATGTCACGCGCCTGGTGCTTGCCGATCGCGGGCCGGTGCGTGCGGATCATTTCCACGAAGTGGTCACTGACGCGCATCAACGGGTTGAGCCGCGTCATCGGCTCCTGGAAGATCAGCGCCATGTCGTTGCCGCGGCGTTGCTGCAGGCGATGCGCCGATGCACCGATGAGCTCCTCGCCGCCGACCTTGACACTGCCGCGCGTGACGCCGCCAGGGGGCATGATCTGCATCAGCGCCCGCCCGAGCGAGGACTTGCCGCAACCGGACTCGCCAACCAGGCCAAGGCTTTCGCCGTGGCGGATTTCAAAACCGACGCCATCGACCGCCCACAGCGGTCCGTCGATGGTGCGGTAGCCCACGCGCAGATTGCGCACGACAACGGCCTTGTCGGCGGTGTCCGTGGCGGGCTCCGGCGATGCCTTGTGGTCTGTCGGCGCGACCGCTTCGGCTTCGATTTTGGGGCCGGCCGCGCCTTTGGCGCGCAACAACGGGTTGATGACGTCGTTGATGCCTTCTCCGACCAGAGTCAGGCCAGTCACCATCACCACGATCGCCATGCCAGGCCAGAATGCCGTCCACCACACGCCCGCGGCGACGTCGCTGATGGCCTGGGAGATCTCGTAGCCCCATTCCGGCGTCGGCGGTTGCACGCCGTAGCCGAGGAAACCCAGCGCGGCCAGGGTCAGGATGGAATCGGCCGCATTGAGCGTGAAAATCACCGGCACGGTATGGATCACGTTGAAGAATACGTAACGCGACAGGATGGTGTGGCCCGGTGCGCCCAGCGAACGCGCCGCCTCGACGAACGACTCCTGCTTGACCGAAAGCGTCTGGTTGCGCACCACGCGGAAATACTGCGGGATATAGATCAGCCCCACCGCGGCGGCGGCGGAAAACACGCCTGGCGCCACGTAGGCGGCCAGCACGAACGAAATGATGATGGCCAGCACCAGCGGTGGAAACGCGTAAATGGCGTCCATGACCGTCACCAGCGCGCGGTCGACCTTGCCGCCGTGATAACCGCTGGCCAAACCAAGCGGCACGCCGATGACCATCGCCAGGCACACCGCCAGCACCATGACGATCAAGGCCAGCTTGGCGCCGCCGATGACGCGCGCGAGTACGTCGTAGCTGGTGCGCGTGGTGCCGAAGATGTGCTGGGCCGACGGCGCCGCCAGCTGCGGAATGGCCTGGAAGTGGCCCGGCGTGATCTCCACCCGGTACTGGATGGGGCCGTAGGGCGAAAACAGGGGGCCGACGAATGCCAGCAACACGAAGAAGATCGTGATGCCGATACCGATGAAGACCAGTGCCCGCGACGTACGGCTGCTTTGCCGGAACGGCCGCCAGATGCGCTTCATCTGCCGGCGCAGGGCACTTTCCCGAGGCCCTTTGCCGATGCCCCCGTTGGTTTCGATGGCTTGCGTATCGGACATGGTCAGTAACGTACCCGCGGATCGATGAGCGCGTTGATGATGTCGATCAACAACGACACCACCACGATGATGATGGCGATGAACGTGACGATGCCCTGCACGGCGGCGTAGTCGCGCTTGCCGACGAATTCCACCAGCGCGCGTGCGAGTCCGGGCCACGAGAAGACGGTTTCGGTCAGGGTCGCGTTGCCGATCATCAAGGCAAATTGCAGGCCCATGATGGTGACGACGGGAATGAGCGCGTTCTTGAACGCATGCCGGAACACCACGTTGTGCTCATGGATGCCGCGCGCGCGGGCCGCTTCCACGTAATCGGCGCGCAGCGTCTGCAGCATGTTGACGCGTACCAGGCGCGTGAACACGCCGCCGATCATCAGGCCCAGGGTGATCGCCGGCAGCGCCAGGTGGCGCAGCGTGGTGACCAGTGCCGGCCAGTCCAGCGTGATGATCGAATCGATGATGTAGAACCCGGTGATCACGTGGGGCGCATGGAACCCCCCGGCGCGGCCACTGCCCGGCAGCCAGCCCAGGTCCACGCTGAAATAGAGCTGTGCCAGCAACGCCGTCCAGAACAGCGGCGTCGCATAGATGATGATGCCGAATAATCGGCCTCCGGTATCGAACAAGGTGTCCCGGAAGCGTCCGGACAGGGCGCCGACCGGGATACCCACCAGCAACGCGACGATCATGCCGCAGATGGCCAGTTCGATCGTGGCCGGGGCCGTCTGCGCGACGATCTGCACCACCGTGCGCGGATCGGTGACCGGGTGCCCGAAGTCGCCCGTCAACGCGCCTTCCATGTAATGCACGTATTGCAGCCAGATCGGATCGTTCAGGCCCAATGCCTCTTCGCGCTGCGCGATTTCCGCCGGTGGCAGGCGTGCGCCGACCGTGGCGGTGATCGGGTTGCCGGGCGCGATGCGCAGCAACACGAACACCAGCGTCAGCAGGATGAGCACCATGGGGATGCTCAACAGCAGGCGCACGATGATGTAGCGCGTGAGCGATCCCGGTTTCACGGCGCAATCATCCGGCGTTGCAAGGGAAACGCCCTGGACCGGGGTTCAGTCGCAGGGCGTTTCGCAAGCAGTGGCATCGAACGGTCACTTGTCCGTGCGGTGGATGACGCCAAAGTGGAGGATTTGCGTCGGGCCCATCGTCTTGGACACACCTGTCACGTTGTCGCGCACGTACGCGTACTGGTTGATCACGTACAGTGGCAGGGTCGGGACGTCCTTGGCGGCCAGCTTCTGGATCTTGGCGAAGGTTTCCATGCGGGCGTCCGAACTTGGCGACTTGGCCGTGCTTTCCTCTTCCAGGAGCTTGTCCATCTCCGGGTTGTCGTACATCTGCAGGAAGCTCTTCTTGGAATAGAAGAACGGTGCGACGTAGTCATCCGGGTCCATGTAATCGGGATACCAGCCAAGCAGGAAGATGCCGTATTGACCCTTCTTGCCCGGCCATGCGTTGGCCGAGAATTGCGCCCATTCAGCGGAATCGAGCTTGACGTTGAACAGGCCGGTTTCGTCCAATTCACGTGCGATCGTCTGCGCCAGCGCCGTTTCCGTGGCGCCGTAATGGCCGCGTGAATACCACAGTGTCAGGTCGATCTTGTGATTGATGAAATCCTTGGCGCTTTTACCCTCGTACTGCGACTTGAACGCGGGAATGCCCGCCTTGAACGTCGGCGGAACCATTGAATACAGGGGACTGCCACCACCACCGAGCACGTCGTTGATGATGCGCTTGCGGTCGATCGTCGCCGCGATCGCCTGGCGTACCTTCGCGTTGTCGGCCGGCTTCTTGTACGGATTGAACACGATGTAGCGGATGGCGGCGCCGGTGCCCTTGACGATCTTGATGTTCTTGGCCTTCAACAGGCTCTTGTGCTGCGCCGGCGTCAGATGCCTGTAGGCAAGGTCGACACCGCCCGACTTCAGCGCCACCACCAGCTGCGACGCCTTGGCGAAGAAGCGCGTGAGGACCTTGTCATTGGATGGCTGCTTGCCCCAGTAGCCTTTCCAGGCCTCGACCATCATCGACTGGTTCTGGCGGTAGTCCACCAGCTTGTACGGGCCGGTACCAATGAAGCTGTCCTGCTTGAGGTACTTGTCGTACTCCTTCGGCGTGGCATTGGCCGGAAGCGGACCGTCCGGCGACGGATAGGCATCGGAAGGCAACACCGTGGCCTCGATCAAGGCCAGCTTGCAGGTGACCGTGATGTCCGGCGACTTCAGGTGGATCACCACCGTGTATGGGTCGGGCGTGTCGATCGACTTGATGCCGTCAAGCAGGAAACTCGCACCTTCCGGATCGTGGATCCAACGGCAGCGGTTGAGGGAGAATTTGACGTCCTTGGACGTCATTTTCGAGCCGTCCTGGAAGGTGACGCCGTGGCGCAGCTTGAAGGTGTAGGTCAGGCCGTCGTCACTGATGGTGGGGAGCGCCGAAGCCAGCTCCGGCACCAGTTCGGTCGAATCCGCCTTGTAGCCGACCAGGGTGTTGCCGAGGTTCTGCAGGATGACGTTGCCGCACCAGTAGTTGTAGCAGGCGGCCGGGTCCAGGGTGGTTACGCTGTCGGTGGTGCCGATGATGAGATTGCCTTTCTTGGCAATTGCCGATCCGCTGCACACCAGCAGTGCCGCGGCGACGCCAAGGGCGACAAGCGACCGACGGCGAAATGGGGTCGATGGGAGCATTACGGGAACCTCGCGCTCGGGTTGTGTGGGCTGTCCGCAGAACAATGAACGCCCCCTGTCTCATGCGGAAAGTGCATAAAGCCTACGGCCATCGCGTTCGGCTTGCAACTTGCCGTGGCCCCGCCCACGCGCCCCACAAAAAGCCTTCAGGGCATGAACGCGGTGATGACGTCGTTGAGAAAACGCTGCCCCAGCGCAGTCGTTTGCAGCCGGTCCGGACAGTCGTGGAGCCAGCCCGAACGGCGGACCTCATCCAGCGCCGGCTGGATGCAGTCGAGTGGCATGCCCGTGCGCTCGCTGAAGCGCGCCATGGGAGTGCCGTCGACCAGGCGCAACGCGTTGAGCATGTACTCGAACGGCAGTGCATCCGCTCCCACCGGCCCGTCTCCGGCAAGCCGCGCCGCCGTGGGTGCGTTCCGGATGTAGGCGAGCGGCTGGCGTGTTTTCCAGCGCCTGCGTATGGCAAGCGATTGCCCGTCCGTGCCGGGAGCGGTGATCTTGCCGTGGGCTCCGGCGCCGATGCCGAGGTAGTCGCCAAACGCCCAGTAGTTGAGGTTGTGCACGCAGCGCCGGCCCGGCTGTGCGTAGGCCGAGACTTCGTACTGCGCGAAACCCGACGCGGCAAGCCGTGCCTGGCAGGCTTCCTGCATGTCCCACGCGGCATCGTCATCGGGCAGTGGCGGTGGATGGACCGCAAACGCGGTACCGGGTTCCAGCGTCAACTGGTAGTGCGATATGTGGGTCGGCGCGAGCGCCACGGCGTGTGCCACGTCGTCCAGGGCACCGGCCAGGGTCTGTTTCGGCAGCGCGTACATGAGGTCGAGATTGATGTTGGCGAAGCCGGCTCCGCGTGCCAGGCGCACGGCGTTTTCCGCTTCCGCCGCCGAATGGATGCGCCCCAGGCGCCGCAGTTTGTCGTCATCGAAACTCTGTACGCCAAGCGACAGGCGGTTGACGCCCGCCTCCAGGTAGCCCTCGAAACGACCGTGCTCGACGGTGCCCGGATTGGTTTCGAGCGTGATTTCGCAGTCCCTGGCAAACGACAGGCGTTGCCTTGCGCTGGCCAGGAACTGGTCGATCAGGGCGGGACTGAAAAGGCTTGGCGTGCCGCCGCCAAAGAACACGCTGGCGATGGGACGGCTGTCGAGTGCCGGCCCGAAGTCCGCAAGGTCACCGTCAAGATCGGCCAGCAGCGCATCCACGTACTCCGCATAGGGCGGCGGGGTGCCGCGTACGCCATGCGAATTGAAATCGCAGTAGGGGCACTTTTTCACGCACCAGGGCATGTGCACGTAAAGTGCGAGGGGGATGGTGCCCGCGGCCATGGCGTTCAGGCTGGCAACGGCAACTGTTCGCGCAGTCGGGCCAATGCCTGGCCGCGATGGCTGAGCCGGTTCTTCGTCGCCTCGTCGAGTTCGGCGGCGCTGGTGTCCATTCCCTCGGGCTGGAACAGCGGATCGTAGCCGAATCCGTTCGCGCCCCGCAGGACGGGCAACACGTGGCCGTGCCAGCGTCCCTCGACAATCAGCGGGGCCGGGTCGTCGGCGCGGCGCAGCAGCACCGCGACGCAGATGAAGAACGCCCCGCGGCCACTGCGTGGCACGCCTTCCAGTTCGGCAAGCAGGCGCGCGTTGTTGGCCGCGTCGTCGCCGTGGGTGCCGGCGTAACGCGCCGAATACAATCCCGGTGCGCCGTGCAGATGATCCACGCACAACCCGGAATCGTCGGCCAGCGCGGGCAGGCCGGTCGCAAGCGCCGCGTGGCGTGCCTTGATGATGGCGTTTTCGACGAAGGTGCGGCCGGTTTCCTCCGCATCGCCCACGCCCAGTTCGCGCTGTCCCACCAGGGTCATGCCGGCATCGGCGAGAAGGTAGCGCAATTCGGCAAGCTTGCCGGCGTTGCCGCTGGCCAGCACGATTTTCCGGGCGCCCTGCGCCGTGTCGCTGTGGACGTCGGTTTTCATGTGGCGAGCGCACGCCTCTGCGCGGCGACCAGTTCGGTGATTCCCTTGTCGGCCAGGGCCAGCATGGCGTCCATATCGTCGCGCAGGAACGCGTGGCCTTCGGCCGTGCCCTGGATTTCGATGAAGCCGCCGCCATCGTTCATGACGACGTTCATGTCGGTGTCGCAACCGGAATCTTCCACATAATCGAGATCCAGCACGGGGTGTCCCTTGTAGATGCCGACCGAAACGGCGGCAACGGCGCCGAACACGGGGTTGCGCGTGATCGCACCGTGTCGCATCAGCGTATCCACGGCATCCACCAGCGCCACGTAGGCGCCGGTGATGGACGCGGTACGCGTGCCGCCGTCGGCCTGGAGGACGTCGCAATCGAGCGTGATGACGCGCTCGCCCAAGGCCCGGCGGTCGATGCAGGCGCGCAGGCTGCGTCCGATCAGGCGCTGGATTTCGAGCGTGCGCCCGCCCTGTTTGCCACGGGCCGCCTCGCGCGCGTTGCGTGAACTGGTGGCGCGCGGCAGCATGCCGTATTCGGCCGTCACCCAACCCTCGCCCTTGCCGCGCAGCCAGGGCGGCAGGCGATCTTCCACGCTGGCGGTGCACAACACGCGGGTATCACCGAAGCAGACCAATACCGAGCCTTCGGCATGCCTGGTGTAATGGCGCGTGATGGTGACCGCGCGCAACTGGTCCGCGGTGCGCCCGCTGGGACGGAAGGAATCACTCATGGAGGGGTCGATGCTTGGGAACCGGTGGCAAAGGAGTTTACCATTGTCTTCTTCGGCACCCATCGGACGCGCATGATTCGCAGCATGACGGCCTTTGCATCCGTGCAAGGCCCTGGCCCACTCGGTACGTTGACCTGCGAGCTGCGCAGCGTCAACCATCGTTATCTCGATCTGGGGCTGCGCCTGCCCGAGGATCTGCGCCGTTTCGAGCCGGCCATTCGCGAACGGGTCGCGGCACGGCTCGCGCGCGGCAAGGTGGACGTGACGGTACGTGTGCAGGGAACGGCGCCGGTCGAGGGCCTGCAGGTGAACCACGCCCTGCTGGACCAGCTGGCTGAACTGCACATGTCACTGGATACGCGGTTTCCTGGCCTGCGCGTGCAGACGACCGAATTGTTGCGTTACCCGGGGGTGCTGCTGCCGGCACCTGTCGACGACGATGCGCTGGAAGCGGCCTTGCTCGCGGTGCTGGACCGGGCAGTGGACGCACTGGCCGCAACGCGCGACCGCGAGGGATCCAAGCTGGCAGCGCTGCTCGCTGAACGCCTGGATGGCATCGAGGCGATCGTGGCGCAGGTCAGGGGATGGATGCCGCAAATCCGGCACGCCCTGCGCGAACGCCTGGAAGCGCGGCTCGGCGAGATCGCGCAGGCGACCGATCCGGGACGCCTGGAGCAGGAGCTGGTGCTGCAGGTGACGCGCGCGGACGTCGACGAGGAGCTCGATCGTCTCACCGCGCACATCGTCGAGGCACGGCGGGTGCTGGGGCTGGCCGAGCCGGTGGGCCGGCGCCTGGACTTCCTGATGCAGGAGTT
>CAYOEF010000085.1:0-9901 GCA_964402805.1 uncultured Rhodanobacteraceae bacterium | reverse complement strand
TTGGAGTGCCACTGGCGGAACTGCTTGATGTCGTCCATCGACAGGTCGTAGCCGGTCAGGTGCAGCAGCGCGTACTGCAGCATCGAGCCATGGCCGTTGGACAGCAGGAAACGGTCGCGGTTGAACCAGTCCGGATTGCCGGGATTGTGGCTGTAGAAGTCGTTCCACAGCACTTCGGCGATGTCGGCCATGCCCATGGGCATGCCGGGATGGCCGATGTTGGCCTTTTCGACCGCATCCATGGCAAGGGCACGGATCGCGTTGGCTAGTTCACGGCGAGAGGGCATGGAACGAACTCCAGATATCGATGGACATGCAAGTTCCTATTGTCGCGCATTGCCCGCCGGCTGTCGCCCCGCGGACCATGGCCGCATGCGTGCAGGCCGGGGCGACGCGGTTCGGCCTGCACGGCCCGGCGCGGGTGTAAGGTAACGCGAAGAACGCAAGGGTGCCGCACCGGATCCCGGCCGGACATCCCGGCGACGCCACCATCAACCTGATTCGGGAGAACCTCATGGACCTTGGCCTGCAACACAAACGTGCGCTCGTACTGGCTTCCACCAGCGGCCTGGGATTCGCGACGGCGCTTGGCCTGGCAGGCGAGGGCGCGCGGGTGGCGATTTGTGGCCGCGACCGCCAGCGCGTGACGGACGCGGCTGGCCGGATACAGGAACAGGCCGGCGCGACGGTCGAATCGTTCGTCGCCGACGTCAGCGACGCGCAGGCCCTGGAGCGTCTGGTGAAAGATGCCACCGAGGCGCTCGGCGGGCTCGACATCCTGGTGTGCAACGCGGGCGGGCCGCCGCCGGGCAACTTCGAGGCATTGGGCGAGGAACAGTGGGACCGCGCCTATCAGCTTACGCTGCAAAGCGTGATTCGCAGCATCCGGCTGGCACTGCCGCACCTGCGCAAGGCCGGTGGCGGCAGCATTTTGTGCCTGGCGTCCTCGAGCGTACGCGAGCCTATCGCGAACCTGGTGCTGTCCAACGTGTTCCGCCCCGCCGTGCGGGCGTTGTGCAAGTCGCTCGCCAACGAACTGGCCGCAGACAGGATCCGTGTCAACTGCCTGTCACCGGGACGCATCATGACCGATCGCATCCGGCAGTTGGACCAGGCCCGCGCCGACCGCGAAGGCCGCGGCATCGAGGAAGTCCAGGCGGACTCCGTCAAGAGCATCCCGCTGGGGCGGGTCGGTGACCCGGCCGAATTCGGACGCGTGGCGACATTCCTGTGCAGCGAGGCTGCGTCCTACATGACCGGCAGCAGCGTTTTCGTCGATGGCGGCATGTTGCGCAGCCTGTGACTATCGCCGGCATCAAAGGATGTCTTCCCCGACTTCCGCGATGAAGCGGTCCGCCGGTCCCGTCCAGCGCACGGAACCTGTTTCCAGCAGATAGATGCGGTGCGAATGCTTGAGCGAGAAGGTCAGGTTCTGCTCGGTCAGGAGAACGGTGAGCCGGCTTTGGGATTGCAGGGTGTCAAGCACCTTTGAAATGTCCTCGAGCACGAGTGGCGCCAGTCCCAGCGTCGGCTCGTCAAGAATGAGCAGACGTGGTTTCTGCATCAACGCGCGCCCGATCGTGAGCATCTGCTGCTCGCCTCCGCTCAGGGTGTGTGCGTTCTGGCCGGATCGCTCGCGCAGGCGCGGGAACAGGTCGAACACCCGGTCCAGTTCCTCCTTGCGCTCGGCCGCCGGCAGCGCGTGCGCCCCCATCTCGAGGTTTTCACGTACCGACATGTAGGCAAACAGTTCGCGCGTCTCGGGGCATAGGGCAATGCCACTCATCGCGACGTCACCCGGATTCATGCCGTGCAGGGAATGGCCGTCGAACGTGATGTCGCCCCGGTACCCGACGAACCCGAGGATGGCGTTGAGCAACGTGGTTTTGCCGGCGCCGTTCAGGCCGACCACGGATACGAATTCGCCTTCGTTGACGGTCAGGTCGACGTCGCGCAACGCCTCGGACTGGCCGTAATGCACCGACTCGACGACCGCTTGCAACAGGCATTGGCCATCCTCGCCACTGTCCCGTGCGGGCATCTGCCCGGCGGCATCCAGCGACTTGCCGAAATAGACCTCGCGCACGCGCTCGCTGCGCGTGACCTCGCGTGGCGTGCCCTCGAAGATCTTCTTGCCCGCGTGCATCACCGCAATGCGGTCCACCAGACCGGCGACGGCCTTGACGTTGTGATCCACCAGCACCACGGCACAACCGGCATCACGCATGGCAAGGATCAGCCGCGAGAACTCCTCGGTCTCGCGTGGGGCGAGGCCAGCGAACGGTTCGTCGAGCAGGATCACCGCCGGGTCCGAGGCGAGCGCCTTGGCCACTTCGAGCCGGCGCAGGTCGGCGAAGGCCAGGGCACCGGGCAGCTCGTCGACGACGTGCTCCAGTCCGACGCGGCGCGCCACCGCCGTCGCCTTCGCGCGCACGTCCTTGCCGGTCGCCAATTGCAGCACGGTATCGGGGAGCAGCGCCAGCTGGATGTTTTCCAGCACGCTTTGACGCCGCAATGGCCGGGAATGCTGGAACACCATCGTCATGCCCGCCTTGGCAATGGCGTGCGTGCGCCAGCCCGCGATTTCCCGCCCCTGCAGGCGGATCGATCCCTTGTCGGGCGGCGCAATGCCCATCGCAATCGACAAGGTCGTCGATTTGCCGGAGCCATTGGGGCCGATCAAGCCCAGAATCTCGCCCTGCTCCACCGCGTAGGACATGTCGTCCACGGCCTGCAGGCCGCCGAACCGCTTGGAAACGCCGGCCACCTCGAGGATGCTCATGCCCCGCGCCCCCTGCGCGACCCGAATATGCTCACGAAGCCGCCCGGCGCGAACAGCAGTACCAGCAGGCCCAGCACGGCGACCGCCGCCGAGCTCAGTTGTCCGAACGGACGCAGCACTTCGCTGGCGACGATGAGGAATATGGCCCCCAGGATGGAACCGACGATGGACCGGCGTCCGCCCACGATGGCGGCAATGATGATCTGCACCACCACCGCCAGCTTGACCACCGTACCGGGCGAGGCCGTGCCGAAATAGAACACCGTCATGGCGCCGGCAAGACCCGAGAAGAACGCACTCAGCAGGAACGCGAAAATCTTGAACTTGGCCACGCTGAAACCCATCGCCTCGGCGGCGCCGGCATCCTGGCCAACAGCCTGCAGGATGAGGCCGAGCGGCGAGCGCACGACCACGCCTAGAACGAGCGTCGTCACCGCCATCAGGCCCAGCGCGTAATAGAAGTTCCCCACGCCGCTGATGGTCAGCACGCCGCGCAGCCCGAGGCCGATCTCCCCGCCCGTGTACCCGGCGTACACCGTGATCAGGTCGCCCAGGATCAACACCGCGACCATCGTGACCAGGCCGAAATAGGGTCCGGTCAGGCGCAGCGCCGGCCCGGCAAGCGCCAGGCCACCCACCATGGCGGCCGCGACCCCCACGGCCACGCACGGCCACACCGGCCATGCCAGGTAGGTATTGCACAGCCCCGCGGCATAGGCGCCCACGCCGATCAGGAAGGTCGGACCGAAGTTGACCTCGCCGATATAACCGAACAACAGGTCCCAGTTCATCGCGTACACGGCCATGTAGAACGCAAACGTCAGGACGCTCAGGTAATAGCCGGTCGCGCCAAGCGGAATGCACGCCAGCACGACGAACAAAAGCACGGTGGCGCCGGTTTTCCAGTCCAGCCAGGGGGAGCGTGGATGCGACGTGGCGCGACGGGACAACATCGTTTCAACCCTCATCCATCAACGGCGGCCAAGCAGGCCCTGGGGCCGCACGTAAAGCACCACGATCAACACGAACAGGCCGGGCAACTGGCTGATCGCCGGTGACACGAGAAACGCGGTCAGCGTACTCAGAAAACCGAGAATATAGGCGCCAAGCAGCGAGCCAAGGACATTGCCCAGCCCGCCGAGGACCACGATCGTGAAGGCGACGGCCGTCAGGTTCGTGGCCACGTCACTGCTCGCACCGGTGAACGAGGCCAGCAACACGCCCGCGATCCCCACCATCAGGCCGTACAGGCCCCACACCGCAAAATGGACGCGGCCGATGTTGTAACCGACGATGGCCAGACCTTTCGGACTCATGGACGCGGCCAGCATGGCCTTGCCCAGGCGCGTGTGGGTAATCAGGAGCCACAGCGCGCCAAGGACGACCCAGGCGACGATGCCAATCAACAGGCTGTTGACCGGCACCGTGTTGCCCGCAATGTGAACCACTCCATCCAGCAAGGGTGGCGTCGTAATCGGCGTGGCGCCAAATCCCCATTCCAGCAGCCCCTGGATGATGATGGCGACCAGAAGAGTCGCCACCAGCTGGAATACGTGCTTTTCCGCCGCGGCGATGTGCCGGAAGCGCTCCAGCGGGAGAATGACGAGCGCGTACAGCAAATAGGTTACGACGATGGCCGCGCAAATGCCGATTACGCTTCCGATGTAAACCCCGAGACCCGTGTGCAGTGCCGTGTACCAGGCGACCATGGCGGCCAGTACGATAATCGCGCCGTGCGACAGGTTGAGTACCCCGGAGATGCCGAAAATGATGGTCATGCCGGCAGATCCAAGCGCATAGATCGCGCCGAGGATAAACCCGCTGATCAGGATCTGTACGATCAGGTCCATAATGGCATTCGCTATCCTCGTGACAACGGTCAGGCAGGTGTTCAGGGCGTCAGGGGTCTGGTACGTTCACCCCGCATGTCGGCATGCGCCACTATAAAGGCTGGCAGTGTCGCGGTGCGCGGCACTGCCAGGTTTTTTTCAGCGATGGATCAGGGACTGGGAACGAACGATGGCAACTGGATCTTCCCGGTTGCCAGCCGTGTCGGCCACACGATGACCTGTTTTCCGTTCTGCCACTGGAACGCGATCACCGACGCACCTTTCTGCGGGTCGGTGCTGGCCACCAGCTCATGGGCGTACGGGCTCTTAAGGCCATAGAAATGGATGCGTCCCATGACCCCCATGATGTTGGTCTTGGCCAACGCCGTCACCAACGCGGCGCCTTTTGCATTGCCGCCCGTGCGTTTCAACGCATCGGCCAGTGCATGCACGGCTTCATAGGTGGAATACGCGCCGTAGGCCGGCTGGTTGATGCCGAATTTCTTCTTGTATGCGGCATAGAATGCCGGCGTCTTCTTGGTCACGGCCGCCCCGGACAGGCCGGCACTGGTCGTGATGAGACCTTCGGTGGCGCCATGCGTGGCGTCCCAGAAATCGGACGAACTGGCTGACGCGTTGATACCGTCAAACAGCGCCGGCACCTGCTGCTGGTGCCATTGGACCACCGGCTTGACGCTGACGTGCGCCACCCCGGCCATGATCACGTTGGCCTTGTCGTTCTTGATGCGGCTGTAGATCGGCGTGAAGTCCGTCGTATCCGGCGAAAAGCGGATGTGGTCCACGACCTTGAAACCGGCTTTCGGCAGGCACTTCAGGTAAGTGGCATCCACCGCCTTGGTCCAGTCGGCATTTTCACTCAGGATGACGGCGCGGTTGAAACCGGAAAAGTCCTTGCTGCCGGTCAAGGTGTCCTTGCCGATGGCACAAACCTGATGGGCCTGGATCTTGGAGTTGAACCAGAATGAAAAGACGTATTTGAAGCGGCCGGGCTGGCTGTGCACGCGCCCGGGGATCTGCGGCGACGCGGTGGCCGTTATCAACAGGGGCGTCTTGAGGCGCGATGCCCATGGCATCAACGAAAGGCCGATTTCACTCTCGAAGATGCCGACCACCGCGACGGAACCATCCTGCTGCACGGTTCGTTGGAAGGCACGCGCGGCATTCGTGGCCGACTGCTGCGTATCATATTCATGCAGTTCCAGTTTCCGGCCATCGATTCCGCCATTGGCATTGATCTCGCTGGCGGCAAGTTCCGCCGCATTGAAAATGGACTTGCCAAGGATTTGGCTTTTGGGTGCCAACACGCCGATATTGATGGGTTGTGCAGCATACGATGGCATGGCAGCAATGCTTGAGACGGCCCCGACGAGAACCGCCGCAGCCGCCGGCCACGGTTTGACACGTGTCGCGATATTCATGCGTTATCTCCTCATTGCGCAAAAACAATACCGGCTGTTCCCGGACCAATCGGAATGGTTGGCGACTGACAAGCCTACACCCGGCATTGCGTCCGTGGCCATGATACGGGTCGGCGCAACCCCGTCGCCATTGTGCCAATGCCACCACCGCGCAATCCGTGCGGCGGGGACCGCGACGCAGCGGCACATGATTACACTGGATGGCGTGGCCACATTATCGACCCCGCCCCGGGAAGCGCAATGACAACCAACACTGGTGCATCCGACACATCCTCCCGCGAATCCGGCACGCCGCAACCAGGTGGCGCCCTGTCCCACATCCGCGTCCTGGACATGTCGCGCGTGCTGGCCGGTCCGTGGGCCACCCAGGTGCTTGCCGACCTTGGCGCGGACGTCATCAAGATCGAGCGCCCCGGAACCGGCGACGAGACGCGCGGCTGGGGCCCGCCCTGGATTCCGGACGCCGCCGGCAATCCGTCCGCGATGTCGGCCTACTACGTGTGCGCCAATCGCAACAAGCGCTCGGTCACGGTGAACATCGCGCATCCGCAGGGCCAGGATCTTCTGCGCCGGCTGGCGGCGCGGTCGGACGTGCTGGTCGAAAACTTCAAGACCGGCGCGCTGGCGCGCCATGGCCTCGATTACGCCCACCTGCACAGCGTGAATCCGCGCCTGGTCTATTGTTCGATCACCGGGTTCGGGCAGACCGGACCCTACGCATCACGTGCCGGCTACGATTTTCTGGTCCAGGGACTGGGCGGCCTGATGAGCGTGACCGGCCAACCCGACACGGAACCCGGCGGCGGGCCAGTGAAGGTGGGCGTGGCGCTGACCGACATCCTGACCGGCCTGTACGCCGCCAACGCCATCCAGGCCGCGCTGGCCGCGCGCGAGCGCACCGGCGGCGAGGGCCAGTACATCGACATGGCATTGCTGGACGTGCAGGTCGCCTGCCTGGCCAACCAGGCCATGAACTACCTGGCCACCGGCCGCAGCCCGGTACGCATGGGCAACGCACACCCCAACATCGTCCCCTACCAGGCCTTCCCGACGGCGGATGGCCACATGATCATCGCCGTTGGCAACGATGGCCAGTTCCGGCGCCTGTGCGAGGAAATCGGACGCCTCGACCTTGCCGACGACGCGCGCTACGCGACCAACCAGGCACGCGTGGAAAACCGCGCCACGCTGATCCCCGTTCTTGCCGGCATCACCAGGACCCGCGGCACGGCGCAATGGGTGGCCGCCCTGGAAGGCCGTGCCGTGCCGTGCGGGCCGGTAAACACCATCGAGGACGTGTTCGATGACCCGCAAGTGAAGGCACGCGCGCTGCGCATCGACCTGCCCCGGGACGACGTCGGGACGATCCCCATGGTGGCCAATCCCATCCGCCTGTCCGACACGCCGGCCGACTACCGCGTGCCGCCACCGGCGCTGGGCGAACATACCGACGCGGTCCTGCACGACGTGTTGGGTCTCGCAACTGCCGAGGTCCAGGCGCTGCGGGCGGGCGGTGTCGTCTGAGCGGGATCCACCCGCGCCGGCCTATGCCTCGGACAAGCCGAGCCGACCGGCCACCTCGTCGGCGATCGCCAGTGAGGACGTCAGCCCCGGTGATTCGATTCCGTACAAATTGACGAGCCCCGCCACGCCATGATCGCATCGGCCCTGGATGACGAAATCCGCCTGCGCGCCCGCCGGTGCACGCAACTTGGGGCGGATGCCGGCATAGTCTGGATGCAGCGCGCCATCCGGCAGGCCGGGCCAGTAGCGGCGAATCGCCGTGTAGAAGCCGGCCGCGCGGCGCGGGTCGACGTCGTAATCGATATGCTCGATCGGTTCCACGTCAGGCCCGAAGCGGGCGCGCCCGGCAATATCCAGCGTAAGGTGCACGCCCAGGCCGCCCGGCTCCGGAATCGGGTAGATCAGGCGCGAAAACGGCGCCACGCCGGCCAATGCGTAGTAATTGCCCTTGGTCGAATAGCCGGTGGGAATGGACGCACCAGGAATCCCGTCGATGCTGGCGGCCACGGCCTGCGCATCGAGGCCGGCGCAATTGACGACACGATCGGCCAGGAGTTCCATCGGATCGGCGCCGCCCACGCGTAGCACGATACCTTCACCCGCCCGCTCCTCCACCACATGGCCGCCAAGGACCGGCGAACCCAACGCGAGCATGCCGCCGCCCGCCTCGATGTCACCGCGCAACGCCAGCATCAGGCCATGGCTGTCGACGATTCCGGTCGAAGGTGATTCCAGCGCGGCCACGCAATGCAGCGCCGGCTCGCGCGCCTGCGCCGCATCCGCCTCGAGCCAGCGCAGGTCGTCCACGCCATTGGCGGCCGCGGCCGCGGCGATGCCATGCAAGGCCTCGCGTTGCGCCTCGTCGGTAGCGGCGATCAGCTTGCCGCAGCGCCGATGGCCCACACCATGGCTGTCGCAATAGGCGTACAGTGCGTCGCGCCCGCGTACGCACAGACGCGCCTTGAGGGAACCGCGTGGATAATAGATCCCGGCGTGGATGACCTCGCTGTTGCGCGAACTGACGCCCGTGCCGATGGCCCGTTCCGCCTCGACGACGATCGTCTCCAGACCCGCCATGACGCATGCCCGCGCCACCGCGAGACCGACGACACCGGCCCCGATGACGACGCAATCCACCCGTTCGATCATGTCCGCGTATGCTCTTGCCGCTGGCGCGTGCGAATCGCGCCCTGCCCGCCGCGGGCATCAGCATAGCGTAGGCCGTGTCTGCGGGGCCGGCCACAAGCCAGCCCCGCGACAGGGGTGATCTTCGATACCGCCCTTATTCGGCGCCGCCCCGCACCGGAACCTTTCCGAACCACTTCTGGTAAAGCTTTGCGTAGGTTCCATCGTTTCTTGCCTCGACCAGCGCGATGTTGAACAGGTTCGCCAGCCGACGGCCATTGGTGGTGTCTTTCTGCACCATGAACGCAAGGTGTTCGCCCGTCGGGAACACGGTCACCACGGCGGTTTCCGGATGCGCCTTGGCGTAAACCGCAAACGGACCGTAGTCGTCGATGGACGCGGCAACGCTTCCGGCGCTCACCGCCGTCGTCAGCAAGGCGAGGTCCTGGAAGTCGACCAGCGTGTAACCGTACTGGTCGGCGTGGTTCTTGGCGTAGATCTTGCCGGTCGTCGAGGTTTGCACGCCCAGCCTCTTGCCCTTCAGATCAGCCAGGCCCTTGATGCCCGAGTCCTTTTTCGCCAGCAGAGCCTGGGCGGAGCTGAAATACGGCGCGGTGTACAACACCGCCGCCGCACGTTTTGCGGTAATGGTGGCGCCACCCATGGCGATATCGCATTTGTGCGCGGCAAAGACCAGCCCGGACACGATCTGGTTCCAGTCAATGCTGATGATCTTCGTTCCCACTTTCAGCTTTTTGGCCAGCAGGTTTGCCAAGTCGACGTCAAAACCAACGGCATTGCCCTTTTCGTCGACAAACTCAAATGGCTTGTACGGCAGGTGCGTACATATCGTGAGCGTTCCCGGTTGAACCAGCTTGATGCCCTCGATCGGGTTTGCGGTGTTGGCCGCGAATACCGGCGCCGACAGCCCGAACAGCAGGCCCGCGGCGGCAATGACGGCGGTACGAAACAGTTGCGTTCTCGACTTCCCCATGTTGAATCTCCACCAGGTGTAAGGTTGACTTCATCGTGGTTTTGCCGCATGTGTCAATGTGCCGTTGAAACATGGCACCCACACATGCGACGCGGCTGGATAGGCGAGGCCGATGGCGTCGACAGGACGTGCACGCCATGCCCGGTAACGGGAACACCTCGCATGCTAACCTACGCATGATGCTGGTGCCGGTCAAGTCGGGTTAAAC
>CAYOEF010000084.1:0-9944 GCA_964402805.1 uncultured Rhodanobacteraceae bacterium | reverse complement strand
CGCATTCTGTTCATGGTCGGCATGCAGGATGAACAGCAGGTCCAGCGCTTTGGCAACCACGGGTTTCAGCCGCAACGGCTCGCTTGGCACCTCGAACATCTGGTGCAAAAAGCGGTCGACATACTTCAGGTCATTGTGCGGATAGCCGACCGGCCAGCCAATCGTGTACCGGTAGCAGGCCGCGGCGATGGTCGGCATCTTGGCAATCAGGCGGATGGCGGCCGACTTGCGTTGCTCGGGGTCCTGGATGTCCAGGCCCTCATGGTAAAAGGCCGACAACGACGCGATGGACCCGCACAGCATGGCCATTGGATGGGCGTCGTAGTGGAATCCGCGCAGAAACTGCTTCAGTGACTCGTGGATCATCGAGTGGTGGGTCACGTCGTGCTCGAATTGGTCAAATTCGGCACGGGTGGGCAATTCACCGTTGAGCAGCAGGTAAGCCACCTCGAGGAACGTGGATTTTTCCGCCAGTTGCTCGATGGGGTAACCGCGATAAAGCAGAATGCCCTTCTCGCCGTCGATATACGTGATCGCACTCCGCGTGCTGGCAGTCGCCGCGAACCCGGGGTCGAACGTGTAATGACCAGTCTGCTTGTAAAGCGTCTTGATATCGATGCATGAAGCCCCGAGCGTGGGCTTGACCAAGGGCAGCTCAACGCTTTTGCCGCTGGCACCTTCGGTCAGTTTGACGGTCTCGTCGGACACTTCGGACTCCTTCAATCACGCCCGGCGCGCCGCGGTCGCGAGCGCCGGTAAACCAGAGGGGAATGCACGCCGGCGAAGGAAGTTGAATCAGCCGTGGCGTGTCAATCGACAACTGACGTCGTTCGATGCCCCTCATTATCGCACAACCGGCCTCGTGCCGCCGGCACGGGCACCGCCGACGATGGCACCGCACCATTCTGCTCCCCGGCCAGGCCGATCAGGTGATGCCGATGCACGCCCGGGCAGGCGCCACCACCGTGTTACTCGTGCTTGCCGGCCTGCGCATAGCGGCGACGGAAGCGATCCACGCGACCACCGCGGTCCAGCGACTTCTGCTTGCCCGTGTAAAACGGGTGCGAATGGCTCGACACATCCACCTTGATGAGCGGATATTCGTTGCCATCCTCCCACTTGATGGTTTCCTTGCTGCTGGCCGTCGACTTGGTCAGGAAGGCAAAATCGGACGACGTGTCCTGGAAGACGACCGGCTGGTAGCGCGGGTGAATGTCGGGCTTCATGGCTCGCTCCGGAAAAAGCGCAAATTCAAGCAGGCCATTGTAGTTTGTCGCCCGCGCCGTGCGCAACATGGGGCTTGCGCCTGCAGGAGCCGGCCTGCCAGCGATCAATCGCCATTTGCATGACAGGCCGATTACATGCACAGGCGTGTCACACGTCGACGTAGCGGATTGCGCCACCCACCCAACGCCCCACCAGCCGCGCCACCTGGTGGGGTGCCTGCGTCATCATGGCCTCCCCGACGCGTTGGACTCCCGGCAACAACGCGGCGTCACGCTGCAGGTCGGCAATACGGAACTCGAGGCGACCCGTCTGGCGTGTCCCCAGCACCTCGCCCGGTCCGCGCAATTGCAGGTCCTTCTCGGCGATGCGGAAGCCGTCGTTGGTTGCACGCATCACCTGCAGCCGTTGGCGTGCCAGGGTGGAAAGTGGCGGGTGGTACAGCAACACGCAACTGGACGCCGCGTGCCCGCGGCCAATGCGACCGCGCAGCTGGTGCAACTGGGCAAGCCCCAATCGTTCGGCATTCTCGATCACCATGAGGCTTGCGTCGGGCACGTCGACACCGACTTCGATCACGGTCGTGGCCACCAATACGGCCGTCTTGCCTGACTTGAAGTCACGCATCGCCGCCTGCTTTTCCGCCGACCCCATGCGCCCGTGGACCAGACCCACGACAAGGCCGGGCAAGGCCTGAACCAGCTCGGCGTGCACGACCTCCGCCGCTTGCGCCTGCAGTTGTTCGGATTCTTCAACCAGCGTACATACCCAGTAAGCCTGGCGGCCCTCCCTGCATGCCGTGCGGATGCGTTCGATCAAGTCGCCACGGCGCGACTGCGACATGGCCACGGTTCGCACCGGCTTCCGGCCCGGTGGCAGTTCGTCGATGGTCGACACGTCCAGATCGGCATAGGCGCTCATGGCGAGCGTTCGTGGGATCGGCGTCGCGGTCAACACCAGCTGGTGTGCGACAAGACCTGCTCCGCTCCCCTTGTCACGCAGGCTGAGGCGCTGGTGCACCCCGAAACGATGTTGCTCATCAATGATGACCAGGCCCAGGCGTGCGAAATCGACCCCGGTCTGCATCAGGGCATGGGTGCCGATGATCATGCCGGCATCGCCCGCCAGGTCCTGCATTACCTGCTTGCGTGCCCGCCCCTGCACCTTCCCTGCAAGCCAGGCCACGTTGATCCCCAGCGGCTCGAACCAGCGCCGGAAATTGTCCAGATGCTGCTCGGCAAGCAGTTCGGTAGGCGCCATCAAGGCGGCCTGGAAGCCACTTTCGACCGCCGCCAGGGCAGCCAGGGCAGCCACGACCGTCTTGCCGCTGCCGACGTCACCTTGCACGAGGCGCAACATGGGCTTGCCCGTACCCATGTCGCGTGCCACCTCCCCGGCCACCCGCTGCTGTGCGGCGGTTAATCGGAAGGGCAAGTCGGTGACGAAGCGTTGACGCAACGGGCCCGTCGTGGCCAGGCGCGGCGCCGCATGCCGGCGTACGCGGCGGCGCAGCCTGCGCAGACCGAGATGACGCGCCAGCAATTCCTCGAATGCCAGCCGCTGAAGGGCCGGATGCTGCCCGGCGGCAAGCTGCGATACGTCGACATCCACGTCCGGGTGGTGCACGAACAACAACGCGTCGCGCAGGGAGCCCAGGCCAAGCGGCTCGCGCAACGCGGCGGGAATGAGCTCCAGTTCGTCTTCTGGCGGCAAACACGTGAGCGCCTGCGCCACCAGCCCGGCCAGACGATTGGAGTGCAACCCTGCCGTGGTCGGATAGATCGGCCTCAGCGCCTTGTCCAGCGGGGCGTCCGGGGTGCAGCGGCTGTACTGCGGGTGCACCATTTCAAGGCCATGCACGCCCATGCGCACATCACCGAAACAACGCACATAGGTGCCCGGGCTGAGCGCTTCCACCTGTGCGCGACGAAAATGGAAAAAACGCAGGACGAGTGTCGCGCCGGAGTCATCGGCAAGCACCACGCGCAACTGGGGGCGAAACCGGAACGTGCTCTGCGCGGCTTCAACTACCCCGCCGACCAGTGCCGACTGGCCGGCAACCAGCCGGTTCACAGGGACCAGGCGGGTACGATCCTCGTAACGCAACGGCAGGTGGAACCACAGGTCGCGAACGCGTTCAAGACCCAGGCGCGCCAGCGTTGCAGCCAGCGCGGGTCCCACGCCACGCAGCGATGTCACTGGTTTCAGCCCGTGCTCCACCGCACCGTTGGCCCGATCATCCATCGACACGATGCCAGCCTGGCTCACGGATGCCCGAGCGTGTCGGCCGCACGCCGGGATCAGTCGCCGGTGCCGACCATGATGGCATCCACCTCGACCAGGGCACCCTTGGGCAAGGCCGACACCTCGATGGTGGAACGTGCGGGATACGGTTTGGCGAAGTACTCGGCCATCACGGAGTTGACCGTGGCGAAATGCCCCAGATCGGTCACGTAAATACCCACACGCACGATGTCGGACAGCGTGCCCCCGGCAGCCACGCAGACCGCCTTGAGATTGTCGAACACGCGTCGCGCCTGCGCTTCGATGTCGCCTGCCACCATGTCGCCGGTGGCCGGATCAAGCGGAATCTGACCCGAAAAGTAGACGGCACCACCGGCGCGGACTGCTTGCGAATACGGGCCAATGGCGGCCGGCGCCCGGTCGGTGGCGATGATGTGGTGACTCATGATGGTTCCCTGGTTGCCTGCAAAGCGCCAAGGATAACCGTTCCCGCGGCCGATGGGCGCCGATTCACACCGGGTAGCGATAGACGCCGCTGACGACGCCGGTGCGTCGGATGCGCCGGATCACGTCCGCCAGATGCTTGCGGTTTTTCACCTCGATCGCGAACAGCAATGCCGCGGCCACGCGATCGCGTTCGATGTACTCGACGTTCACGATGTTGGAGCCGGCCGCGGAGATCGCGGCGGCAACGGTCGCCAGCACCCCGCGGTTGTTGATCACTTCGGTGCGCAATTCGACCTTGTAGTCACCGGTCACCTCGAGGTCCCAGCCGATCTCGATGCACCGTTCGGGTGACTTGCGCAGTTCGACGATGTTCGGGCACTCGGTGCGGTGCACGACGATGCCCTTGCCATAGGAGAGGTACCCCATGATCTTGTCGCCGGGCACCGGATGACAGCAGTTGCCAAAGCTCAACACGCCACGCTCGGCACCGCTGATGCGGATCTTGTCGACATTGCGCTGCACGAGGTCGTGCTGTTCATCGACGCTGCCGGCCAGTTCGAGCAGGCTGACCGCGACCTTGTCGGGCATGCGATTGCCCATCGCGATGCCGGCCAGGAGATCCTCGAGGCGACGCAGCTTCTGGCTGTCCAGATACTGTTGCAGGACATCGCCCGACAACATGTCGAGGCTGCCCCCATGGGCGTCCAGCGCCCGATCCAGCATACGATGGCCAAAATCGATGGCATCCTCGTGCTGCAAGTGCTTCAGGAACTGGCGTATCGCGGTCCGCGCCTTGGCGGTGACCACCCACTCCAGCCATACCGGGTTGGGTTGTGCCGAGGGCGCGGTGATGACCTCGACGCGTTGACCCGAATTGAGACGTGCACGCAGCGGCGCGAGCTTGCCGTCGACACGCGCGGCGACCGCATGGTCGCCGACGTCGGTATGCACGGCGTAGGCGAAATCCAGCGCGCTGGCGTTGCGTGGCAGCGACAGGATGTCGCCGTGCGGAGTGAACAGATAGACCTCCTCGGGAAACAGGTCGATCTTAACGTTCTCGAGGAACTCCGTTGCCGACGGCGTGCTGGCCTGCCGGTCGGCAAGCGCACTCAACCAGGCACGCGCACGGCTCTGCGCGCTGTTCGCCGGCCCGCTGTCGCCCTTGTACACCCAATGTGCGGCCACGCCCCGTTCAGCGACCGCATCCATCATTTCGGTGCGCATCTGCACTTCGATGGGTTCGTCGAACGGTCCGCGCAGTACGGTGTGCAGGGACTGGTAGCCATTCGATTTAGGAATGGCGATGAAATCCTTGAAACGGCCTTCCACCGGGCTGTACAAGGCATGCACGGCACCCAGTGCGCAATAGCAATGCATGACGGTGTCCGTGACGATGCGGAAGCCGTAGACGTCCATCACCTGCTTGAAGGTCTTCTGCTCGTTGCGCATCTTGCTGTAGATGCTCCACGGCGCCTTGATCCGGCTGACGATGCGTGCCGGGATATGCTCCTCGACGAGGCGCTCGTGCAGCGCCTTCTCGATGCGCCCCATGAGCTTGCGGCGATCGCCGAGGGCACTTTTTATGCGCGCGCTGATGACGCGGTGCCGATCCGGATACAACGCCCGGAACCCGAGGTCCTGGAGTTCGGACTTGATCTTGTTCATGCCCAGCCGGCGTGCGATGGGCGCGTAGATTTCGAGCGTCTCGCGCGCGATGCGCCGGCGCGACTCGGGACTCTTCGCGCCCAGGGTGCGCATGTTGTGCAGGCGATCGGCCAGCTTGATGAGAATGACGCGGATGTCGCGCGCCATGGCCAGCAGCATCTTTCGAAAGCTTTCCGCCATCGCCTCCTTGCGGCTGTGGAATCGCAGGTTGTCCAGTTTGGTCACGCCCTCGACCAATTCCACCACGCTGATGCCGAAGCGCTTCTCGATGTCGGCATGGGCGAGGCTGGTGTCCTCGAGTGTGTCGTGCAGGACCGCGGCCATGATGGTCTCGTGGTCCATGTGCAGGTCGGCGAGAATGCGCGCCACCGCGATCGGGTGGGTGATGTAGGGCTCGCCGCTCTTGCGCCACTGGCCTTCGTGCGCGCGTGCGCTGACCGCATAGGCCTCGCGTACCAGGTCGACCTGGGCGGCCGACAGATAGGTTGCAAGGCAACGAAAAAGTTCGTCTGCGCCAGTGATGACTGCGGGGTCTTGCGATGGGCTGGTGTTGGCGACAGTCCCCACAGCTGTCAGCGGCCCGGCGTCAGGCCGCCGCCTCCGAAAGTGTGCCCCTGCTACACATGCCTCGCGCACATGCGCGGACGGCCCCCGGCCAGTGCCTGGCGAACGTCGTGTCGGCATTGGCGCGCGGCAGGCACATCAGTCGTCCCCGACCTTGGCCGCCAGGCCTTCTTCCACTTCGGCCGCGGCCCATTCAAGCGCCTCGCGCTCGGCCTGCTCGCGCTCGGCACGGTCGATGGCCTCGATCGTCGCCTCGTCGATGCTGCGATTGGCGATTTCACGCAATGCCAGCACCGTCGGTTTGTCATTCTCGACCGGTACCAGTGCATCGGCACCATGCGCCAACTGGCGTGCGCGCTTGGTTGCCATCAACACCAGTTCGAAACGATTGTCGACTACCTCGAGGCAGTCCTCAACGGTGATACGTGCCATGTCATGTTCCAGAAAACCCGGGCGCGGCCCGATGCATAACCCGACATGCCGTCCTGCGTTGCATGTTGTATATGAACATGCGGACGCAGGACCGCAGCTTCAATGCCAATTCTAGCGGCAGTGCCGCTTGGCTGGCAATGCACCACGCACTATCATTACCGGTCCGCCAGCGGCCAGACAGGTTGCTCGTGGTTATCCCCGTCGAGGATAGAAGCCCCCACGGCCGTACGCCGCGCATCCGACCATCCACACATGTCTTCTTCGTTCCGTCACCTCCTGGTTCGCGCCGTGGTCCTGGCCGCCGTTGTTGCACTGGCTGGCTGCGCCATCGCCAAGCCGCGCACGGACGATCCCTGGGAAGGTTTCAACCGCAAGGTCTATGCCTTCAACGTGGCCGTCGACAAGGCAACCCTGCGCCCGGCGGCAAAGGGTTACCGCAAGGTCACGTCGCCTGCCGTGCGCGCCCACGTGGACAACTTTTTCACCAACCTGCGCATGCCGATCACGATCGCCAACGATCTGCTGCAGGCCCAGCCCAAGCGTGCCATCGAGGGTACCGGCCGCTTCATCGTGAACCTGACCATCGGTTTCCTGGGCTTCTTCGATCCGGCCAGCCAGCTCGGCATTCCCGCGCACACGACCGATTTCGGCGTGACACTTGCGCGCTGGGGTGTCCCGGACGGCCCCTACCTGATGTTGCCGCTGCTGGGTCCATCCACGGCGCGCGATTTCTGGCACATCCCGGTCGACGGCTATTTGTTCGACCCGCTGGCGATCTACGCCCGCCGCGAGGACTTCAAATACGGCCAGCAATACCTGCCGGAGCTGGCATACCTGATCACCTTGCGTTCGCAGGCCCTCGATGCGGAAAGCTTCCTCGAATCGGCCTACGACCCTTACACGCTCATACGCAGCGCCTACCGGCAGCGACGCCTGTACATGATTTATTACGGCAATCCGCCCGCTTCGGTCATCGAGCACCTGCAGGGTCTTGATACCCAGGGCTTCGACCCCGAAAAGCTGCTCGAGCAACAAGAGCAGTGGGAAAAAAGCCATGGCGGCACGGCGGCGCCAGCCGGATCAGGCACCACCGGCACGGACGACTGACGGCCCCCCTGGCAATCCCACCACGGCGGGAGGCCCGCAAACGGGTGTCGTCATGCGCCTGGACCAGGCCCGGGGGCGGGGAAACCACCCCGCTCTTGCGCCGTTCCGTCGCGCAAGCCGCCCAGGAAGGAAGCCACGCCACAAACCCTGGCCAGCGCGAGCATGCCGGCCGGCGCATGCACGACCCCAAGCCGGCCACCACGGCGGTGCGCAGCGGCCATCATGGCCAACGTACAGGCAAGGCCGGCGCTGTCCACGCGCTCGACTTCCGCCAGGTCCAGGCGCATCGTGCGTCCGTCGAGCATGGCTTGTGCCTGCGCCAATGCCTGCGCGGCGCTGGCAAACACCAGTGGGCCGGATACGGCCAGGGTATCCGGATCGCGCTTCACGACCCGCACGTCAACCACCGCTGCTGTCCGCCTGCATTTGCTTCAGGGCGCCGGCACCTTGCGTCTCCAGGCGCTTGATTAGCGCGTTCAATCCGATCCGGCGGATTTCCACGTCGACCTGCTGGCGATAGTTGGCAATGTAGGAAAGGCCTTCGATGATGACGTCGTAGACCTTCCATTGCCCGTCCCGGGTCTTGCGGAATGCGTAGTCGACCGATACCGTCTTGCCGCTGTCCAGTTTGACGCGCGTGCGCACGATGGTGCGCCGGGTATCCAGCTTGCCCTGGAACGGCAGCACCGTGACCGCGCCGCGCGTGTAATCGAGCAGTGCCTCAGCATAACGGCTGGTGATGGACGTGTAGAACGCCTTCGCGAACCGTGCGCGCTGCTCGGGTGATGCGTCGCGCGCGTGCTGGCCCAATACCAGGATCGACGCGAAATCGACGTCGAAATGGGGCAGGAGCACGCTGTCGATGATGTCGACAAGTTTCTGCTTGTTGTCCTTGAGCTCCTCACGATGCCCCTTGAGGCGCGCGGCCAGATCGTCGGCGATACTCTCGACGACCTGTTCCGGCGTCTGCGCCCGGGCTCCCGGCTGGGAGGTTCCCGACGCGGCAAATGCCGGCAGCAGCCCTGCCGACATGACCAGTGCAGCCACGATGATCACGGTACGCAACATGTCAAAACGCTCCTGGTGTTCCGAATACGACGCCATGCACGGCCAAGGCCCGCCCCTATCCTACTTTTTCGACGGTGAGCCATTGACCAGGAACTTGCCGATCAGGTCCTCCAGCTGCACCGCCGACTGGGTGATCAGGAACTCGTCGCCGTTGCGCAGCATTTCAGGGGAACCCCCGGGACGGATGGCAATGTACTGGTCTCCCAGCAAACCACTGGTGAACACCGAGGCCGACGAATCCATGGGGATCTGGTTGTAGCGCTTGTCGATGGCCAGGGTCACCAGCGCATCCAAGCGCTGCGGTTCAAGCTGGATCGACTGCACCGAGCCGATGCGCACCCCGGCAAGCTTGACCGGCGCACGCACCTTGAGTTGCCCGATATTGGTGAAGCGCGCCTTGACCGTGTAGGAAGCACCCTGCCACGAGTTGGCAAGCGTCGTGGTCTGCGTCGCCAGAAACGCCAGCGCCGCAAAGCCGAGAAGGATGAACAGGCCGGTACCGGCCGCGAACGAGCGCCTGGGGTTCACGATGGGGTCCTCATCAAATGCGTACCAAACGACATGGCGTACTCAGGTCAGGAAGGCGGTCAACACAAAATCCATCGCCAGGATGGCGATCGACGAGGCGACCACGGTACGGGTCGTCGCATACGCCACACCCTCGCTGGTGGGCGGGGCCGTATAGCCCTGGTGCACGGCAATCAGCGTGGCCACGACGCCGAATGCCAGGCTTTTCCAGAGTACCCCGTCGACGATGTCGGTCCACAGGTTGACGGTGGACGACATGTTGCTCCAGAACGTGCCGTTGTCGATGCCGAGCCAGGTGACGCCTACCAGGTGACCGCCGAAAATGGCCATCGCGCTGAACACGCAGCTCAGGAGCGGCATGGAGATCACGCCGGCCAGGAAGCGCGGTGCCGCCACGTAGGCGACCGGATCCACCGCCATCATCTCCATGGCCGCCAACTGGTCGGTGGCGCGCATCAGTCCGATCTCGGCGGTTATCGACGTACCGGCCCGCCCGGCGAACAGGAGCGCGGTGATGACCGGCCCCAACTCGCGGAACACGGCCAGGGCCACCACGGTGCCACTGGCCGAGGTGCTGCCGAAAATGGACAGTACGTAGTAAAGCTGCAAGGCCAGCACCATGCCCACGAACAGGCCGCAGACCATGATGATGGTCAGGCTCATCG
>CAYOEF010000083.1:0-9956 GCA_964402805.1 uncultured Rhodanobacteraceae bacterium | reverse complement strand
ATGCAACTGGGCTTCGCCTTCCAGATCGCCGACGACCTGCTCGACTACGTGTCGGACACGGACACGCTCGGCAAGAACATCGGCGACGACCTCGCCGAGGGCAAACTCACCCTGCCGCTGATCTACGCGCTGGAAACGGCATCGGCCGAAAGCGCCGACAGCCTGCGCGAGGCGATCGCAACCGGCGACCATGCGCCGTTGCGCGACGTCGTGCGCTTCATCAGCCAATGCGGCGCCGTGGAACGTACGCGCAAGCTCGCCCACGCGCACGCCGATGCCGCGCACCGCGCGCTTGAATGCCTGCCGCCGTCGAAATGGCGTGACGCACTGGATGCCGTGGCCGAGTTCGCCGTCGAACGGACCTGCTGAATCAGGCACCCAAGCCTGATGCAGGCATCCGATACGCGCCGTGCTGCCGAATTACCCGTCGACCCTGCCACGCCCGTAACCAGCCGCCAGGCCCGCGGCATGACGTACCAGGGCGCGCTTCAACGGTGGCAAGTGATCCACGATGCGCATCCCCAGGCCACGCACCGCGACCAGCGGTGGAACCTGCCACGCGTAGATGCGGGCCAGCGCGTCCAGCGACCAGGCATCCACGGCATTGGCGCTGTGCCGCCGCCGCGCGTAGGCCTGCAATACGCGCTCGCCGCCAACATCACGCCCCGCCTCGTGCGCCCCCACGAGAACGTCCCGCAATTCGGCGACGTCACGCAGGCCCAGGTTGATGCCCTGGCCCGCCAGGGGATGCACGGTATGCGCCGCATCGCCCAGCAGGACCACGCGTCCGACCCGATAAGCCTGCGCAAGTTGTAGTTGCAGCGGAAACGACGCGCGTTTGCTGGTCGCAGTCACCCGCCCAAGGCGCAAATCGCTGGCCACGCCGACGGCCTCGCAAAATGCGTCGTCGTCCATCACCATGACGTCCCGCGCAGCTGCCTCCGGCAATGACCAGACCAGTGAACAACGGCCATCGGCAAGCGGCAGCAACGCGACCGGACCACCTGGCAGGAACCGTTGCCAGGCCGTATCCGCGTGGCCGCGTTCGGTGGCGATGTGTGCGACGACCGCACGCTGCCGGTAATCGTGGCCCGTGGTGCGCAACCCGACCATCCCGCGCAACGGCGAGGCGGAACCATCCGCCGCCACCAGCACGCGCGCCTTGAGCGCGGTGGCATCGGCGAGGCGCACCGCCACATGGTCGTCCTGCGCGTCCAGCGCCACGACCTCGGCGGGGCAGCGGCAGGGCACGCCGCCCGCTTCCAGTGCCTCCCACAGCAGGTGCTGGACCAGGCGGTTTTCGACGATCCAGCCCATGGCGGCACGGCCTGCATGGCAGGCATCCATGTCCAGCACGGCGCCACTTTCGGCATCCCACACGTGCATGTGGCGATACGCCTGGGCACGCGCGTGGCTTATGTCCGCCCACACGCCCAGTGCATCGAGCAGGTCGGCCGAGGAGGGTGCCAGCGCGACTACCCGCAAATCCACCGCATCGTGCGCCGACCATGGACGCGGCTGCCGCGCCTCGACGAGGGCAACGTCCAGGCCGCCGCGGGCGAGCGCCAGTGCCGCCGCCGCGCCTGCCATGCCGCCACCGACCACGACGACATCATGCCAGCCTGCGCCACGCCGGCGACGCGCCGGCATGCTTGCGCCACCGTCCATCACGCACTCTCCATGATGCTCAGGGGCGGCCGCCCGCGAAATCCCATGCCGCGCTGGACGATCGCATCGCGCAGTGGCGGCAGGCGATCGATCGCCAACAGGCCCAGGGTCCGCAGGGGCGCCAGCCACGGTTGACCGAGGCATGCCAGGCGAACCAGTCCGTGACTCATCGTCATGACCGCCTCGCGATCCGGCGCGCGTCGGCGTGCATAAGTTGCCAGCATGCCCGCCTGGCCGGGATCGGCCTGCGCAGCCACCAGTTCGGCCAGCGTCAATGCATCGCGCAGACCCAGGTTGAAGCCCTGTGCGCCAATCGGGTGGATGGTCTGCGCCGCGTTGCCCACGACGACCGCGCGCCAGGCCGTCAGCGTGCCGGCGGTGACACGCCCGATGGGGTGCACGAAACGCCTGCCCGGACGCATCATGCGCCCCTGGCGCCAACCGAAGCGCTGCTGCGCTAGGTCGAGAAAATCACCGTCCGGCATGTCGGGCACGCTGCGCGCTTCGTCGGCAGCGACGGCAAGGACGACGCCGGCACGCCCGCCGGCGAGCGGCAGCAAGGCCACCGGGCCGGCGTCCGTGAAGCGCTCGTAGGCCAAACCGTGCAACGGTCGCTCGAGCGCCACGGACGAGACGATCAGGGTCTGCTGGTAGTCATACGCCGCCGCACGGATGCCCACCTGTTCGCGCACGCTGGACTGGCTCCCGTCGGCGCCGACGAGAAGACGCGTCACGATGTCGCGTTCACCGTCCGGGCCGCGGACATGCACGCGCCAGCCCGCGTCGACGCGCGCGATGGCCTCGACCTGCGCCGGCGCGTGACGCCGCAGGCGCGTGCAGGCGTCGAGCCGCGTTGCCAGGGCCGCGCCGAGGCGGCTCGCTGGCAGCGTCCAGCCCAGGGCGTCCACCCCACAACGCGCGGCATCGAGGTGCGCGGCCCCGAACTCGCCGGCACGACTGACATGCACGCGACGGATGGCCGTGGCGTAGGCTTCGGCATGCGGCCACACACCCAGCGCGCGCAGGCCGTTCACGCTGGCCCGTGCCAGGGCGAGGTTGCGTTCGTCGCCACGCGGTTGTGCCGCAGGCGTGGATACGCGTGCCTCGACCAGACTTGTCCGATGGTCCGACGCCTCGAGCGCAATGGCAAGGCTGGCACCGACCAGGCCACCGCCCACGATCAGGATGTCCGTTTGCTCATGCATGCGTGGATGATACCGCGGGCACCGGCCGGGACGGGTACGGCGTGTCCGCGCGGCGTCATCCGGGCAGTCGTCGACGCGCATTTGCAGTATCCTTTCAGCCCACACTACCTTGCCACGTCGACGGAAAATCGCCATGCGCAGCACACCGTGCCACCAACCCCGGACATTCACGCCGCGCATGCTGGTCATAGCGGGCCTGATCGCGCTGGCCGCCGGCCTGCGCGTCGCAGCGCATTTCCACCCCGGTTTCATGCCCTGGAACTTCACACCGGTGGCCGCCATCGCCCTGTTTGGCGGGGCTTGCTTCCGCAACCGCGTGCTGGCATTCGTGGTACCACTTGGCGCGATGCTGGTGTCCGACATGGCCATCGGCTTCAGCGCCATGAGCCCGCTGGTCTACGCGTGCTTTGCCGTCATGGTGCTGGTTGGCATGGGCACGCTGCGCGACCGCGGTGGTGCCATGCGCATCGGACTTGTGGCCGCCGGCAGTGCCACCGGCTTTTATCTGGTAACCAATTTCGCAGTATGGCTCGCCTCGGGCATGTACCCGCTCACCGGCGCCGGACTGGCCGCCAGCTACGTCGCCGGGCTCCCGTTCTACCAGTACGGAACGTTGCCGGGGACGCTGGTCTGGAGCGCCGTGTTGTTTGGATCCTTTGCGCTGCTGCAACACCATGTGCCGGCGCTGCGGGGAATGTCGCAATCCGATCCGTTGGCTGCCTGACGGACCATGGGCAACCGCCTGTCGAAAATCTACACGCGCACGGGCGATGACGGCACGACCGGCCTTGGCGACGGCAAGCGCGTACCGAAAGACTCCGCGCGCGTTTGCGCCTATGGCACCACCGACGAACTCAACAGCTGCGTCGGCGTGCTGCTGGCGTGCGATGGCATCCCGGAGACGATCCGCGAGGCGTTGACGCAGATACAACACGAGCTGTTCGACCTTGGCGGCGAACTGTGCATTCCGGGCATGGAAACGATCACCGACGACCACGTCCGGCGTCTGGAGCAGATTCTTGACGGGCTGAACGCCGACCTGCCGCGTCTCAAGGAGTTCATCCTGCCCGGCGGCGGGATGGCCGCGGCGCAGTGCCATGTCGCGCGCACCGTATGCCGGCGTGCCGAACGCGCCGTGGTGACACTCGCCGGCGACGAGCCCGTGCGCCCGCAGGTGCGCCATTACCTGAATCGCCTTTCCGATCTCCTGTTCGTCATGGCACGCGTGCTGGCACGCAGCAGTGGCCACGGCGAGGTTCTCTGGCATCACGAGCGGCACACGAAATAGGCACGATGCGTCCGCACGCGCGCCATCATCACGTGCCCGCCAATCGCGTAGCCGCACACAGGCGGGTCCGATTGGATTCCGGATTGCACCGCATTTTTCACATACCCTTCTAGCCCGTCACCCCGCCAGGAGTCCGGCCCCGTGTCGCCCAGTTGTCATCGTTCCATGGCCTGCCACGCCCTTGCCTGCACCATCGCCATGGCAGGCATGCCGGCACTGGCCGCGACGGGCGGACAAGCAGCCACGCCGACGCCGGGGCGACCGGTACCCGTCTTCCAGCCCTGTGCGCTGGGCACGATCATCTGTCCACCGCGCCCCATCAGCTACGCGCAGTGCCGGCCCAATGCGCTGTTCGCGTTCTACGACCCGTCGTTGCCAATGGACAGCAAGGGTCGCCAGAGCGCCGTGACGCACGCCAATGCCGATGACGTCGAAACGTCAGGCCGCAACCTCTACCACCTCAATGGCGACGTCAGCATCGAGCGTTACGACGAGCTGCTGAAGGCCGACCACGTCGACTACAACGAGCAGACCACGGCATTTGATGCGCGTGGCCACGTCACCCTGCAAAACAGTTCCACGCTGTTGGCCGCCTCGCGCATCCACGGCTCCACCACGCCCGATCACGCGCAGGCCAGCGACGTACGCTACCAATTGCTGGCCTCGCGCGGCAACGGCACGGCGGCCGGTGCGCAATTGCGCAATGCCCAGCATGGCGTGTATACGCAGGCCACCTATTCCACCTGCGATCCCGGTCACCATGTATGGCAGATCAGCGCTAAGCGCATCAGCACGGACAAGGTGACCGGCGAAGGCAAGGCCCACGATGCAACGTTGCGCCTGGGCGACATTCCACTGCTGTATCTGCCCTATTTCACGTTCCCGATCGACAACCGCCGCAAGAGCGGCTTCCTCTACCCCACGTTCGGCAGCAGTGGCAGTTCAGGGTTCACGTTCCGCGTGCCGTACTACCTCAACCTGGCGCCCAATTACGACGCCACCGTGACGCCGCAGATCTACACCGAACGCGGCCTGATGCTCGGGGGCCAGTTCCGCTATCTGTTCGGCACCAGCCGTGGACAACTCGACGTCGATTACCTGCCCAACGACCAGCGGGCAGGCAATGACGGCAGCAACCATCCGCGCACTATCGCCGATGGCGCCGACCGCTACTTCATCCACTTCAACGACACCAGCCGCATCAGCGACAACTGGAGTTTCACCTCCTCGTACCAGCGCGCGTCGGACAAGTACTACTTCCAGGATTTCCAGTCGCAACTTGCCGGCTACACCACCCCCTCGACGCTCTACTCCGACGCCTACCTGCACGGCAATGGCAACTGGTGGAGCGCCTCACTCGGCGTGGATTCCTACCAGAACGTGGACCCGGTCTACACCGATGCCAACCTTCCATACAAGCGTTGGCCACGCGCCACGTTCAACATCAATACACCCTTGTCGCGCCACTTCACCTTCGGCATGGACAACGAAGCCGTGGCATTCCGCAGGGACGATTCCGTCGAGGGCGACCGCCTCGACCTCTACCCCTGGCTCGAGGCCGATTTCCAGGGTCCCGCCTGGTTCGTGCGCCCGCGCCTGGGTTGGCGCTACACGCGGTACCGGCTCATCAACGATCCGGATGCCTACGGCTTCACCAACCACACGCCGTCGCGCAGCCTGCCCATAGCCAGCATCGACAGCGGCCTGATCTTCGAACGTGACACCTCGTTGTTCGGCCACGCGTACACGCAGACCCTGGAACCGCGCCTGTATTACCTGTACGTGCCGTATCGCGACCAGGACGACCTGCCCGTTTTCGACAGCCGCGTGATGCAGTTCGCCTGGTGGCAACTGTTTTCACCGAACCGGTTTTCCGGCACCGACCGGCAGATGAACGCCAACAACCTCACCGCGGCGATCACGTCGCGCCTGCTGGATGACAACGGCGTGGAGCGCGCTTCGTTAAGCTTCGGCCAGATCCGCTACTTCACGCCGCAGCGCGTACAGCTCGACCCGGACACGCCCACCACCGATTTCGACGGCTCCGCCTACGTCGCCCAGATGGGCCTGTCGCTGAACGACAACTGGCGCCTGAATGGCGTTTACCAGTGGGATCCGGCCGAACGCCACATCTCGCTTGGTACCCTGCAGATCCAGCGCCGCCTGGGTGGCGACGGCATACTCAACTTCGCGTATCGTTACCGCATCGACTACATGGAGCAGTTCGACGCCTCCGCCGTCGTCCCCATCAACGAAACCTGGCGCCTGCTGGGGCGCTGGAACGTGCAATTGCGCGACGGCCAGCACTGGCAGCGCGGCCAGCCCAAGACCCTTGCGGCACTGTTCGGCGTGGAATATGACAGCTGCTGCGTGGCGGTACGCCTGCTCGGTCGCCACTACGTGAAAAACGTGCACGGCGACACCGACAACGCCATCATGCTGCAGGTCCAGTTCAAGGGCCTCGGCAGCTTCAGTCCGCGCACGGAAGACTTCCTGCACCATGCTATCCTTGGCTACCAGTAAGTCCTGCATCGCCGCCGTCACCCGGCGTGCGGATACGCAGGCGCAGACCCGCATGATGGACCCACGCCGCCACTTGCCGACGCCTGCCCGCGCCGGCGCAACCGGATGCCACCCGAAGCCTCGTCGATGAAACCGATCCTCGCCTTTTTTGTCCTCCTCGTGGCGTTTGTCCCCATGCCGCGGGCACACGCACAGTTCCTTCCCGGCATGGGTCCGAACCAGTCGGCCAATGGTGGCCCGCAGATGATCGACCGCATCGTCGCGATCGTCGGCAACGGCGTCATCCTGCAAAGCGATCTCGACCAGGCGCTGCAGGCGGTCCGGCACCAGTACGCGTCCAATCCGGGGCAACTGCCGCCGACGGACGTGCTCGAACGCCAGGTGTTGAACCGCCTGATCCTGATGCAACTGCAAGTACAACGTGCGAACGACCAGGGCATGCGCGTGTCCAACGCGGAAATCAACAACGCCGTCGCCAATATCGCCTCCGGCAACCACATGACGCCGGCGCAACTGCAACAGGCCATTACGCAGCAAGGCGGCGACTACGCGGCGTTCAGGCGCAACGTCGCCGAGCAGATCCTCGTGCAGAAACTGCGCGACAAGGTCGTGCGGCAATCGGTGCAGGTCACCGACGCGGAGGTCGACAACCTCGTCAAGGATTCCTCCTTCCAGACCGGGCGCATACACCTGGCCCACATCGACATCAACGTGCCCAACGGGGCGAGCGCGCAGGACATCGCCAATGCCCGGGCCAAGGCCGAGGAGGCCGAAGCGGCCATCCGAGGCGGCATGGATTTCCGTGCCGCGGCCATTCGTTATTCCGAGGCACCGGATGCGCTGGATGGCGGCGACATCGGCTGGCGCAACATGGATGAAGTTCCGCCCGCATTCGCCGGCGCCATCCAGAAACTGGACGTGGGCCAGATCACGGCCCCACTGCGCGCACCCGACGGATTCCACATCTTCAAGCTGATCGCCCGCGACAGCGACAAGCACGACGTGGTCACCGAGTACCACGTGCGCCAGATCCTCATCAAGCCAAGCGACCTGGTAACTTCCGAGCAGGCCTACGACAAGGCCCAGCAGATCTACCGGCAATTGACCAGCGGCGGGCATGTGGATTTCGCCGCGCTTGCGAAAAAGGTCTCCGACGACAACGCCACGGCCAATCTCGGCGGCGACCTGGGCTGGTCCCAGATTGGCGCGCATGGCCCGGCCATCGCCAATGCGCTGCAGAACATGAAACAGGGCGAGGTATCGCGCCCGTTCCAGACCCAGGACGGCTGGGACATCATCAAGCTCGTCGCCACGCGCCAGAACGACGTGACCCAGGAAATACGCCGCCAGCGCGCACGCATTGCCATTGGCAACCGCAAGGCGCGCGAGGTCTACGCGGACTTCCTGCGACAACTGCGCTCCAGTGCCTACGTCAGCATCCGGGTACCCGCATTGCGCAGTCCGGACCAGTCGCAGGGCGCATCGTGACCACGCCGGATACCGGCACCCTGCCGCGACTGGCCATCACCGGTGGCGAACCGGCAGGGGTCGGACCCGAACTGCTGGCCATGCTGGCCATGCAGCCGCTGGCGGCCGACCTGGTAGCGATCAGTGATCGTGACCTGCTCGGGCGCGCGGCCTCGCGTTGCGGCGTCAGCCTGCGGCTGGAGGACTATGACGGCAAGCCGCGGCACGTGCGCGCACCCGGCGTGCTGCGCGTGCTGCACGTGCCCCTGCGCACGCCGGAAACACCGGGCCGGCTCGACCCGCGCAATGCGTTCCACGTACTCAATACCCTCTCCCAGGCCGTCGACGGCTGCCTGAATGGTGAATTCGCCGGCATGGTGACGGCACCCGTACAGAAGTCGGTCATCAACGACGCCGGCGAGGCCTTCAGCGGCCACACCGAGTTCCTGGCCCGGCGCGCCGGCGCCGAGGTCGTCATGATGCTTGCCAGCGAAACCCTGCGGGTGGCGCTGGCGACCACGCACATGCCGCTGGCCGCGGTGCCGGCCGCGATCACCCGTGACGGGCTGCGTCGCACGCTCGGCATCGTCGACCACGACCTGCGCTCGCGCTTCGGCATCGCCTCCCCGCGCATCGCCGTGCTCGCACTCAATCCGCATGCCGGCGAGGGTGGTTACATGGGGCGCGAGGAGATCGACACGATCATCCCCGTCATCGGGGAACTCGGCGCCGGCGGCATGCAACTCATCGGCCCGCTGCCGGCCGACACGGCCTTCATCCCCTCCCAGCGCGGCCGCTACGACGCGGTCCTGTCGATGTACCACGACCAGGCCCTGCCGGTGCTCAAGAGCGAGGCATTCGATCGCACCGTCAACATCACGTTGGGCCTGCCTTTCATTCGCACTTCGGTGGACCACGGCACGGCCCTGGATCTCGCCGGCACCGGCCGCGCCGATGTGTCCAGCCTGCTGGCCGCCACCCGCACGGCATTGACCCTGGCACGCCCCCGCGAAAACGCTTGAAGCGCGAACGAAGCCATGGCGTACCACCCCAAAAAGCGCCTGGGCCAGCACTTCCTGCGCGACCCGCAATACGTCGCGCGCATCATCCGCGCGCTGGCACCCCGTGCCGGCGACCTGTTTCTTGAAATCGGCCCCGGCACGGGCGCGTTGACGCTTCCCCTGTTGCGCGCCGTCGGCACCATGACGGCCATCGAACTCGACCGCGACCTCATCCCCCGGCTCGAGCAGGCCGCGGCGCCGGTCGGCCAGCTTCGGATCATCGCCGGCAACATCCTCGATACGGACCTTGCGGCCCTCGCGGATGATGCACGCCTGCGCATCGTCGGCAATCTCCCTTATTACATCTCGAGCCCGATCCTGTTCCATTGCCTGGCGCATGCCGACGCCACCATCGACATGCACTTCATGCTGCAAAAGGAGGTGGTCGAGCGCATGGCCGCGCGACCGGGCAACAAAACCTACGGACGCCTCAGCGTCATGTTGCAGCTGGCCTGCCGCGTAGAACCCCTGTTCGAGGTGCCACGCGGGGCATTCGCACCGGCGCCGGACGTCGATTCCGCCGTCGTGCGCCTGGTGCCATTGCCTGCCGGGGAGCGCCCGTGCGTGGACGCAAAGTGTCTCGATACCGTCGTCAAGACCGCCTTCGGGCAACGCCGCAAGACCCTCGGCAATGCGCTGCGTTCGGTGCTGCACGCGGACGTCCTGCGCCAACACGGCATCGACCCGGGCCTGCGCGCCGAGGCACTGGCGCCGGGGGACTTTGCACGCCTGGCGCAGGTACTC
>CAYOEF010000082.1:0-10093 GCA_964402805.1 uncultured Rhodanobacteraceae bacterium | reverse complement strand
GTGACCACACAGGGGTGTGGTAGGGGCACGGCGTGCCGTGCCCAAAGCGTGCCGTGCCCAACGGGATGCCATATCGGGCGCGCGCCATGCCCGGGTTGGCATCGCATCGGCATGTTCCCTGTCCGTTCAGCCCACCCGCAGGCGCAAAACTATACTGTGCCGCAAGCTTCAAACGTCAGGAGCAAGACCATGCGACTTCATCACGGCGCGGTCATGCTTGCGCTGGCTTGTGCAACCGTCGCGTTTTCCGCTGCGGGTATCGCCCAGACACAGACGACGCCAACGGCATCCGGCACATCGGCCAGCCAGGGCACCATCACCGGCCATACCACCTTTCTTGCCAAGGACGGCGTTACCGTCACCGTACGATCGCTGACCCCGCAAGCCCAGCAGTGGGCGACGCCGCCCAGCTTTGCCAGCCTGGACGCCAACCACAACGGTTCGATCAGCGAACAGGAAGCGGGGGCCTATCCACCGTTGGCCAATGCCTTCGCGTATGCCGACCTGAACCACAACGGCAGGATTTCACAGTCCGAATACGCGTGGTGGCTCAAGCAGCCATAGCGAGGCACGCACGCGCCCGGCGTACGCTCAAACGTCGTCGGCCTGAAGGCTTTCGAGCAGCCACTCGCGGAATGCGATGAACGCATCGTCGTCCGCGAGTTCCGGATCGTAAAACAGATAATGCGGCTTCTCGTTCAGCGCAAGCTCCTCGGCGACCGGCCGCACGAGCAGGCCCTGTGCGAGCAGCCGTTTGACGAAGTGGTCCCACCCGAGCGCGACGCCCATGCCGCTGACCGCCATTTGCATGATCAGGTAGTAGTCGTTCGCGCGCAGCCGATGCCGTACGTTGGCCGCCGCCACCGGCGCGAGCCCCATGAGCGCGAACCAGAAACTCCAGTCGACGTGCTCGTAGATCTGCGACATCCCGAATGGGCCAAGCTCGAGCAGCCTGCACTGCTGGAGGCCGGCGAGTGAACGTACGCCAGGGTTTTTCTCGACGAATTCGGGGCTGCAAACCGGGTAAATCCGCTCGCTGAAAAGGCTGAGCTTTTTATAGCTCTCCTTGTGCGTTGGATTCATGCTTATGAAAACATTGGGTTGCGTGCGTGGATCAAAAACCGAAAAATCGTCCGTGGCAATCACACTTGCCACGACGTCGGGATGGGCTGAAAAAAAATCGGGCAGCCGTGGCGCAAGCCACAGGGTCGAGAATGCGGGCGATACGCAAATGCGCAATTCGGACTTGTCAATACCGCCGGTTTTTACCCGTTCGGCGGCCTGTGAGATATTGAAAAAAGACAGGTAGGCCGCGTCGAACAGCGTGCGCCCGGCACTGGTCAAATCAAGCACACGGCCGCTTCTCGTGAAAAGCTCGACACCCAGGGTATCTTCCAGCCGCTTGATTTGCTTGCTTATTGCCGCCTGGGTAACGCACAGGGATTCGGCGGCACGCGTGAAGCTACGGTATTTGGCGGCGGCGACAAATGCCTTCATCGCGCGCAGCGATGGCATTTTTACAAGAATCTGATCAGGCCCAGCAAACTTGTCCATAACCGAACGTCATCAATATTCCGTAAAAAGAATCGCTATGCCGGATCGGCGTTTTTGGCTAGTGTAGCGGTTGCCATGGGCGGGTGTCACCGGCATCGGTGCCGGCGGTCGCATGGCGGACCGCGCCGCAGGCTCGCGATTGACCAGGCGAATAAATACACGGCGGCGCACGTTTACCGTTTTTCAATGCCTCCCGGGTCGCGTGCCCGGTGGCGGGAGACCGCACATGCCGCCGTCTGACGCAGCTGCCGCCCATGATGCCATCAACTGGCCGCGGCTCCGGGCCTACCGTCTCGGTCGGGTCCGGCAGCAACTCGTGCAGCGCGGTTATGCGGCGTGCGTGCTCGTGGATCCCATCAACATCCGCTATGCCACCGACAGCCGCAACATGACTGTGTGGTGCCTGCACAACCCGGTGCGCTATTGCTTCATCGCCGCCGAGGGACCGGTGGTGTTGTTCGAGACGCATGGTTGCAGCCACCTTTCGTCCCATCTCGATCTGATCGACGAAATCCGGCCCGCGATCGCCTGGTACTACTTTTCATCGGGTCCGCACGTGGAAGCCAGCGCGGTGCGTTGGGCCGATGAGATCGCCGACCTGGTACGCCTTCACGGTGGCGGCAACCGGCGCATCGCCATCGATCGCTGCGACCCCGCGGGACTGCATGCCCTGGCCAGCCATGAGATAAGCGTCGGCGACGGGCAGGAAGTGCTGGAACAGGCGCGGTTGATCAAATCGGCCGATGAACTGGCCTGCATCAAGGAGTCGATTGGCGCCGCGCAGGTCGGCATGGCGCGGATGCACGAAGCCTTGGAGCCCGGGATGACCGAGCAGGAACTTTGGGCGCTGCTGCACCAGGCCAATATCGAAAAGGGTGGCGAATGGATCGAAACGCGGCTGCTCAGTTCCGGCCCGCGCACGAATCCCTGGATGCGCGAGTGCAGCGATCGGCGCATCCAGGCCGGCGAGTTGGTGAGCTTCGACACCGACCTCGTCGGACCGCATGGCTATTGCGCCGACATCTCGCGCTGCTTCCTGGCTGGCGATGCGCCCGCCACGCCGGTGCAACAGGATCTGTACGGTCTGGCGCTGGAGCAGATCCACCACAACATGACCCTGCTCGAGCCGGGATTGAGTTTCCGCGAGCTTGCCGAACGCGCCTGGCCGATCCCGGACATCTACGCCGCGAACCGGTACGCGTTCATCCTGCATGGCATCGGCATGTGCGACGAGTACCCGGGGGTTGCCCACCGTCGGGATTTTGCCAGTGGCTACGACGGCGTGCTCGAAAGCGGCATGACGGTGTGCGTGGAAAGTTACATCGGCGCCGAGGGTGGTGCCGAAGGCGTCAAGCTGGAGCAGCAGGTCCTGCTGACCGACTCGGGAGCCGAGCTCCTGTCCACGTTTCCGCTCGAGGAGCGCCTGCTGCGCGGTGGTGGCGTGCCGGGCTGATCATCCCAGGATCCCTGCGCAGGGATCCCGTGGCCGACGTGGTACCCGCCCTTTGACCGGACGGCTTCTAGAACGGCAATGGCAGTTTCGCCGTCCTGCCGCCGTCGACCACGAGGACTTGCCCGGTGATGAATGCCGCCGCGTCGGAGGCAAGGAATACGGCCGCGTCGCCGATGTCCTGCGGCAATCCCGTGCGCCCTACCGGGTGCATGGCCTGCAACGCCGCCAGTGCCGCGGCGGGATCCGCCTGCTCGTTGAGGTAGGCATCGCTGAGATCGGAGTCGATCCAGCCCGGCGCGAGCGCGTTGCAGCGGATGTGATAGCGGCCCAGGTCCACGGCCATGGCCTTGGTGAGGCCGTGGATGCCCGCCTTGGACGCGCAATAGGCGGCGTGCCCGGGGTTGGCCGCCAGGCCTTCGATGGACCCGATGTTGATGATGCTGCCGCCACCGGCCGCGCGCAGGCGCGGCAGCAGCGCCTTGGACAGGAACATGGGCGCGCGCAGGTTGATGGCCATCAGGTCGTCCCACGCGCTTTCGGTCAGCTCGTCGGGCACCGCCTGGAACATGATGCCGGCGTTGTTGACGAGAATGTCGACGGTGGGAAACCACTCCGCGCAGGCTGCGTCGATCCTGGCCGGGGCGTCGCGGTCGCGCAGGTCGACGGCCACGAAGCGGGCCGGGCCCGACGTGGTGTCGATCCAGTCGGGCGACTGGCGCTGGGCAAGCAGCACCTGCGCGCCGGCCGCCAGGAGTTTCTCGGTGATGCCGCGTCCAATCCCGCGATTGCCGCCGGTGATGACCGCCACCTTGTTCGAAAGCACGCCCATGGCCTCGTCCTCCCGCTGTGAATTACGCACTGACCGGCTTGGCGCCGGTGACTTCGAGCAGCGCCCCGGCCACGTAGCGTGCCTCCGCCGAGGCCAGGAAAGCGATGGTATCGGCGATTTCCTCGGGCTCGGCGACGTGGCCGAGCGGCACGCTGCGGCCCAGCGTCGCGATGGCGTCATCCGGGTCCAGGCCGCGCCGCTTGAAGCCCGTGCGCAGCATCGGCGTGTTGATCTCGTGCGGGCACACGGCATTCACGCGGATCCCGAGCGGCGCGCAGTCGCGGCCAAGGTGCTGCGTGAACGATGCCAGCGCACCCTTGCTCGTGCAATAGGCGATATGTCCCGGCGCCGGGTGCGTGCCCCAAACCGATGCCGTGTTCACGATGGCCGCGCCCTCGCGATGGCGCATGTGCGGGACTGCCGCGCGGCACAGGTAAAACGCCGCATTGAGATTGACGTCCATGGCGGCGAACCACATGTCGTCCGTGGTTTCCTCGATGCTCCCGCGCGGGATGGTGCCGGCGTTGTTGAGCAGGATGTCGAGTCCGCCGAAACGGGTCACGGTGGTTTCGATGACGTGCTCGCAGTAGGTTTTCCGGCGCAGGTCGCCAGCTTCCCATGCCACGTCGGCACCGGCCGCCGTGGCCAGCCCGGCCGCGTGTCGGCAGCCCTCCTCGTTGGCGTCGGCGAGCATCAGGCGGGCACCTTCGCGTGCGAACAGGGCGACTAGCGCCAGGCCGACGCCACCCGCCGCTCCGGTGATTACCGTGATTTTTCCGTCGAATCGCCTGGTCATGGCCGTTCCGCTCAACGCTGCCGCGAAAGACGCCACGTTATCGACGGGCGACTCGCGTGCACAAGCAATTTTTTATGGACCAACGCGATAACCGCCGGTTATCGCAAGCGGCGTGCGGTACACGTGAATGCGGTCCTCCCGTACTTCCCGCGTGGTCTGCCGCCGTGTGCGGTCCGACAGCGCAGGCCGCGGGCAACAAATCCGGTGTCGAACGTCACGGACTGCTGCTAGACTTGGGCCAGTATTCTGTACAGGCATAAGCTTATTCCATGTTAGCAATAGAGTTCCCGGGTAGCCGTGCGTTGATCGACGCACTTGACCAGGCCGTCGACCAGCCGGACACGTCCGCCATCACCGACGCCATTCGCCGGGCCTTGTGCCGGATGATGCAGCAGGGGGACGTGAAGCTGCCGCCGTGTGTCTTCGAGCCGGCACGCGATCATTACGCGCGCCGCGAGTTGTATCGCAGCGAGGCCCACGGTTATTCGGTGACGGCCATGACCTGGGCTCCCGGGCAGGGCACGCCCATCCATGACCACCATGGCCTGTGGTGCGTGGAAGGCGTGTGGCACGGGGCGCTGGAAATCACCCAGTACGAGCTCCTCGAGCAGGCGGATGACCGCTACCGTTTCAACGCTGTGAGTGCGATGCATGCGGGCTGTGGTTCCGCGGGCAGCCTCATCCCGCCGCACGAGTACCATGCCATACGCAACGTGAGTGGCGACGCGACCGCGGTCAGCCTGCACGTGTATGCAGCGCCGATGACCCGCTGCGCCGTGTTCATGCCGCTCGAACCGTCGTGGTATCACCGCAACGAGCATGCCCTGGCGCTCGATCGCGTGGCCTGAACGACGCCGCATCCGTTGACAGCGGCGGGAATATGGCCACCATGGGCAGTCGCGCCCGGGTGCCATGTCCATCGGCCGGGCGCATGGATCGTACCCGCCCCGGAGCCTTGCCATGCCAAACGCCGCCCCGTTGACGCTCTACCGCACCGTCGTGCCGTTGGAGTGGGTGGACTACAACGGCCACATGAACGATGCGTGCTACGCCACTGCGTTCAGCCTGGCCAGCGACGCGCTGATCGACCGCATCGGCATGGATGCGGACTACCGCACGCGCACGGGGAATTCCCTGTTCACGGTCGAGTTGCACATCTGCTACCTGAGCGAGGCCAAACGCGGCGAGGCCCTGCACGTGACCGGCCAGCTCGTCGGGCGCGACGCCAAGCGCCTGCGCCTGTTCATGGCGCTGTACCGGGACGCCGACGACGCCCTGCTGGCCACGGGCGAAGGCATGTATTTGCACGTGGACACCCGCGGCCCGAAGGTGACGCGTTTCGACGATGCGATACGCGGACATGTCGACGCGTTGTGGGCGCAACACCGCGACCTGCCGGTGCCGGCGCGGGCGGGACGAGCCATCGCCACGCTGGAAGACGATCTCACGCGCATCGAGGGCCCTTGATGATTCGCGGTGCGTGTTTGGGCACGCCACGCCACGCCGTGCCCCTACGAAATTTCGCGTGTAGGGTATTCAGAAGACGATTTGCGCCGGGCACGGAGCACCGCCATGGTTATGCGTTGCACCCTTCTACGCAAGTAGGGGCACGGCGTGCCGTGCCCTCCACGGCGTGCCGCGCCCTTGCGTCTTCACGGATCCGTGCCGCCCGCGGGAGCGCGGCTGGTGCGATCCTCGCGCGGCGGGCAGCCGAAACAGCCGTGGTAGGCGCGCGAAAACGGTGCGGCCGAGCCAAAACCGCAGGCCACCGCGATGGCCAGTACGCTCATTTCCGTCTGCTGCAACAGTTGCCGCGCCCGGTCCAGGCGCACCCGGAGGTAATAACGCTGCGGCGTCGTGTCGAGGTGGTCGCGGAACAGGCGTTCCATCTGGCGTTGGGAAAGATCGCAACGCGTGGCCAGGCTGGCCACCGGCAACGGGCCCTCGACGTGGGTTTCCATCAACTCCACCGCGTGCAGCACCTTGGCATGATGCACGCGCAGCCGGGTCCTGAGACGCATGCGCTGGTGGTCGGTGGACGTGCGGATGCGCTCGTGCACGAACTGCTCGGATACGGCGGTGGCCAGGTCCCAGCCGTGCTTGCGCGCGATCATGTGCAGCATCAGGTCGATCGCCGAGGTGCCGCCGGCGCAGGTGTAGCGGTCGTGGTCGATCTCGAACAGCGACTGGCGCACGTCGATGCCCGGATAGGTTTCGCAGAACGGTGCGATGCTCTCCCAATGCATCGTCACCCGGCAGCCGCGCAGCAGGCCCGCCTCGGCCAGCAGGTAGCAACCGGTGTCGATGGCGCCAAGCGGTGTGCGGCGCGCGGCGATCCGGCGCACGCACTGCACGAGGTCGCGGGTCACGTAACGCATGGGTTCGAAGGCCGAGCACACGATCAGCGTGGACAACGGCCCGGCGTCGTGCAGTGCCGCTTCGGCCTTGACGGTCATGCCGTTGCTCGCGGTGACGTCGTCGCCATCGGCCGAGAACAGTTGCCACTGGTACAGGTCGCCCCCGAAACGGTTGGCCACGCGCAGGGGTTCCAGCGCCGACAGGAATGCCAGCATGGAAAACTGTGGAACGAGCAGGAAGCCCATCGTCTCCCGCTGCGCGCGGGCGACCGTCGGCGTGGCCGGACGCGGGTCCATCGATGGCGTCCGGGCCGGATCCTCCGCACCATTGCTTAACATATATGCAACATCGGTTCAAGTGTCCTGCTGACGCATGTGGCGAACAATGTCTACAAAACGTCGCATGGTGTCAAATTCAGGCCGTGGCCCGACCGCATAATCATTGGCGAGGGTAGAACCTCGGCATGCTCCAAACCACTGAGGACACGGGCACAGGAGGCTCCAATGACTCGTACCAACTGTTTCAAACGCACATTCAAGGCGGTCGCGCTCGGACTCGCCGGTGCCGTGGCGTTGTCCGCGATGGCACTCGCGACCGGCGGCACCGCGCAGGCGGCCAGCTCGCAGACCGTACGTTTCGGCGTCCCGTCATGGCCCGGGGTCACGGTTCAGAGCCAGATCGCTGCGGACCTGCTCGAGGCCATGGGCTACAAGACCCAACAGGTGACCTCGAGTCCGGCATTCATTCTCAAGTCGATCGAGACGGACGACCTCGATGCCTATCTTGGCGGCTGGATCCCGACTGAAAAGGACATGATCGACCCGCTGGTGAAGAAGAAAAAAGCCGTGGTGCTGACCACCAACATTTCCAACGCGCTGATGGGCCTGGCGGTACCCGCCTACGTGGCCGATGCAGGCGTGCACACGGTGGATGACCTCAACAAGTTCGCCGACAAGTTCGACCACAAGATCTACGGCATCGAGGCCGGCTCGGGCTTCAACCAGGCCATCCAGAAAGCCATCGACACCAATCGCCACGACCTTGGCAAGTGGAAGCTGATTCCATCCAGCACCGCGGCCATGCTGGCCCAGGTCGACGATGCCATCAAGAACAAGCGCTGGATCGTGTTCCTCGGGTGGGAGCCGCACTCGATGAACATCCGCTGGAAGCTCACCTACCTCAAGAACGTGGGCAAGCCCACCATCGCCTCGCAACGCTCGGACGTGCTGACGGTCGTCAATCCCAAGCTGGTCGCGGACGAGCCGGACGCCGCCCGCTTCCTCAAGCAGTTCCAGGTGCCCAAGAAGGTCATGTCCGCCTGGATCTACCAGGACAAATACAAAAAGCGCATGCCCAAGGACATCGCCAAGACCTGGATCAGCGGCAATCTCGATCTGGTGGCCAAGTGGCTGGACGGCGTGAAGGCGCTCGACGGCAAGCCGGCCATCGATGCCGTGAAGGCAAAATACGGCGCCTGACCGACGCCGCGTCAACCGGGCCGTGTGCGTCCAGGCTCCTGGCCACGGCCCGGTACATTTCCCGTCTCCCTATCGTTATGGATCCCGCATGAACCGTGACGTCATCATCACTTGCGCCCTGACCGGCGCCGGGGACACGGCTGGAAAGCATCCCGCCCTGCCCATTACCCCCCAACAGATCGCCGACGCCGCCATCGACGCGGCCAAAGCCGGCGCGGCCGTGGTCCACATCCACGTGCGCGATCCGGAAACCGGGGCCATCAGCCATGACACGGAACTGTTTCGCGAAGTCGTCGGGCGCATCCGTGAATCGGCCACCGACGTGGTCATCAACCTCACCGCTGGCGGCGGTGGCGACTGGGTACCGAGCAGCGAAGATCCCACGCGCGGCGGTCCGGGCACCGACATGCAGACGCCGGAAGAGCGCAATGCGCCCGTGGCGGCGCTGCACCCGGAAATCAGCACGCTCGACTGCGGCAGCCTCAACTTCGGCGACATGGTCTACATCAGTCCCACCGAATGGCTGCGCCGTCAGGCGAAACTGATCCGCCAGAGCGGTGCCCGCGCGGAAATGGAGTGCTTCGATTTCGGCCACATCCGTTTCGCCAAGCAATTGATCAAGGAAGGCCTGATCGACGATCCGCCGATGTTCCAGCTGTGCCTGGGCATTCCCTGGGGTGCCGAGGCCGATACCCGCACCATGCTCGGCATGCGCGACCAGTTGCCAGCCGGCGCCGACTGGTGTGCCTTCGGCATCGGCCGCCAGCAAATGCCGATGGTGGCGCAGGCCGTGCTGCTGGGCGGCAACGTGCGCGTCGGGCTGGAAGACAACCTGTACCTCGAAAAGGGCGTGTTTGCATCCAACGCGCAACTGGTTGAACGCGCGGCCACGATCATCGCCAACCTCGGCGCGCGCGTGATGACGCCGGCCGAGACCCGCGCCAGGGTGCACCTGCGCACTCCGGGGACCCCGGCATGAGCGCACCATCGACGGTTCAGCATGTCGCGATCGTTGGCACTGGCGTGATCGGCGCCGGTTGGGCGGCACGCCATCTGGCGCACGGGCTCGAGGTCATCGCGACCGATCCGGCCGCGGGTGCCGAGGCGCGCCTGCGCGAGGCGACCCGTGCCGCCATTCCCGCACTCGCCAGCCAGGGTTTCGACATGGCCGGGTGGGCCGAGCGCCTGCATTTCACCGCGGACGTCGAAGCGGCGGTCGCGCAGGCCGACCTCATCCAGGAAAGCGCGCCCGAGCGCGAGGATCTCAAGCGGACCGTGCTGGCCCGGATCGACGCCGCCGCGCCCGTCAGCGCCATCATCGCGTCCAGTTCCTCCGGCCTCCTGCCCAGCCGTCTCCAGGCGGGCCTGGTGCACCCCGAACGGATGCTGATCGCGCATCCGTTCAACCCGGTCTACCTGCTGCCGCTGGTCGAACTGGTCGCCGGCACGCAAACGTCCCGCGACAGCGTGACCCGCGCGGCGGACTTCTATCGCGCCGTCGGCATGCGTCCGCTGGTGGTGCGCAAGGAAATCGAGGGCTTCATTGCCGACCGCCTCATGGAGGCCCTGTGGCGCGAGGCGCTGCACCTGGTCAACGACGGCGTCGACACCACCGAGGAAGCGGA
>CAYOEF010000081.1:2072-10149 GCA_964402805.1 uncultured Rhodanobacteraceae bacterium | reverse complement strand
CACCGAACACGGCGCAGAAACCTTCTGCCACACGCCGCGCAAGTTGATGGTCAAGGAATGAACATGACCGCACTTCGCCCTTCCCCCATTACGACCACGATCGATTACGACCGTGATGGCGTGCAACACGGCCATCTGAAGGTGCCGCATTCGCGCGACGATTCGGCCTGGGGATCGATCATGATCCCCATCACAGTTGCGCGTAACGGCGACGGGCCAACCGCACTCCTGACCGGCGGCAACCACGGCGATGAATACGAGGGTCCGACGGCCATCGTCAAGCTGGCCGAAGCCATTCGCCAGGACGACATCCGCGGCACGGTCATCGCGCTGCCGTTCCTGAACTACCCGGCATTCCGCTCGGCGCGCCGCACCTCGCCCATCGACGGCGGCAACATGAACCGCACTTTCCCGGGCCGCCCGGACGGCACCATCACCGAGAAGATCGCCGACTACGTGATGCGCCATCTGGTCAGCCGCGCCGACTGCGTTCTCGACATCCATGCCGGCGGCAAAACCCTGGACTTCGTGCCGTTCGCGGCCATCCACGTCCTCGCCGACAAAAATCTGGAGAACCGCTGCGAGGCGGCCATGCGGGCCTTCGGCGCACCCTGGTCCATGCGCCTGCTGGAACTGGATGCCGTGGGCATGCTCGACACCGTGGTCGAGGAGGCCGGCAAGGTGTTCGTATCCACCGAACTGGGCGGTGGCGGCGCCACCACGGCGAAAAGCGTCGCCATCGCCGATCGTGGCGTACGTGGTTTCCTGGCCAATGCCGGCATCTGGCAAAAGCCGGTGGAGCCCTCGCCCACGACCATGCTGGACATGCCCGATGGAGATTGCTACGTCACCAGCCTGCATGCCGGCCTGCTGGAAATGCTGCACGACCTGGGCGACGAGGTCACGGCTGGCGAACCGATCGCCCGCATCCACAGCATCACGGCAACCGGTGAAGCTCCCGTGACCTACGCCGCCAGGCGCGGCGGCGTGATTTCCGGGCGGCATTTCCCCGGTCTGATCACCATCGGCGATCCCATTGCCGTGGTGGCAACCCGGGTCGACTGAACAGCCGACGTTCACCCGGGCGCCATGCCTGCCCATTCCGGTGCATGCCGGAATGCGGAACGGTGGGGGCCATTTCAGTGTTGGGACGTGCCGGGTCCGGCAGCCACGGGACGGGTCCAGACTTCGGTGACCCTATGGTCGCCACGCGCCAGCCACGCGCGCACCCTGACCCGCCGGTCCGGAAGCGGCAGAACCTGGATGACCTGCCGCCAGCCATCGACATGCGGGTTTTTCAGGATCCGGTTTTCAACGATTTTGGTGTCCGGGTCGACCTCGACGACACCGTGTATCCCACTGTCCTTGCCCAACGACGCCAGCTCCTTGCCGCTGTAGTCGATGACGAACTTGGTCGTGCCCTGGGTTGCATCGCCGCCGACCAGCGTCGCCACCACGCGCCCAGCCGGTGAACGTACCGGCTCGCGAAGCTGCCAGTCGATCGTGTAGGCAATGTGCAACGGCTTGCCCGGCGGTGGCACCTCATCGGGCACCCAGTACGCCGTGACGTTGTCGGTATTGGAATTGCCGGTGCCGAATTCGACGAGTTCCACGTGTCCCGCCCCCCAGTCGCCGGCCGGCGTGATCCAGGCGCTCGGACGGTCCTGGTAGTGGATGGCCAGGGATTGATAATCCTTGAATCGACGATCACGCTGCATCAGCCCAAAGCCCTTGACGTGCCGCAACGGAAACCGGCTGATCAACACGTGTTTCGGATTGTCCAGGGGCCGCCAGGTCCACTTCCCGTTGCCGGCATGAATCAGCAGCCCATCGGAATCATGGATGGCCGGAAACGGTGAATTTGACGGACGATGATCGCCGACGCCGTAGTAGTACATGCTGGTCAATGGCGCCAGGCCAAGCTTTTTCACCGGCTTGCGCAGGAACACGGTTGCCTTGACCGCGACCGTCGTGGACTTGCCGGGGCGGATGACGAATCGATAGGCTCCGGTCGCGCTGGGACTGTCCAGCAGTGCATAGACCGTCATCTGCCTGGCGTCCGGCGCCGGCCTCACCAGCCAGAACGCGCTGAAACGTGGAAATTCCTCCCCACCGGGCTCGGCCGTGTCGATGGCCAATCCGCGTGCGGACAAGCCGTAACGGCCGTCGCGCGGTACAGCCCGAAAGTAACTTGCCCCGAGAAAATTGAGGAACTCGTCAAACCGGTCCGGACTATTGATGCGATATAGCAGGCGAAACCCGGCGTAGCCAAGATTGGAAGGCAGAGAACCGCCAATCCTGGCTGCATCGTAGTCAAAGCGGTCGGGTTGAAACGGGATGACGTGAACGCCGCTGCCATCGACGAGATGTATCGTCACGGGTCGGCTGAACAGATATCCGGCCGGACGCATCAACACGTGGAACGGACCACCCGGCCACAGCGGTTTGTCCGGTCGCGAACGGATACCGTTCCACTGGTCGAAGTCAAGCTCTCGAAAGCGCGATGGTACCTTGGGTGGTGGCTGGTACGCGTGTCGCGACAATTCACGCGCCTGCCCCACAACCTGCTTGAAACCGAAAGGGTCCGTTGCGGCCCGTGCGCGAAACGAACCGCCCGCCACCACGAACAGGCAACCGAGTACAGCCGCCACGCGCGACAACGATGCCGTGCGATGCCGCCGGTTCAACAGGGCCGCCTTGTTTTGGTGGGGCCTGGTCATGGCATGGTCGGCGCCAGAACGTAGTCCCACGTTTCGGTGACAGCCTGGCCGTCGTGGGACAGGTAGGCCCGCAGTTGCACCGGCTTGCCGTCGACCGGAGCCACCTTGAACAACAGCCGCCAGCCATCGACGTGCGCATTGCGCACAATACGATGCGCCACCAGTTTGCCGTTGTCGCCGACGCTGATGTGCCCTCGCACCACGCTATCGGCCGGCAACTGTCCCAGCTTGCCGTGCGCGAAATCGAGTATGAACCACGTTGGATGCCGCATGTCGTGCCGGGTCATGAGCGTGTCGACCACGCGTCCGACGTCCCGTTCAGGCTTTTGCTCGCCCCAGTGGATGCTGTATGCGATATGGATCGGCGTACCCGGCTGCGCCCGGGCCGCCGGCTGCCAGAAGGCGACGATGTTGTCGTTGGTTTCGTTCGGACTGGAAAACTCGTACAGCACGACGTGGCCTGCTCCCCAGTCGCCATGCGGCTCGATCCAGGCACTCGGGCGAATGCCATAGGCCATGGACATGGACTGGTACGCAAGCGGATCGCGATTGCGTTGCATCAACCCGAAACCACGCGGGTCTTTCAGCTTGAATGTATACGTGCTGGGCGATTTCGGGTTGGCCAGCGGTCGCCAGATCCATTTGGCGTCTGCCGTGTGGATCAGCAGCCCCTGAGAATCGTGCACGGCCGGGCGCAAATACGCCGGTGGGCGGTAATCGCCAATCCCGTACATGTACATGCTGGACAATGGCGCCAGGCCAATCTGGGCCACCGGCTTGCGCAGAAACAGCGTCGCCTTGATATCGGTCACGGCGGTTTTTCCGGGCTTGACGACGAAGCGGTAGGCGCCTGCCACACTGGGGCTGTCCAGCAACGCGTAGAACGTGATCTGATCGGCTTCGGGCGCAGGCTTTTTCAACCAGAATTCGACGAAGTCCGGAAACTCCTCGGGCTGCGCGGTGGTGGTATCGATGGCCAGGCCGCGCGCCGAGACGCCGACCTGTCCGGCCGCACTCTTGACACGAAAATAACTCGCGCCGAGAACCGAAATGAGCTTGTTGGTCTTGGCCCGTGTCCGTTCGGGATGGTAACCGGTGTAGCGGATGTTGAAGCCCGCAAAACCAAGATTCGAGGGCAGTTTGCCGGTGTCGAACGTATTGGTGCCGAAATCGAACAACGTCGTCGAAAACGGCACCTCATGCACCCGGCCATCGGCGATCACGTTGATTTTGACCGAATGATGAAAGAACAAACCCGGCATGTAAAAACGCACGTGGAAACGGCGATCCGGCCAAAGCTGATCCGCGTTGCGAAAGGTGATGTCCTTGTATTGATCGTAACTCAGGCCAGTCAACACATCCGGCACCGCCGGCGGCGCCCGGTAGGGTCGCTGGGCCAGCTCGCGAGCCTTGGCGACAACCTGCGCAAAGCCGAACGAACCGGCCCATGCCGGCACGGCAACCAACAACAACAAACACAATGCTGACAACACCACCATGGTGCATGGTCCGTGAGGTTTGATCGGGCAACTCACGGCCATGATTCACGGACGAGGCTGAACCCGGGCTGGGCGACGCACATTGTCGTGCCTTTGCGGCCGCGACGCCGATCGCCGCGATGAACGGACGCAACCGGTTTCTATCCAGTAGCCGTCGGAATCCTTGGCGGTCCCTCAGGCCAGGGAAGGTATGCAACCCGAACCCCAAACCCGGGTACCCCCGGTGACCTCAGTTACACCACGTCAAGAGACGCAACCCGTCCCGTCGACCATCAGCGGGAACAAGGGATGATCCATGGGCGCGCCCGCCGGCAATTCCTCGTCAAGCCCTGGAAACGGCGGCGAGGTGCGCCAGCGCCGTGGTGCGTGCGTGACGTCATCTCCCAGGAATCGCAGGGAAAACGCCCTTCGCCGATGCGGGCCCTTGACACCGCCCGACCCGTGCAGGGTGAGCATGTTGAAGCAAACCGCATCACCAGGCTCGAGCGGCCAGCCGAGAATGGTGTAGGCGCTACGGTTCGCCTCGATGTCCGGCAGGTCTTCAAGCGAGCCGGCCGGAAACCATTTGGCTTCTTCATCCATGAAGCTGCGTGGCATCAGCCACGGTCCACGGTGCGAGCCCGCCACGAATTCCAGCGTGGCGTCCCGGTCGACCGGATCGGTCGGAATCCATATGCTGACGTTCTGGTGGCCGTCGATGTTGTAGTACGGCTGGTCCTGGTGCCATGGCGTGCGCTGGCGCGTCCCCGGCTCCTTGACCAGCAAATGATCGTGGTAGAAACGCACCTGCCGGCTACCCATCAGCTGCCCCGCGACCTCGCCGACACCACTCTCGAAAATGAACTTCCGGTAGCCCTCCAGTCGCTGCCAATTGCAAAAATCCTCGAAAAACCAGCCGGGATCATCCGGACTGCTGGCAACGTTGGCGAGCTCGCTCGGCTCACGCAGATTTTCCGCGATGGCGGCGTTCAGGCTCTCTATCTCGTCGGCATCGAAAAGCCCGCGGATACAGACCGCACCATCACGCTGGTAATCGGCGACGACGCTCTCGGGAATCGTGCTCTTTCCCATCATGCAACTCCTGGCGTGCTGACTCACGCGTTGATTGGAAAACCATGGTCATGGTACTGCCCGGTAACTCATGCGGCCCATGCAGCGAATACCGCTCCAGTATCTGATCGAATGCTCAGAGGAAATGGTTGACTAACCGCCAATTACAACCCACGCGCCGGGCCATCATCGTACGTGGATCGACTCGCTTGATTCACAAGGACGGGCATCATCAGAGTACCTTCGACAAAAAGGCCCGCGTACGCTCGTGACGCGGCGCCGTCAGCAACGTCGCGGGCGGTCCTGTCTCGACAATCGCGCCGTCAGCCATGAATACGATACGATCGGCCACCTCGCGCGCGAACCCGATTTCGTGAGTGACGACAATCATCGTCATGCCGGTTTTGGCGAGGTCACGCATGACTTCGAGCACCTCGCCAACCAATTCAGGGTCCAGCGCACTCGTGGGCTCGTCGAACAGCATGAGCGCCGGCTGCATCGCCAGCGAACGGGCGATGGCGATACGCTGCTGTTGCCCTCCAGACAGTTCGGCGGGATAGGAAGCAGCCTTGTGTCGCAACCCGACCTGCTCGAGCAGTGCATATGCGCGTTCGATCACGGCCGGCCTTGGCTCTCGCTTGACACGTATCGGACCTTCAATGATGTTTTCCAGTGCCGTCATGTGTGGAAACAGATTGAAGTGCTGGAACACCATGCCAATCGTGCGTCTCTTTTTCGCTATCTCGCGTTCGTGCAGCTCGTACAACCTGCCGCCGTGTTCCCGGTATCCGACGGGTTCACCAAAAACCAGCAACTCGCCTGCCGAAATCTTCTCCAGGTGATTGATGCAACGCAAGAACGTGGATTTTCCCGCACCGGATGGCCCAACTATGCACAGCACTTCCCCCTTGGAAACCTCGAGGTCGATCGACTTGAGCACCTGGCTGTGGCCGAAACGCTTGCATACGCCGATCGCCTCGACGGCCCGTTTGTCAGCCATTGCCATCCCCTCCACGCGCACCCATGCCGCCATCAGCGGGCTGCCTGCGGACAATCCGGGCAAGGAACCGTGCGCCAAAGCCAGCCTGCCGACCGCGGGGGTTGAAGCCCCGACCGTATCGTTTTTCAATACGGGCCTGCAACATCATCAAGACGGTGGTCACCAGCAAATACCAGAAGCACGCCACGATGAGCAGCGGGATAGTCTTGTAATTGCGCGCGTAAATGATCGAGACCGACGTGAGCAAATCCGTGTAAGCAATCACGATCACCAACGTCGTGTTCTTCAGCATGCCGATCGTTTCGTTGCCAGTGGGTGGGATGATGATGCGCAGTGCCTGCGGAAGGATTATTCGCCACATCATCATCAGGCGCGACATACCGATCGTCTTGGCTGCCTCGGTCTGGCCGACCGGCACGGAAAGTACACCGGACCGGACAATTTCAGCCATGTAGGCCGCCTCACTCAGTCCCAGCCCGAGCAGCGCCGCCCCGAGCTTGTTTATGACCGCATTGGTTGGCACGGAAACGAAAATCGGTCCAAACGGAATACCAATCCCCATGCGTGGGATCAATGCTGACAGGAAAAACCAGAACAACAATTGGACCAGAACCGGAACCCCACGGAAGAACCATGTGTAAAGCGATGCGGCTGTCGAGATTACGGGATTATCGGACAGCCGCATGAGAGCCACGACGATGCCAAGCGAAATCCCTATCAACATGGACAGGATCGTCAAGTAAATCGTGTGATACAAACCCATCAACACCGGTGCGGCGAACAGGTAATGGCGAACGACAGCCCACTGGTAGTTCGGGTTGCCAGCTGCCGACTGTACAAGCGCGGCGAATATCAGCGCCACCACGATGACAGCAACCCATCGCCACGGATGGCGCAGCGGGACGACCTCGCGGCTTCGCGCAGGCGCAGCCGAAGTCGTCCCGCCAGATGGCGATTCACGTTTTGATGGAAACGTCATCTCTATCCCGCCGAGTGCGTGGCACCATTGATCGTGGCATGGTCGATCGCATTTTTCTCCTGCCCGTACTTCTTGAGGATCTTCAGGTACTCACCGTTATCCATTATCTTTTGCACGGCTGCCTGTATCGCGTGTTCCAGCTGGTCGCTCCCCTTGGGGAAGACTATGCCGAACACCGACTTCGTGTAACCGGCCAATGAAAGGGAAAGCCGCCCCTCGGAGTGCGCGGCCGTGGCGGCCCCACTTGGGGAATCAACCAATACGGCGTCCACCCGCCGGCTTTCCAGAGCCAGCATCATTTGATTCTGGCCCGAGAAAATCTGGCTGTCGACCGGTGGCTTGCCTTCCTTTTTGCACTTGGCACTCTGTATTTTAGCGTCCTTGACCTCGGTGGTACCCTTGTCGATACCAACGGTGACGCCACACAGGGAATCAAGGGTGGCATATTTTTTCTGATCACCGGTACGCACCAGGATGGCGCCGCCCGACCCAAAGTAATCCACGAAATCCACGGCACCCTCACGCTCCGGATTGTCAGTCATTGCAGACATCGCCATGTCGTAGCGATGTGCGACCAGCCCCGGGATGATTGCATCAAAGCTGGTATTGACAAACCGCAACTCGACACCGAGTTCCCTACCCATGGCTGCGGCGATATCTGCATCAATCCCCACTACCGTTTTGTTGTCGGACGCAAATGTTTCGAATGGCGGATACTCCACGTCACTTGCAACCTTGATATACCCTTTATCCTGGATTGCCTTGGGCAAGAGATGGTGAAGCGGCGCATCGCTGGCTGCCGATTGTGACGTGGACCCGGTTGCCGATT
>CAYOEF010000081.1:0-2062 GCA_964402805.1 uncultured Rhodanobacteraceae bacterium | reverse complement strand
ATTCGGTGGAATAAGCTGGCTGGAGACCAGCAAGGGTCATGATCGCGACGAGCGACGCGGCAAGGAATGCGGGATTACGTAAAATCGATGCTCTACTCATAATATGGTGCCTCTTGCAAGTTGGTTGGTACTTGGCCTGCCACACGGACTTGTCGACCGCAATCGTCGTGCGGCGAATGGCCGGGCCTAACGAAGCTTGACGCTCGATGGCCACCAGAGCCTGTATGGCTTGAGGTACTACATGCATATCCATTTGCCACCCATCATTACCAGTAGATGGGTTCCCATGGGTAGATCAAGTGCCGCCGCCCGTCGATGCATGTTGTAACAAGGCTGGGTGATGGCCGGGCGCGTGGCACTTTTTGACACTGCAGGTATGGATGCCTCCTTCAGTAATGAATGGTGAATGATGATCTCATTTATCGCTCGGGATTCATGACGGGGCGATGGCTCCAGGATGACTTTGAACGTTGGCCGTCGGCAGGACTGGCACGGCTTGCGGAATCGGGTCGTTCACATATGCGAACATCGTTCGTAAGCATGAACAAACGTAGCATGCGTATTCCGGCTGATGCAACTGCTTCGCCTCGTCCCTCCATTCTGACTGGCACTTTCTGCCTGACCGCAGGCCAATATACAAGCGCGCCTGCGCGCGGTAGGTGCGGGGCGCATACCCCAGACCGATCGCCGGCAGACCGGGAGCCAGCGGTGCATACTGATCGGCAACGCAAATTGGAGTCACGCGCATGAGCAAACCGGAAGCGGTGGGCCTTTCGTCCGCACGCCTTGGCCGCCTCGATCGGGTCATGACGGAACGTTACGTCGAGAGCGGCGCGTTGCCGGGGTTTCAGGTCACGATCTGGCGGCGCGGTGAGTTGGCGCATGACCATGTCACCGGGATGGCGCATGTGGGACGCGGCGAGGAACTCGCACCGGATTCGCTCTACCGCATCTACTCGATGTCCAAGCCGATCACGGCGGTAGCCTTGATGATTCTCGTCGAGGAAGGAAAGGTCGGCCTGGATGACGCCGTGGCAAGTTTCATTCCGGCATGGCAGTCGTTGGGCGTCTATGCGACCGGGATGCCGTCGCTCCTTGGCAGCGACCCGACGACGTTTCTGACGACGCCGCCGAAACGGCCGATGAAAATCATCGATCTGTTGCGCCATACCGCCGGGCTCACCTACGGCTTCATGATGCGCACGGCCGTTGATCGCGCGTACCGACGGCACGGCATTGCCGATCCACATACCTCCGGCGGGCTCAAGGCAATGATCGACGCCCTCGCCACCTTGCCGCTCGAATTCTCGCCCGGTGACTACTGGAATTATTCGGTCTCGTTCGACGTGCTCGGTTATCTCGTCGAAAGCATCTCGGGCCAGCCATTCGGCGAATTCCTGCGTGCGCGCATTTTCGAACCATTGGGTATGCACGATACGGCGTTTCATTGCCCTCCCGAAAAAATCGCGCGCTTTACGGCGTGTTATCAGCCCGGACCGAACGGCGCCATCGAGATCCAGGACGATGCCCGAAACAGTTCGTTTGCACGGCCGCCCGAGCTGGAGTCGGGCGGCGGCGGGCTGGTCTCCACCGCGCACGATTACCTGCGCTTTTGCCGCATGCTGCTGGGTGGCGGCACCCTGGACGGCACCCAGATCCTGTCGCCCAAGACGGTCGCACTGTTCAGCATGAACCTGTTGCCCGACGGGCGATTGATCACCGACATGGTCGCGGGCGACGGGATGTTTACGGAAAGCGGCTACGACGGGATCGGCTTTTCACTCGGCTGCGGTGTCAACGTGGATCCGCGCCGCACGCACCTGCCCGGTACCCAAGGCGAGTTTTTCTGGGGTGGCGCGGCGGCAACGGCGTTCTGGATCGACCCGCGCGAGGAACTGGCGGTCGTTTTCATGACCCAGGTGATCGACAGCCCGATACGGCTACGCTTGCGACGTGATTTGCGCACGCTGGTCTATTCGGCGTTCACGGAATCGTTTGTGTGACAGGCCGTACACGTCCTTTCAAAGGGGCGAGTGCAGGATGAGCGTCATCTTGCCGAACC
>CAYOEF010000080.1:0-10160 GCA_964402805.1 uncultured Rhodanobacteraceae bacterium | reverse complement strand
TGGAGGAATAGATCTGCGAGTTGATGCCAACCACCTGGCCCTGGAGGTTGAACAGCGGACCGCCGGAATTGCCGGGGTTGATCGGCACGTCGGTCTGGATGAACGGCACGTCAGCCTGGTCCTGGCTGCCGAAACTGCGGCCCACCGCACTGACGATGCCCTGGGTGACGGTGTAGTCGAAATCGAACGGCGAACCGATCGCAAGCACCCACTGCCCCGGCTCCAGGGTCGACGAATTGCCAATCTTCACCGTCGGCAGATCCTTGGCATCCACTTTCAGGAGCGCGATGTCGTACGGCTTGTCGGTCCCGATGATCTTGGCGGTCAGCACGCGACGGTCGTGCAGGCGAACCGTCACCTTGTCGGCATGATCGACGACATGGTCATTGGTGAGGATGTAGCCGTCGCTGGAGATGATGAAGCCGGAGCCGATGGAAATGTGCCCCTGTTCCTGTGGCGGCACGATCGGTTGACCAAAAAAGCGCCGGAAAATGTCGGGAACTCCCGGCGGAAGCTGTTGCGGCCCCTGGTTCTGCATCGATTGATCGCTGGTCGGCCGACTCCCGTCGTACGTCGCCTCGATATGCACCACGGCGGGCGTGTTTTCCTTGACGATCTGCGTGAAATCAGGCAGCTGGGCTGCATACGCGCCGGCTGCCATGAGCAGCAGGGCGATGCCGGCACTCAGCCGCACGGTCAGGCGATTCATGAGTAGTTACCTCCTGGTAGTGACAGCCCCCGAAAGGGCAAAAACGATGGGGTTGGCTGGCGATACACGCGCGCACATTTGCGTGGCGCGGGTGCAGGCCGCGTCAATCTCGGGCGAAGGAATCTCTCCGACCGGCGGCATTTACCGCACGGGTCGTTTGCACATTTTTGCGGCAGCTCGTGGAATGGCGGTTACTCCGGAAGCTGGCCTGGGTACGTTCGCGATGACGGCACCGTCTGCGGCAAATAGGGACCGTGGAAGGAAACGTTGTCGAAGGCCTGCCTGTCCGTCGGCTGCACGTAGGGAGCCAACTGGCGCTGGTAATAACCCGGTTGCTCGTTCATGCGCATCCACTGGTCCAGGGACGTAAAGTGCGCAGCGGCGGGAACCGCGAATTGCCCCGCCGATGGCAATGCCTGGAGCCATAACGGCGCCGCCGGTATGTCCGCCACCGGTTCGGCTTCGGCCCCGGCCGCATCAGGTGCAGCCGAAGTTGCGGCGATCAGGTGCGGTGGTGCCGCTTCATTGGCGGCCACCTGAGCAGTCGCCGGCGCGGCATGCTGCATTTGCGGCTGGACCACGATCAACGCCGCAACCGCAACGGCCGCCGCGATTGCACCGCCGCCGGACCATCGCAACCAGCGATGCGCATGCGGCCGCGATGGCGTCGCGACGGTATCGCGCTCGCGAGTGATCCGGTCCATCACGCCGTCGACGAAGCCTTCACCCGCCATGACCGTCAGCTCGCCGCGTACGGCGCTGCCAATGATGTGGTAGCGATCCCATGCGGCACACAGGCGGCGGTGTGCATCCGCGCGGCGCAGCATGAAACGCACCTGGTCGTCGCTAAGTTCGCCATCCACCAGGGCGGAGAGATTTTCGTATTCGTTGTCTTGGCTCATCTCATCGACTCCTCGCCACCTGGAAGAAGTGGTTGCAACTTCCGGTCGACTGCTTCGCGGGCACGGAATATGCGCGAACGTACCGTGCCCACGGGGCAATCCATCGCCAGGGCAATCTCCTCGTAACTGAGTCCTTCCACTTCGCGCAACATGATCGCGTCGCGCAGTTCCTTGGGCAGTTCTTTGACAGCGGAAATAACCGTTTGTTCAATTTCCTCGCGCATGAGTTCGTGCTCGGGCGTGGCACTCTCGGACAGGCGTTCGGAATTGGGACCATACACGGCATCTTCGGCGTCCACATCCTCGCGCGGCGGACGCCGCCGCATGGCGACCAGGTAGTTCTTGGCGGTGTTGACGGCGATCTGGTACAGCCAGGTGTAGAAGGCGCTGTCGCCACGGAATGAATCTATCGCACGCCAGGCCCTTAAAAAGGACTCTTGCGCCACGTCCTGGCATTCACTGCGATCCGGGACGTAGCGTCCGATCAATGCCACGATGCGATGCTGGTATTTGCGCACCAGCAAGTCGAAGGCTCGGGTATCCCCCTTTTGCACGCGTTTGACCAACGCGCCATCCAACTCGTTTTCGCCCATTCGGGCTGTTCTCCCTTTGGGTTCGGAAATACCGGGTTCTACTGTTTCCACCACCGCCGGACTCCCGCCACGACCATCCACATACCCGGTCCGGCAGACGAACGCATGCCGGACATCCAGATACCAAGCCTAGCAGGCTTTGGGGCGCCCCTGATACCACCGTCACGCATGCCGCGAACCGCGCGCGAGGGCACCCTCGGACGGGTCGGTGGCACGCGCGACGCGAGTGCCTGTGCCCCCGTCATCGACGCCTCGCCTGCCACGTGGCAGGCGTCCCCGAAGCATCGGACCGACCAGCCGGCCAGGCGCAGGGTGGCGCATCTCGCATTCCGCGTGCGCTCGCGTTATCGTGGACCCCCTTCCACCACGGCTGGTGCGCATGTTCGAAGGGTTGCGCTTCAAACACTGGAAAACCGCATGGTGTGATGACGGTGTGGTCACGCTCGGACTCGACCGTGCTGACCGTGCGGTGAATGCGATATCGCATGACGTGCTCGCGGAGATGAATGTCATCCTCGAGCGCCTGGAAATCGAGAACCCGAAAGGCGTGGTCGTGCACTCGCTGAAGGCTGGCGGCTTCGCGGTCGGGGCGGACATCCACGAACTCGCGGCGCTCGCCGATGCGGCATCGGTACGCGAGCACGTCGAGTACGGCCAGCGTACCTTTGAACGACTGGCACGCCTGGGTTGCGTCACGGTGGCCGCCATCCACGGCCACTGCATGGGCGGCGGCACGGAACTGGCGCTTGCCTGCAGCCAGCGCGTGGCGGTCGATACCGCGGATACGCGCATCGGCTTGCCGGAAATCAAGCTGGGGATCCATCCGGGCTGGGGTGGAACGGCGCGCCTGCCGCATCTGGTAGGGGCCAGCGCGGCGCTGGAAGCCATGCTGACCGGCAAGGCATTTTCGGCGCGCGCAGCCCTGGCGCTGGGCCTGATCGATGCCACCGCGACGCGCGATGAGCTGCTTTCCTCGGCCTGCGCTCTTGTAGCGCATCCGCACCGGCGCGCGTTCGGCAGGCGCGTGGCCGTCGGCGCCGGCAACACTTGGCTGGCGCGCCAGGTCCTGGCGCCCATCGTGCGCAAACGCACGCGGCGTCATGTGTCCAGGCAGCACTACCCGGCGCCATTCGCGTTGATCGAGGTGTGGCGACGGGGCGGCGGCATGCGCCAGCGCCTGGAACGGGAGGCGCACTCCGTGGCGTGGCTCGCCCAGACGCCGACCACACGCCAACTCACCCGCCTGTTCTTTCTTCAGGAGCGGCTGAAGCGCGAGGGCGGGAATGCGGAACCCGGCTGGCGGCACATCCATGTGGTGGGCGCCGGCGTCATGGGTGGGGATATCGCCGCATGGAGTGCCTGGAAAGGTTTTGACGTCACCCTCCAGGACCAGGCACCCGCGGCCGTCGAACAGGCGCTCGAACGCGCCCGCGAGCTATACACGCGCAAGGCGCATGGCGACGCCGGACGTGCCACGGCCGCCGCCGAAAGACTGCAGGCGGACGCCGCCGGCGAGGGCGTCCCCAAAGCCGATCTCCTCATCGAAGCCATCGTCGAAGACAGCGCCGCCAAGCAGGCCCTGTACGCCGACCTGGAGCCACGCACCAGGGCCGACGCAGTGCTTGCCAGCAACACGTCTGGCATCCAGCCCGATCTGCTGTGCCGCGACCTGGCCCGTCCCGGGCGTTTCCTGGGACTGCATTTTTTCAATCCCGTACCACGCATGCCGCTGGTCGAAGTGGTGTCCCACGATGGCCTGGATCCCGCGGTCCTGCAGGCCGCTCTGACGTTTTGCCGGGCGCTCGGAAAACTGCCGGTCCGGACAACCGGCACGCCGGGCTTTCTCGTCAACCGCGTGCTGGTGCCCTATCTGCTCGAAGCCGTCCGCCTGCACCAGGAAGGTGTTCCGGGCCCGGTCTTGGACCGCATCGCCCGCGAGTTTGGCATGCCGATGGGACCCATTGAACTGATCGACACGGTGGGTCTGGACGTATGCGCATCGGTTGGCAAGCTGCTCGCCCCGTTCCTCGGCCTCGAGCTGCCGCCCAGTCTCGAGCAACAACTGGCCGCCGGCAAGCGGGGCAAGAAAGATGGCCAGGGTTTTTACGCCTGGCACGACGGGAAGCCGCAAAAACCGAAAGTGCCTCGCCGATTCCGTGCACCGGAGGACACCCGTGACCGCCTGATCCTGCCCCTCCTCAACGAAGCCGTCGCGTGCCTGCACGACGGGGTGGTCGACGATGCCGACACCGTGGATGCCGGCATCGTGTTCGGTACCGGCTTCGCCCCCTTCCGCGGCGGCCCGATCCAGTACATCCGCGACAGCGGTGCCGACCGCGTGCGCTCCAAACTGGAGCAGCTGGCCGGCCGCCACGGCGATCGTTTTCGCCCGCGCCCGGGATGGGATGCCGCGGAACTGCGCACGGCACCGATGGCGGCATCGCCCGAAATGGCCTGATCCGCAGGCACGCCGCGAGGACCACGGGCACCGCGCGCCGTACCCGCATGCGTGAACCCGTCGACCGTACGACGTAGGGGCGCGGTGTGCCGCGCCCTCACTGCGTACCGTGCCCGGGAACGACGCTTCGCGGGCTTTCCCGGACAGCGGTGCGGCGTTGGCCAGACGATGCCGCCGCGAGGTGCATCCGACCTTCCCCCGCTGTGGAACCCACCGGCAACGCCAACCCGCGGCATCGCCGCAATGCCTACCAGACGAGGTCGTCGGGTACGCCGTCGTCTTCGCCACGCGCATCGGGATCGACGAGCAGCGCGACGTGATCGGGCGCGAACACCATCACTTCGCGCACGACGTCCGATGCCACCAGGAGGTACCGCCCCGCCAGCTGGACCACGCCCAGGTGACCGGCGTTCAGTGCATCGAGCTGGGGCCTGTCCACGTGTATGCGACGGATCTTGCCGCCATACTCGAAATGCCGCACGAGGTCGGCATCCTTCTTGTTGAGCGACTTGCCCCCGACCAGGCGCTCAAGGCGCTGCTTGCGCTCCTTGCGTGCACGGGCCTCGGCCTCGGCCTGGACACGTGCCTGCTTGCGCTCACGTGCCTCGGTCCTGGCGCGCATGGCGTAGGCACGGGCCAGGTCGACGTCGCACTCCCTGGTCTTGTCCGCGGTGTCCGGCGGTGGCTTCCTGGCCGGCTGGTTCCGGCGCCGCACACGTACAGGCTCGGGCGCGGCTTTGGCGAGGCCACTCTTGATCAGTTGGTCACGCAGCGAATCGCCCATACGCCAGGCACGTCAATAGTGGGGTGGAGGTGGTTCGGCATGCGGATCGTCGCCAAGCGCCGCGCGCATGTCCGCCAGCTCGGCGCGCAAGTCGTGCATGGCCTGCTCCAAAGCGTGCAACCGACGCGATTGCACGACGTCGGCATCCGCCAATCCCGCGACGGTATCGTCGATGAACGTCAGGCGCACCTCGAGGTCATCGAGGCGTTCGCGCAATGGTGTTTCAGAACTGCCCATGCGCAGCCTCCGGGCGCGCCACGCTGCGGCCGCGACCGATTCCGTAATAGGCGATTCCCGCGGCTTCCACTTCGCCGGGATCGTACAGGTTGCGCCCGTCGAAGATCACCGGCGGCGCCGCCAATGCCTCCCGAACGGCGTTGAAATCGGGGCTGCGGAATGCCTTCCACTCGGTTACCAACACCAGCGCATCGGCGCCATCGAGGGCTTGCTGGGCGTTGTCGCACAACGTCAACCCATCGTGCTGGCCGTATATGCGGCGGGCTTCGTCATGTGCCGCGGGATCGAAAGCACGTACGGCGGCACCGGCCTCCCACAACGCCTCGATCAGGTCGCGGCTCGGTGCCTCGCGCATGTCATCGGTGTTGGGCTTGAACGCCAATCCCCACAAGGCGATGGACCGGCCCTGCAGGTTGCCGTCGAAATGCCGCTTCATCAGCGCAAACAAATGCCGCTTCTGCGCGGCATTGACCGCCCCGACCGCCTCCAGCAATCGCGCCTGGTAACCGTGCACGCGCGCGGCGTGCTCCAGCGCCTGCACGTCCTTGGGAAAACACGACCCACCGTAGCCCGCGCCAGGGTAGATGAAATGAAAACCGATACGTGGATCCATCCCCATGCCGTTACGCACCATCTCGATGTCGGCCCCGGCACGCTCGGCGATGTTGGCCAGTTCGTTCATGAAACTGATCTTGGTGGCCAGCATCGCGTTGGCGGCATATTTGGTGAGCTCGGCGGAACGCTCGTCCATGACCACCAGGCGGTCATGGCTGCGGTTGAACGGCGCATACAGCTTGCGCATCAGCGCGACGGCACGCGTGCTCGAGGCGCCGACGATGATGCGGTCCGGCCGCATGCAGTCGTTGACCGCGTCACCCTCTTTCAGGAATTCGGGGTTGGACACCACGTCGAACGGCAACTGCTCGCCACGCGAACGCAGGACCTCGGCCAGCGTGTCGCGGACCCGATCCGCCGTGCCCACCGGCACGGTGGACTTGTCGACCACCACGGTGTAGCCGGACATATGCGTGCCAATGGTGCGCGCCACCTCAAGCACATAGTGGAGGTCCGCGCTGCCGTCCTCGTCAGGTGGCGTGCCCACGGCGATGAACACGATTTCGCCATGCCCGACCGCCGCACGCGCGTCGGTGGTGAAGTCCAGTCGGCTAGCCGCGTGGTTGCGCGCCACCATCGGCTCGAGGCGCGGCTCATAAATAGGGACTTCCCCCCGCGTCAGGCGCGCCACCTTGTCGGCATCGACATCCACGCACAGCACGTGGTTGCCCATCTCGGCAAGGCAGGTACCCGTGACGAGCCCCACGTAACCCGTGCCGAATATCGTGACCTTCATGAAAACCTTCCCCGTTCAGGGCAGTTGCGTGCAACAGGCACCCGCGAGGCGCACGAGCCGACACCACAATGCCTGCAACGGCCACCGGCAGGCGTTGGCAGCACCATCGAACACGACACGCCGGGCACTGGTGGGTGCAAAATGGAATGGGTCGGCTCATGCACGCCGGCAACCATCCGCAATCGGCAGGGAGGCGATGCCCATGCCTCCCTGCCCCGGTACGCGTCAGTTGTTGCTGTTGCCCGCCGGTGCCGGCTTGGTGCTTTCCAGTTTGACATCGAATACGAGCGTGGCGTTGGGCGGGAATCCATTGCGCGGCTTGGAGCCATACCCGAGGCTGGAGGGAATCCAGAACTTGTAGTGGCCACCCACCTGCATCAACTGGAGACCTTCGCGAAAACCCGGGATGACGTTCGACAGGGCGATGGGCATGGACGTGCCACCCTTGGGATTGGGATGCGCGGACGACGCATCGAACTTCTCGCCGTTGAGGAAGCTGCCGACGTAATCGACCTGCACCACGTCATCCTTGCCAGGGCGCGCACCCGTGCCACGCTTCAGGATCTTGTACTGCAAGCCCGAGGATGTGACGTGCACCCCCGACGCCTTGCGGTTCTTGGCCAGGAACGCCTTGCCTGCCTTCTCGTTTTCGGCTGCGGCCTTGGCATAGTTGGCCTTGGCCTCCGTCTCGAGTTCCTGCATGAATGCCTTGCCGACGCTGGTGAACTCGGCCTTGCTCATGGTGGGCTTTTTGCCGGACAGTGCATCCCGCAGCGCGTTGGCCACGATGTTCGGATCCACATGCTCACGCACGAGCGGCGGCAGGCGGCTGGCGATCTGCCAACCCACCACGTAGCTGGCCTTGGCCTTGTCAACCTTGGGCGGCGTCGAACTGCCGGACTGTGCAAACGCGACCGTGGACGCTCCCAACGTGGCGGCGACGACGGTGGCCAGCAGCATGGGCCGAAACACTTGCTTCATTCGTGACTCCCTTGGATTCAAGATATCGGTGGTAATGCCGGAAAGCGATGAGCGGCCCGGAAAGGCGTCATTGTGCGTTGCGCGGCAAATGTTGGCAACGGTTCGTGGGTAGACCATGCATGCATGCAAAGGTTCCGGACGATTGCCCGTACCATTCAGGCGGCGCGCAAAGAACCGGTAAATGCCGTGCCGATGAACGTGCTACAAGCCTTCACGCTTGTCCTGTGGCTTGTAAATCGTGTCACGCAGCGTGGCCTGCAGGCGCGCATGCACCTGCACCAGGCCACGCCACAGAATGAGGGCGACGATGATGCCGGCCACCAGCAGTACCACGAGAATGCCACGTGAAGGAAGGATAGTCGAACTCAAAGCGCCCACGAGCAACGCCAGGCCCAGCAGCGTCGCCAACGGAATCAACTGGGCCAGTACCAGGCGCATCGCATGGGTGTACTGCCCCGTAAAGCGCTCGCGAATACCCAGTTCGGCGAGCAGCATGCCCAACGCTTCGGCCTTGCGGTATACGGCAATCAACATGGGCAGCGAAAGGAAAAAGGCGGCGGCCCAGATGATGGCATGGCGCATCTCGCGATAGATACCCAGTTCCGAAAACCAGCGCCAGTTGTTGGCGTTGACGTAGGCCCCCAGCATGAACAATGCAACGACCAGTACCACGTTGACGCCGATGTGCCACAAAAAGCGCCGCAACATGGCCGCAATGGCGGCGTTCTCGTTGACCGGACGCAGGCTTTGCAACCACCCCGTGTAACTGACCGCCAGCACCCTGACCGGCCGCGGCACCAGATGGCTCATCGTGTTGATGATCGTGTCGGCGCGCCGCACCAGGTACGGCGAGGCCGCCATGCACACGACCGACACCGCCACCGAAATCGGGTACAGGAAACTGCTGGTGGCGTTCAGTTCAAGGCCCAGCGTGGCGATGACGAACGAAAACTCGCCAATGACCGCCATGCTGAAGCCGGCACGCAGCGAGCCATGCGGGCTTTTGCCGGTAGCGAACAGACCCAGGCTGACCAACAAGGTCTTGCCCACGATGACGACGGCCGCCACGACCAATGCCGGCAAGGCATACGCAACCAGTACGCTGGGGTCGATGCGCAGGCCGATGGCCACGAAAAACAGGGCGGCAAACATGTCGCGCAGGGGATCCACCAGGTGCACGATGCGTGCCGTACTGTCGGCCTCGGCCACCACCACCCCGGCGAGAAACGCCCCCAGGGCCACGCTGAAGCCGAGCTTCGAGGCCAGCAGGCTGGCGCCAAAACAGACGCCGAGCACGACGATGAGCAGGATTTCATCGCGCCCGTAAGCGGCCACCTTGTCGATCAGGCGGGGCACCAACAGCAAGCCCAGCACCATCCCCACCACGACGAACATTCCCAGGTGCCCGATCACCGTGAACGCCTGGTCGGCCTGCACGGTCCCCTTGATAGCCACCGCCGTAAGCAGCGTGATGAGGATGATCGTCAAGACATCTTCCCCGACCAGCATGCCAACGACCGTACGTGAGAACGACGCGTGTTTGAGGCCGTTCTCGGCAAGCACGCGCGAGGCCACCATCGTCGACGTCAATGAGACGATAGCCCCCAGGAAGATCGAGTCGGTCGCCCCCCAGCCGAACGCACGACCCAGCCCGTAGCCGATCCACAGCATCAGCCCGACCTCGGCAACCGTGGCAACCAGCACTCCCGCACCGACCTCGCGCATCTTGCGCACGCTGAAATCAAGCCCGAGCGTGAACAGCAGCAACACCACGCCAAGGTTGGAAATACTTGCGATGGTGCGCGGATCATCCACCAGCACGATCGGCGTATGCGGTCCAATGAGGACTCCCGCAAGGATGTAACCGAGCAGCACCGGCTGGCGCAGGCGATGGAACACCAGTGTCGTCACACCCGCGACAATCATCACGGTGGCCAGGTCCTGGAGAAACGCTACCTCGTTCATCTGCCGCTATCCTGATATATCCTTGCAAGTCTAACCGGGCGCGGCTGTACGCGACGTCCGTCGCATGCCGTGGTGGCCGCAAAAAAAGGTTGACTGGCGCACTAGTGGTAACTACGCTACCGCGTTCTGGTCACGGGGCCATAGCTCAGCTGGGAGAGCGCCTGCATGGCATGCAGGAGG
>CAYOEF010000079.1:0-10172 GCA_964402805.1 uncultured Rhodanobacteraceae bacterium | reverse complement strand
TCTGGCTCGGCGTGTCCAAAAAGGACCTCATGCCGAAGACGCGGGACAATCCGGAGTTGGCGCGGCGTCCGTGACGACTTGTTGAATCGGCCCCGGGTTTTACGTTGAAAAAGGCCAGGCCCGGGCCTTTTTCAACATCTGCCGATGGTGTGCGGGGCGAATATTCAACATCCGGCGGGCCGCCACCGCGGCAGCCAGGTCAGGCATTGAGGGCTGCCAGTCGCCGTGGCGTGCCGACGTCCGTCCAGGCGCCCGTGTGGTGTTGTCCCGTGATCGCGCCGTGGCGCATGGCAGCCACCAGCAGTGGCACCAGCTTGAACCGCGGCGGATTGGCGTCGGCGCCGGGTACGGCGCCGATGATGCCCCGCCATCCGTCGAGGATGCCCGGGTCGTACAGGCCAATGCCGGCAAACGTCAGGCGTGGCCCGGCGTCTGCCGAGACGGTTCCGTCATCGCCAAGCGCAAAGTCGCCATCCGGGTGATGAGGCGGATTGTCCACCAGCACCAGGTGGGCCAGCCCGCGCGGGCGGCTCGGCAGGCCGTCGAACGCGAAGTCGGTATGGATGTCACCGTTGACGGCGAGAAACGGCTCGGCGCCCAGCAGCGGCAGGGCATGCAGCATGCCGCCGCCGGTTTCCAGGGGCGTCCTGCCTTCGTACGCATAGTGGATGTCGAGACCCCAGCGCGCGCCATTGCCGAGCAGCGCCGGGAACTGCCCGGCCAGGTGCGACGTGTTGATGACGACGTCGTGTACGCCGCAGGCCGCCAGGCGTTCGAGATGATGGACGATCAAGGGCTTGCCATGCACCTGGAGCAGGGGCTTTGGGGTCCGGTCGGTCAGCGGGCGCATGCGCTCGCCGAGCCCGGCGGCAAAAATCAGCGCGTGCACGCGGACCGTCCGCCGTCCAGCGGCGAGGGTGCGTCGATGTCACGGCCGTGCGTGGCGTCGTGGAGCAGGCGGACCAGGCCGGCAAGTTCCGGATAGCGCGCCGCGACGCGCAACACGTAGCGGAGCACGCGCGGCAGGTCGGACAAATAGTTTGACTTGCCGTCGCGAATATACAACCGGCAGAAGATGCCAAGCACCTTGAGGTGGCGTTGCACGCCCATGAGGTCGAACCAGCGCTCGAAGCGTTCGGCGCGGGTGTCCGCGGGCAACAGGCGGGCGTCGACCAGGCGCTGGCGGTAGGCCTCGCGCCACCGGTCCACCTGTGATTCGTCCCATTCCACGTAGCAGTCGCGCAGCAGTGATACGAGGTCATAGGTGACGGGGCCGCGTACCGCGTCCTGAAAGTCGATGACGCCCAGGCCGCCGTCCGCGGTGAGCATCAGGTTGCGGCTGTGATAGTCGCGGTGGACGAAGCATGTGGGTTGTTCCAGTGCGCTGGCGATCAGGGTCGCGAAACCGTCGTCGAGGACGTCCACGCTTGCCGGGGACAGCGCCAGTCCAAGATGTCGTTCGAGAAACCAGGGGCGAAGCAGGTCCAATTCATCGCGCAGGCGCGTGGTGTCGTAGTCCGGCAGGGCCGTGACGTCCGCGCGCGATTGCATTTGCAGCAGGGTATCCAGCGCCTTGCCGTAGAGGGCGTCCACGGTCGTGTCGTCCAGCGCATCCAGGCACGAACGCTTGCCGAAATCCTCGATCAGCGCGAGGCCCCGGGATTCGTCGCTGGCTCGCACGTCCGGCACACGCACGCCGGCATGCGCCAGCCGCCGGCGCATGTCCAGCCAGGGCCGCAGGTCTTCTTGCGGCGGCGGGGCATCCATTGCCAGCAAACCTGGCGTGATGCCGACCGTCCGCCAATAGCTGCGGAAACTTGCATCGCTGGAGGCTGACTGCAACGCCAGGTCGGTTTTGTCCAGCGCGTGGCGTACCCATGCGAGGCGTTCCGCGGCACGGTCGATTGGCTTGCTTTGCATGCGCTGCAGCATAATGCACGCTTGCATCGCTTGGTATCCAGGAGAAGCGTGACGTGGGCGACCTGCTTGTACCAGTCATCTTGTGTGGGGGTTCGGGCACACGGTTGTGGCCGTTGTCGCGTTCCGGACATCCGAAACAGTTTCTCGCCCTCGATGGCGAGCGCTCGCTGTTGCAGGAGACGTGGCTGCGCGTGGCCGGCCTGGCGGGAGTCGCCGCTCCGCTGGTGGTCACCAACGAGGCGCATCGATTCATGGTGGCCGAACAGTTGCGCCAGATCGACTGCCGCCCGCATGCGATCATGCTGGAGCCGGTGGGTCGCAACACGGCGCCGGCGATTGCCGTGGCGGCCTTGCAGGCATGCGAAGACGGGGCCGATCCCGTGTTGCTGGTCCTGCCGTCCGACCATGTCGTGGCCGATGTGGCTGCATTTCATGACGCGGTGCGCCAGGGACTTGGCACGGCGGCCGCGGGCGCGCTGGTCACCTTCGGCATCGTGCCCGACGGCCCCGAAACGGGTTACGGATATATCCGCATGGAAGCCGGGGACGGCGTGCGTCCGGTAATGGCATTCGTCGAGAAACCGGACGCGGATACCGCCCGCGCCTACGTGGCTGACGGGACGTACGTATGGAACAGTGGCATGTTCCTGTTGCGCGCCTCGCGCTATCTGGAAGAACTGGACCGCTACCGACCCGACATTTTGCAGGCCTGCCGACGCGCAGTCGCGGACGCCACGCACGACGTGGATTTCCTGCGTCTGGACCGGACTGCGTTCGAGGCCTGCCCGTCCGATTCGATCGATTACGCCGTCATGGAAAAGACCGACGCGGCGCGCGTGGTACCCATGGATGTGGGATGGAGCGACGTCGGTTCATGGGCGGCCTTGTGGGAAGTGCTGGATCGCGACGCGGCCGGCAATGCCCATCGTGGCGACGTCCTTGCCATCGACTGCGAGGACACTCTGGCCTGGGCCGGGCGTCGGCTCGTGGCCATGATCGGCATGCATGACACCGTAGTGGTGGATACGGACGACGCCCTGCTGGTGGCCCGGCGCGACCAGGTGCAGCGCGTGCGCGAAGTCGTCGCGCAACTGCGTCAGGGTGGGCGCGGCGAGACGGAGCTGCACCGCAAGGTGTACCGCCCCTGGGGTGCGTACGATTCGGTCGACAAGGACGAGCGCTTCCAGGTCAAGCGCATCACCGTCAAGCCGGGCGGCAAGCTCAGCCTGCAGATGCATCATCATCGCGCGGAGCACTGGGTGGTCGTGAGCGGTACCGCGCGCGTGACGCGTGGCGAGGACGTGTTCGCGCTGCATGAGAACGAGTCCACGTTCATTCCCATCGGGACGAAACATCGCCTGGAAAACCCCGGTACCGAGCCGCTGCAGCTGATCGAGGTGCAATCGGGCGATTATCTCGGCGAGGATGACATCGTGCGTTTCGAGGATGTCTACGGCCGCTGATGGCAATGCATCCCGTACCGGGACGCGCGTGGAGTTTGTTCAGTCCGTTTCGGTTGCGTGTTCCAGGCGGGGTGGTTCAAACGCGTGCACGGGCGGCGCCGGGCCATCCCGGCGTTCGACGTCGACCAGTGCGGTTTGCGCACAGCATGCCTGCGCCAGCCTTGACGTGCCGATGTCCAGCGTCAGGACATTGGGGTTGCCGTGGCATTCCAGATCCTCGTCACACGGGTCGAACCATGCGCCGGTCGCCATCACCAGCACGCCGGGCATGACGTCGGCATCGATCACCGCAGTTCCCAGGCATGCCCCGCGCTGGTTGAATACACGCACCAGGTCGCCATCGCCGATGCCGCGGCGTTGCGCATCGTCCGGGTTGAGGCGCACGCATTGCCGCCCGTTGCGTTTGTCACGGGCGCTGGAGGTACAGCCGGGGTCCAGCTGGGAATGGAGTTTCCCGCTTGGCTGCGGCGTGAGCAGGTGCAGCGGCCAACGCTTGGCAAGTGGGGCGCCCAGCCACTCCACCGGCGCCAGCCAGGCCGGGTGCGGCGGGCAATCGGCGTAGCCGAATCCGGCGATCGTGTCCGAATACAACTCGATGCGCCCGCTGGGCGTATCGAGTGGCGAGTCGTCCGGCGCACGCCGGAAATCCTCGAACAGCACAGCGTGACGGGCCGGCTGCGGCAACTCGGCGTAGCCCCTTGACCAGAATGCATCGAAGTCGCCCATGTCGGCGCCGGCGGCTTGCCATTTCGTGGCCATCCGGGCGTAGATTGCGTGCAACCACGCGCTCTCGTCGCGTCCGGCGGTGAATGCGGCTTCGTGGCCCGCGCGGGCGGCAAGCTCGCGGAAGATGTCGAAATCGTTGCGGCTCGATGCCTGCGGTGGCAATGCCTGGTGCATGGCCATGGCGAATTGGTCGGTGGACGACCCGCCGATGTCGTTGCGCTCGAGCGAAGTCGTTGCCGGCAGCACGATATCGGCCCGGCGCGCGACCGGGGTCCACCAGCTGTCGTGCACGATAACGGTTTCAGGTTTGCGCCAGGCCCGCACCAGCTGGTTGAGATCCTGGCCGTGGTGGAACGGATTGCCCCCGGCCCAGTAGATGAGCCGGATGTCCGGGTAGGTTTCCTCATGGCCGTTGAATGCGTACGTCGCGCCGGGGTGCAGCAACATGTCGATCCAGCGCGACGCCGGTACCGTGCGCGCGATCGGATTCGGCAAGCGCGGCATTTCCGGCGCCGGCACATCCGTGCGCGGGCTGGCGGCGCCGTTGATGGAACCGTGCGCGAAGGCGAAGCCGCCACCGGGCAACCCTATCTGGCCGAGCATGGCGGCCAGGGCAATACTGGCCCAATACGGTTGCTCGCCATACTGGGCGCGCTGTATCGCCCAGGTGCAGTTGACCAGGGTGCGCCGGCGCGCCGCCCGGCGTGCCAGGTTGGCAATCACGCCGGCGTCGATGCCGCAGATCGCGGACGCCCATGCGGCATCCTTGGGCTGGCCGTCGTCGTTGCCGAGCACGTAGGCGGCGAAACGCTCGAAACCGACGCAGTACTTGGTCAGGAACTCCGCGTCGTGCAAGCCCTCCCGCAGCAACGTGTGCGCCATGCCCAGCATCAACGCCGTGTCGGTACCGGGCCGGATCGTCAACCAGCGTGCGTGCATGCCCGCGGGTATCGCGCGCGTCGGGCTGATGACGACAAATTCGATGCGGCTGCGTATGGCCTTTTCCACCCACGCGTGCGTGCTGTGCGCGCCGGCGCCGCCGGAAGTGACTTGTGTATTGCGCATCGGCAGCCCGCCAAAGGCGATGAACAGCTCCGTGTGGTCGAGAATGCTGCGCCAGTCCGTCTCGCGGCCGGTAACCGGCGCATAGGTGCCAATGACGTGCGGCAGGATGAACTGGGCCGCGCCCCAGCTGTAATTGCCGACCTGGTTGGTGCAGCCCCCGCCGCTGTGCAGGAAACGGTGCGTCAGGGAGCGCGCGTGGTGCAGGCGTCCTGCGGACGACCAGCCGTAGGACCCGCCGAAGATCGCCCCGTGTCCGTACCCGCTGCGCACGCGGGCAAGCTCTTCGGCCACCAGGTCGAGCGCCTCGTCCCACGCGACTTCCACGAACGGCTCGTGCCCGCGCGCGGCGCGATCACCCGATTGCCGACGCCGCAGCCAGCCGGCGCGCACGGCCGGGCGGGCAATGCGCAACGGCGAATGCACCATGCCGGGCATGGCCTCGAGGATCGGTGACGGTGCCGGGTCCAGCGCGAACGGTTCGCAGCGCACCAGTCGATCGTTTTCCACGACGGCGGTGAACGCGCCCCAGTGGGACAGGGACGGAAAGCGCTTCGTGGCGTGACCCTTTGCGGGTGGTGCAGGCGTGGTCATGGGCGGGGCGTCATGGCGGGCTCGGGAGTTCCAGTGTACCCACCCCGCTTTGGCCCATGCAGGCCTGGTCCACGCGCCGGGATTTGCGTTAGGGCGGGTGTACGACCGGTCCGGCCGGAACATTCGTGAACGATGGTGGCGTCATCCCGGCGCGGCGACATGCCTGGCCAGTTCCCGCCATGGTCCGATATCCCAGTAGCGGCGTGCCTGCCCCGAGGGCGACGGCAGCACGAAGACATCGCATGTGCCGATGGTCCAGCCCTGCAGGCCATAGTCGACCGGGTGCCCGGCAGCGGCACCGCCGGCCCGCTTGCTGGTGAAGGCGACCGTGCCGGGCGCATGGCGCAGGAGCTTTGCGCGCAGATCGACCGCGTCGAAGGCATCACGGGGCAGGTCGGCATCGTTGCCCGAGTGGTGCTTGGCGAGGTCGGTGAAGCCGATGCCAAGATCCAGGAGCTCACGAAACTGGCGTGGTACGTAGAGACGCGGCGTCAGCCCGCACGCGGCCAGAGCATGCCAGAAACGGTTGCCGGGATGCGCATAGTAGGCACCCACGGCGGCCGAGCGGCGACTCGGCGCGGTCCCGCAGAAGACGAGGCGCAGGCCGTCGCGCAGCGAATCGGGCAGCACGTGCGAAGGATCAGGCATGCCGGGCGAGTTCGAAGTCGGCGTACTGGAAGCGCTTGTCGCGCAGCACGGATGCCCCACGATGCAGTTCCAGCGCGCGCGCAAACAGCGGACCGGCGTAGCTGAGTGTGTGGAACTCGCCATTTTCGCCGCAGGGATCGACGCCGGCCGGCAACTCGTCCACGAAGGCGGCATCGAACTCGCGCCCGCAAAACGCGGCATCGAGTTGCGAGGTATCCACGCATACGACGTGCGCCCGATGGCCCGCGGCGTGGAAGGCCCGCGCCAACCGTGCCGTTTCCTCCTCCCACAGCGGAAAGATGCCGCGCCAGCCGATGCGTTCCAGCTGGCGCTCGCGCCAGGCACGTACATCGGCAAGGAAAATGTCGCCGAAAGCACAGTGGCGGACGCCCGGCCAGCGCGCACCGGCCTCGTGCAGCGTTGCCTCGATGGCTGCCTCGTAGGTGGCGTTGTCGACACGCCCCTCCAGCCGCGATTCGACCAACGGCAAGCCCAGCGCATCCGCCTGGGCCCGCAGCACGTCGTTGCGTATGCCGTGCATGGCGACGCGGTCATGGCGGCTGTTCACAGTCGTCAGAAGCGCAACGACGTGCCAGCGCGGATCCGCGAGCAGCCGGGACAGCGCCATGAGACAGTCCTTGCCACCACTCCAGGACATGAGGATCGGGATCGTCATGGCCGCATTGTTACCCCGTGCCGTGGGACTGTCACCCGGCGGTGCGTGACGGCGGGACGCATTCACGTGACCAACGGCAGCCACAGGGCAAGCACCACGAGCGTGACCACCAGCACCGGCGGCGTCAGCAGCAGTCCGACCTTCATGTACTGGCCCCAGCCGATGCGGTAACCCTTGCCGGCCAGCACATGCAGCCACAACAGCGTGGCGAGGCTGCCGATGGGCGTGAGCTTGGGCCCGAGATCGTTGCCGATGACGTTGGCAAACACCATCAGGTGGCGGGTGAGGTCCGGCACGTCGGCGTGGGCGATGGCCAGCGCACCCACCAGCGTCGATGGCAGGTTGTTGACGATCGACGCCAACGCGGCGGTCAACAACCCGGTACCGACCGTTGCCACCAGGACGCCCTGGTGACCGAGCCAGTGGAGTACCCAGGCGCCGTGGCGGGTAAGCCCCGCCTGGCCGAGTCCGTAGACGACCAGATACATGCCGAGCGAGAACCACACGATCTGCCACGGCGCGTGGCGCAGGATCGACCGCAAATCCAGCACGGCATGCCGATCCGATTGTCCTGTGCGGCCGGCAATGGCAAGCAGGAACAGTGCGCCACAGCCAGTCACCACGCAAAACGGAACGTGCCATCGCGCCAGCGTGAAATAGGCCGCCAGTATCACCGCGAGCGTCGGCATGGCCGCGCGAAAAACCTGGCGATCAACGATCGCACTGGCAGGCGGGTCGAGTTCCGCCACGGCGTAAGTGCGTGGAATCCGGTGACGGAAGGCAAGCCAGAGCACACCGAGCGTCGCGCCGATTGCGACCAGGTCCACCGGGATCATGACCACGGCGTAACGCGCGAAGGACACACCGAAGAAGTTTGCACTCACGATGTTGACCAGGTTGGAGATCACCAGCGGCACGCTGGCCGTGTCGGCGATGAAACCCGTGGCCATGATGAAGGCGAACGCCGCCACCGGCGGGAAGCGCAGGCGAAGCAGGATGGCAATCACGATCGGCGTGAGCAGCAGCGCCGCGCCGTCATTGGCGAAAAACGCCGAAATGACCGCGCCCAGCAACACCACCAGCGGGAACAGCACGTGTCCGCGCCCGTTGCCCCAGCGCGCGATGTGAAGCGCCGCCCACGTGAACAGCCCGGCCGCATCCAGTACCAGCGAAATGACGATCAACCCGACGAACGTGAACGTCGCGTCCCATACGATGTGCCACACGATCCCGACCGCCGCCAGCGGCACCACGCCGACGAGCAGCGCCACCACGGCCCCACCCATGGCACTCCAGCCGATGCCCAGCCCGCGCGGTTGCCAGATGACCAGGACGAGCGTGGCGATGAAAATGGCGAGTGCCGGCATGGCTGGTGGTCAATGGTCAGGATGCGGGGGCACGGCACGCCGTGCCCGTACGCGCATGAAGGAGTGCGACGCATACCGCGTACCGCAAAGCGCGATTCCGTACGGGCACGGCGTGCCGTGCCCTCACGGCTGCCAGCGGCAAAGACCTGCAACGTTCCGCCATATGTTGCATTGGAATGGACCGATGGCCGTCTTTTTGCGTAAAGTGTCCAATGGGCCTTTGCGACCGCCAGTGAAATACCATGCGCCAACCACAAGCACAGGGTCTTTACGACCCCCGCTACGAACACGACGCCTGTGGCGTGGGCTTCGTCGTCCACATCAAGGGGCACAAAAGCCACGCGATCATACAGCAGGGCCTGGCCATCCTGCGCAATCTGAATCACCGCGGAGCCGTGGGCGCCGACCCGTTGATGGGCGATGGCGCCGGTATCCTGGTCCAGATTCCCGACGCCCTCTATCGCGAGGACATGGCGCGGCAGGGCGTGACGCTGCCGCCGCCGGGGGAATACGGCGTGGGCATGATATTCCTGCCCAAGGAAGAGGCCTCGCGCCTGGCGTGCCAGCAGGAGCTGGAACGCAAGGTGCGTGCGGAAGGCCAGGTGCTGCTCGGCTGGCGCGATGTCCCGGTCGATCGGGACATGGAGATGTCGGCGCAGGTCAAATCGCAGGAGCCGGTCATTCGGCAGATCTTCATCGGCCGCGGTCGTGACGTGATGGTGCCCGATGCGCTGGAGCGCAAGCTGTACGTCATCCGCAAGACGGCCAGCCACGCCATCCGCGCCCTGAACCTCAAGCACGGGCAGGAATACTTCGTACCGTCGATGTCCACGCGCACCGTGGTCTACAAGGGCCTGCTGCTCTCCGGCCAGGTGGGGCGGTATTACCTGGACCTTGCCGACCCGCGCACCACCTCGGCGCTGGCCTTGGTGCACCAGCGCTTTTCCACCAACACGTTCCCGGCGTGGGAGCTGGCGCATCCCTATCGGATGATCGCGCACAACGGCGAAATCAACACGGTCAAGGGCAACGTCAATTGGCTCAACGCACGTACCAAGGCCATCTCCTCGGCCGTGCTCGGCGAGGACCTGCCAAAGCTGTGGCCGCTGATCTATCCCGGCCAGTCCGATACCGCTTCGTTCGACAACTGCCTTGAGTTGCTGACCATGGCGGGCTATCCGCTCGCGCACGCCATGATGATGATGATTCCCGAGGCGTGGGAACAGCATGCGTTGATGGACACCAACCACCGCGCCTTCTACGAATACCACGCGGCGATGATGGAGCCGTGGGACGGGCCGGCCGCGATTGCCTTCACCGACGGCCACCAGGTGGGGGCGACCCTGGATCGCAATGGCTTGAGGCCGGCACGCTACATCATCACCGACGACGACCTCGTCATCATGGCCTCCGAGGCCGGCGTGCTGCCGGTCGGGCAGTCGCACATCGTCAAGAAATGGCGCCTGCAGCCGGGGCGCATGCTGCTGATCGACATGGAGGCCGGGCGCATCATCGGTGATCGCGAGATCAAGGACCAGCTCGCCAACGCGAGGCCCTACCGGCAGTGGATCGAGCGCATCAGCATCCACCTCGACGACCTGCCGGCGCCACCTCCGAAGCTCAGCGAGAATGCCGACCTCCTCGATCGCCAGCAGGCCTTCGGCTACACCAGGGAGGACCTGAAGTTCCAGTTGCTGCCGATGGCGGAAAGCGCCT
>CAYOEF010000078.1:0-10188 GCA_964402805.1 uncultured Rhodanobacteraceae bacterium | reverse complement strand
ACCGCCATCAAGGAACACGGCGACAAGGCCGGTTCGGCCATCGGCGGCATCGAGGAGGCCTTGGCCGACCTCAAGAAGGTCAAGGATGGCGACGACAAGGCTGCCATCGAGTCGCGGACGCAGAAGCTGGAACAGGCCGCGCAGGCCCTGTTCGCGGCGGCATCGCAGGCCGGTGCGCAGCCGGGCCAGGACAGTGCCGGACAGGCCGCGCCGGGCGGATCTGCGCAGCCTGACGACGTGGTCGACGCCGAGTTCACCGAGGTCAAGGATGATGACAAGAAGTAAGGCCTGATACGGGTTGAAGCCCGCCCACCTTGTGCAAGGGGGCGGGCTGTCGTCGTCGTGGGAGCAGGGGATGGGTACAGGGCGTCTGGAGGCATTTACCGATGGCGTGATGGCCGTGGCCTTGACCATCATGGTGCTGGAGCTCAAGCCGCCACACACACCCGAGTGGGCGGCCGTGCTCGGACAATGGCCGGTCGCATTGAGCTACATCCTCAGCTTCGTCTACATCGGTCTTTACTGGAACAACCATCACCACATGCTGCGGGCCACCGGGCGCATCAGTGGCGGCATACTTTGGGCCAACCTGTATTGGCTGTTCTGGATGACCCTGATACCGTTCACGACCGCGTGGATGAGTGAAACGCGTTTTGCGACGGTTCCGGTGGCACTTTATGGCTTCGTGCTGCTGATGGCCGCGGGCGGTTTTCTGCTTCTGCAGCGGCGCATCGTGATCGTCAATGGCCGCGATTCGGAGCTGTCGCGCGTGTTGGGGCGGGACTCCAAGGGCAAGCTGTCGCTGGTACTGTATATTGCAGCCCTTGTCGTGGTCCACTGGTTGCCATGGCTGGCATGTGTGTTTTATGCGCTGGTGGCAGCGATCTGGTTCGTGCCGGACCGTCGCTTTGAGAAGGTTATTTCAAGATGATCAAGCGGGACTACTACGAAGTGCTGGGGGTTTCCCGTACGGCCACGGATGGCGAGCTGAAGAAGTCCTTCCGCCGCATCGCGATGAAATGCCATCCTGACCGCTGCCCGGATGACCCCAAGGCGCTGGAGCGTTTCCGGGAGGCCAAGGAGGCCTACGACATCCTCTCCGATTCGCGCAAACGGTCGATGTACGACCAGTACGGGCATGCCGCGTTCGAAGGGGGCATGGGTGGTGCCGGTACTGGCTTCGGCGACATGGGGGACATCTTCGGCGACATCTTCGGCGATATCTTCGGCGGTGGCCGCGGCCAGCGCCAGCAACGCGGCGCCGACCTGCGCTACATCCTCGAGATCGATCTCGAGGAGGCCGTGTTCGGCGTCACCCGCGACATCGAGATTCCCACCCTGGTCACCTGCGCAACGTGCCATGGGGCGGGTTCCGAAGACGGCCGCACGACCACCTGCGCCACGTGCAACGGCCACGGCCGCGTGCGCATGCAAAACGGCATCTTTTCCGTGCAGCAGACCTGCCCGCATTGCGGCGGCAGCGGCAGGACGATCGAGCGTCCGTGCAAGACCTGCCGCGGACAGGGCAGGGTCGAGGATACCCGCACCCTGGCAGTCACCATTCCCCCCGGTGTTGACGAAGGCGACCGCATTCGCCTGACCGGGCAGGGCGAGGCGGCGCCGGCGGGTGGTCATGATGGCGACCTGTACGTGGAGATCCACGTGCGCGAGCACGCCGTCTTCAAGCGTGAGGGGCGCGACCTCTATTGCGAGGTGCCGATCCGCTTTGCGCAGGCGGCCCTGGGCGCCACGCTCAAGGTGCCCACCCTGGACGGCGAAGTCGACATCCAGGTCCCGCCGGAAACCCAGACCGGACAGAGTTTTCGGCTGCGTGGGCGCGGCGTCAAGCCCGTGCGCGGCGGACGCGCCGGCGACCTGGTGTGCCGCGTCACGGTGGAGACACCCGTGCACCTGGACGCCAAACAGCGCGAATTGCTGGAGGCGTTCGAAGCCACCTTCGCCGACGCCGACGCCGCGCAGGCGCATTCCCCACGCGCCAGCAGCTGGAAGGAAACCGTCAAGGACTTCTTTTCGCGCAAGACGGCCTAGGCCCATCGCTGCACCAGCGTGGTGCATGTACTACGATGGCGCGGTTTCCATTGAGGCGATGCCATGAAAACGCCGATTCGACTGGGTATCAATGGTGCGTCGGGGCGTATGGGAACCGCCCTGATCGGCCTGTTGCGCGATGATTCGCGATTCACGCTGGCCCATGCCGTCATTGCTTCCGATTCGGACCTGGTCGGGAAGCCGGCAGGCTTGCCCGGGCACACGGGCGCCCTCTGCTTCGCCACGGACTGGCGCGAGGCGCCGGAGTTGGACGTCATCGTCGATTTCAGCGCGCCAGCCGGCCTTGCCCCGGCCTTGGCTCATTGCGAGCAACACGGTACGGCCCTGGTCACGGGGACGACCGGCCTCGGCGCCGACCTCGAGCAACGTCTCGTGACCGCCGGCGAGCGCATCGCCGTGTTGCGCGCGGCCAATTTCAGCCTCGGAGTCGCCGTGCTGGCACGCCTGTTGCGTGATGCCGCCGCCGCGTTGCCTGACTGGGACCTCGAAATCATCGAGGCTCATCACCGGCACAAGCAGGATGCGCCGTCCGGCACCGCGCTGGCGCTGGGCGAGTCGGCGGCGTCCGGGCGCGGAGTGCATCTCGAGGATGTGGCCGCCTACGCGCGCCACGGGCACACGGGCGAGCGCGTCTCGGGCAGTATCGGGTTTGCCGTGGTGCGTGGCGGCGACCTGGTTGGTGAGCACACCGCCATGCTGGCCACGCGTGGCGAGCGCGTCGAATTGACCCACCGTGCGACCGACCGTGGCATCTTTGCGCGTGGCGCACTCGCCGCCGCCGCGTGGCTGGCGCATCAGCCTGCCGGAACCTACGGCATCGACGACGTGCTTGCCGATCGACTGGCAGGTCGCCGCGCCGGGTAGCTGCACGTGGGTGGGGCTTGACCGTGTTTCGTGCCGCTCTTACTTTTACCGCGTTTCCGCTGGGCCAGTTTCCATGTATCTATCCGTACTCGGTTCGCGTGCTCGTCTCCATGGCCATGTCCAGGTACCCAACTCCAAGTATCACGCGCATCGCGCGCTGATGCTGGCATCGCTCGCCGACGGCGTCAGCCGGATCACCGGCCTGACCGACGCTCGCCACGTCCAGTACACCGTCGACCTGCTGCGCAGCCTCGGTATCCGCATCGACATCGACAACGACACCTTCGTCGTCCACGGTGGCCGCTACCGGCCTCGCGAGGAGTCCATCACCGCAGGGAATTCGGGGACCACGCTCTACTTCATGGTGGGCCTGGCGGCGCTGTCGGAATCGGACGTCATCGTCACCGGACAGAAGTATTTCCAGCATCGTCCCATCGGGCCTCTGCTCAAGGCGTTGCGGCAGATGGGCGTCGAGGTGTCCTCGCCCACCGATTGCCCGCCGATTTCAGTCAAGGCGGGCCGCCCGCGCGGCGGGGAAGTGCACATCGACGGCACGTTGTCGCAGTGGATTTCCGGACTCATCCTGCTTGCGCCGTTTGCCACCAACAAGACCACCATCGTCGTCGACGGCGTCCTCAACGAGCGCAATTACATCGATCTGACGATCCGGATGATGCATTTGTTCGGCCTCGAGGCCAGCGCAAGCGCGGATGGCCTGCGCTACGAGGTCGAGCCGAACCAGATCGCGCACCCGGCCGACGTCACGATCCCGCCGGATATCGGCTCGGCGGCATTTGGCGTGGCGGTCGCGGCGATGCATCGCGCCGACATCGTGCTCGAGGGCCTGCACCACGTGCGGGCCGCGGACGTGGATCACCCGGAAGCGGATTTCCTGGACATCGCATCGGCCATGGGCGTGCCGATGGAGGTCGACGAGGAAGCCGGCGGCCTGCGCATCGCCCATGACGGGATCCGCATGCGGCCGGTGACGATCGATTGCCGTGACATTCCGGACATGCTGCCGATCTTGTCGGCCATGGCGAGCGTGGCCGACGGGGAAACGTGTTTCACCAACGTCGAGCACGTGCGCCTGAAGGAATCCGACCGCGTGACGGCGATGCTGCAGCTCAACAGCATGGGCGGCAATCTCGATTTCGACGGCTCCAGCCTGCGCGTGCGTGGTGTGCGCTCGCTGCATGCGGCGGACTTGTCCAGCTTCAACGACCACCGCGTCCTCATGTCGCTCGCGGTGGCCGCGTCGGCGGCCGAAGGGTTGTCGACGCTGACGTATCCCAACGCCTACCGCATCTCCTATCCCCGTTTCCTGCAGGCCATGGAGACGTTTGGCCTGGACATGCGCGTGGAGAAGAACAATGCACCGGGCCAGCGTGGTCCGCTGCGCACACGCGAAATGGCGCAGGCGGCGGTAGATCGTGCGGCGCGTGTCACCGGGGAAGCCTGGGTGCATCGTTGGGCACAGGAAAAGCCCGGCGCGATCGCCGTGGTGGATGCCCGCCCCGAACGGACGTCCTACCTCACCTGGGCCGAGCTCAACACCCGGGTCGACCGTGCTGCCACCTTGTTGCTTCACACCGGCGTCACGGCGGGTGAGCGCGTCGCCATCCAACTGCCGAACTGGGCCGAATTCGTCGTCATTGCCGTAGCCGCCATGCGCATCGGCGCCGTCGTATGCCCGATCATGCCGATTTTCCGGCAGCGCGAGGTGAAGTTCGCGCTGCAGCGCTCGCAGGCCCGCCTTTTCATCGTGCCCGAGGAGTTCCGCGGACGTCGCTACGGCGAAGAGGTCGCCGCATTGCTCGGCCAGGCGCAGGACGACGGCGCCCGCGACGGCATCCGGCTTACCGACGTCATGGTCATCGGCACGCGGCCTGGCGGGGCGAATCTGCCCGCAGGCGGTGGCGTGCTTTGGCGGGACTGGGATGCCGAACTCGATGCGACGGTGATCGACGAGAAAACCATCGACGCGCACTGGCCCGACGCCGGCGCACCGGCGCAGCTGCTGTTCACCTCCGGTACCTCGGGCGAGCCCAAGGGCGTGATCCACACGCATGCCACCTTGTCGCGCGCCGCGGCGATGGAGGTCCAGCATCTTGGCCTGGGCGCGGACGATTCGATCTACATCCCTTCGCCCCTGGCACACCAGACCGGCTTCCTGTACGGCATGTGGCTCGCGTTCACGCTTGGCGCACCACAGCTCCTGCAGGCAGTGTGGGATGCCGAGCGGGCGTTGACCGTGCTGCGCGGCTGGAAGGGAACCTTCGTGCAAGCCGCCACACCGTTCCTGACCGACCTGGTCAAGGCCGTCGAGGACGGTGCGCAACGGGCTGACACGCTGCGCATATTCGTGGCCACCGGCGCCGCTGTACCGCGTGCCCTCGCCGAACGCGCGACACGCGTACTGGGGACGGCCGTTTGCGGCGCATTCGGCACGACCGAAACCTGCCTCGGCGCGCTCGCCGCGCCGGGTGACGAAACGGCGAAGGTGTGGGGTACCGATGGGCGGGCCCTGGATGGCGTCGAGTTGCGCATCGTCGATGACGAGGGCAGGTTGCTGCCACCCGGTGCGGAAGGCAATTTCGAGCTCAAGAGCAACACGATGTTCACCGGATATCTGGACCGTCCCGATCTCACCGCCGAGGCTTTCACGGCTGATGGTTGGTACCATACAGGCGACCTGGCGACCCTGGACGACGACGGGTTCCTGCGCATCACCGGGCGGGTTCGCGATGTCATCAACCGTGGCGGCGAAAAGATTCCCGTGGCCGAGATCGAGGAACTGCTGTACCGGCATCCGCAGGTCGAGGAGGTTGCGCTGGTGGCCATGCCCGATCCGCGCCTTGGTGAACGTGGCTGCGTGTTCGTGGTATTGAAGCCGGGTGGCTCGCTGACGTTCGCCGGCATGCAGCAATACCTTGACGAACACGAGGTGTCCAAGCATTACTGGCCGGAGCGCCTCGAGATCATCGACGCGATTCCGCGCAACGCGGTAGGCAAGATCCAGAAATTCGTGTTGCGCGAAAAAACCAGGGGACTCGTGTCGCAGCGGGAAACCGCTTCAAGGGAGAAGTCCAAGTGAGCACCATTACCGCGGATGGACGCGGCAGCGAAATCGACGGCAACCAGTACCGGGCGCTGCTCGAGGATGTGACCGCGTGGGTGACGGGCCCGGGCGAGGCTTGGGGCGAGCGCATCGAGGCGTCGGACGAGCCGGTTCCCGAGGCGCTGTGGACCGAGTTGCGGGAGCTTGGCTACCTGTCGCTGGCAGCACCGGTCGCGCTTGGCGGGCGTGGCCTCAGCTTTGTGCAGTGGATGGGCCTCATGGAGGTCTTCTCGCGCGCCCACGCGTCCATCCGCATGATCGTGCACGTCGTCAACGGCACGTGGCGGGCGATGAATCCCTTCGCCAACGAGGACCAGCGCAACCGCTTCGTGCGCGCGTCGATCGCCGGGGACATCAAGGTCGCCTTCACGCTCACCGAACCCGACAACGGCACCGGTGCCGACATCACCAGCACCGTGCGCCGCGAGGGCGACACCTATTACCTGTCGGGCCGCAAGCACCTGATCACCTTCGGGATGCGTTGCGATTACTGGCTGCTTTTCGCGCGCCTCGAGGGCAGTTCCGGCAAGGATGGTACCGTGGCGTTGCTGGTCGACCGCCACGCCGGTGGCGTCGAGGTCGTCGACACCTCCGCCGCGATGGGCGTGCATGGTACCGACCATGTCGAACTCACCTATCGTGATACGCCCGTCCCGGTCGCCAACCGGCTCGGCGAGGAGGGTGACGGACTGGCCGTCGCGCTGGGCGGATTCCTCACCCCCAGCCGCATCTCGGTGGCCATGAGCTGCGTCGGTCTTGCCGAACGCGCGCAGGAGCTTGCCGTCGACTACGCGCTGCGGCGCGTGACCTTTGGCCGGCAGCTGGCCAAACGCCAGGCGATTGCCTTCATGATTGCCGAAAACGAGGCCGACATCGCCGCCGCGCGTGCGCTCACCCTCGAGGCCGCCGCGCGCTGGCAGGCGGGGGACGGGCACGCGGGCATGCTGTCGTCGATGGCGAAGATGACCGCGGTCGACATGCTGACCCGCGTGACCGACAAGGCCTTGCAGGTGCATGGCGGGCGCGGCTATCTCAAGACGCACAAGATCGAGCGCGTGTATCGTGATGCGCGTGCGCAACGCTTCGAGGAAGGCACCAACGAAATCCAGAAGACCGTCGTTGCGCGGGACGTATTCGCACATGCAACCAAGGCGCATGCCGCCAACAACAAGGAATCGACATGACCGGTAAAGTTGCTGTCATTACGGGCGCGTCGCGTGGCATCGGGGCCCGCGTCGCGCAGATGCTTGCCGCCGAAGGCGCCGCGGTGGTGGTCAATTACAAGAAGAACGCCGAACTTGCCGAAAAGGTCGTCGCCAGCCTGCGTGAACAGGGTGGGGATGGCGTGGCGGTGCAGGCGGACATCGAGAGTCCGGAGGACATCCAGCGCCTGTTCGACGTCGCCGCCGATCGGTACGGTCGTGTCGACTATTTCGTCAGCAATGCCGCTGCCGCGGCGTTCAAGCGCATCATGGACCTCAAGACACATCACCTGGATCGCTCCTATGCGATGAACGTGCGTCCGTTCGTGCTCGGCTCCCAGGAGGCGGTCAAGCTCATGGATCGCGGCGGGCGCATCGTCGCGCTGACCAGCTACGGCAGCCAGCACGCCTACCCGACGTATGCCGCGCTCGGCTCCTACAAGGCTGCCGTGGAGGCCATGATCCGCTACATGGCGATCGAATTCGCCGACTACGGCATCAACGTCAACGGGGTCAGCGGCGGCCTGATCGAATCCGATTCACTGCATTACTTCTACGAGCGGGTTCCCGGCCAGGCACCGATGCAGCCGGTGCTTGACAAGATCCCGCTCAAGCGGCCCGGCACCGTCGATGAGATGGCCGATGCGGTAATGTTCCTGCTCGGCGGGAAGTCGAGCTACATCACCGGGCAGACCCTCATCGTGGATGGTGGCCTGTCGGTAATCTCGCCGCCGTTCTGGTCCGATACGAGCGAACCGCTCAGCCTTCCCGAGCGTCCGCACCGGTAAACCGCACGTGCTCGACCACGTCTTCAGCCCGATCCGGATTGGCCGCCTCGAACTGCGCCACCGGGTCATGATGGGGGCGATGCATCTGAACCTGGAGACCGTGGGCGACGGCTCCGCGCTTGCGGCCTTCTATATCGAGCGCGTGCGTGGCGGCGCGGATCTCATCGTGACCGGTGGCATCGCCGTCAACAAGGCCGGTGCGGGCGGGCGCGGTTATGCGGTGTTGACGAGGACTGCCGACCAGGATCGGCTTGCGTGCGTGGTCGAGATGGTCCACGCGGCGGGCGGACATATCGCATTGCAACTGTTCCATGCGGGCCGTTATGCATTTCCGGATGCGTTCGGCTTCACGCCATTGGCACCCTCGGCCGTGTTCAGTCGTTTTTCCAATTGCATGCCCGACGCCATGACGGATGCGGACATCGCCGTCACCATCGCCGATTTCGCCAGTGGCGCGCGCACCGCGCTCAAACTCGGCTTCGACGCGGTCGAGGTGATGGGCTCCGAAGGCTACCTGATCAACCAGTTCGCCTCGCCCCTGACCAACCAGCGCACGGATCGGTGGGGCGGCTCGGCCGAGGCCCGTCGCGAATTCCCGGTGGCGGTGCTGAAGGCCATTCGCAGTGCGGTCGGGCCGGCGTTTCCGGTCATCGCGCGCACGTCCGGCAACGATCTCATGCCCGGGTCCTCGACTGCGGCGGAACTGGATGCGCTTGCCGTGGATCTTGCCGCCGCCGGCGCGGATGCCGTCAATGTCGGCATCGGCTGGCACGAATCACGCACGCCAACCGTACAGTCGCTGGTTCCGCATGGCATGTGGATCGCAGCCGCCGCACGCATCCGCCGCGCCCTGCGCGCGAACGGCTCGGGCGCGCCGGTCGTGGGCTCGAACCGGATCAATTCGCTGGAACAGGCCGAAGCCTTTCTTGCCGCCAGCGAAATCGACATGGTGTCGATGGCGCGTCCGTTTCTTGCCGATCCGGCCCTCATGGCCAAGGCGCACGAAGGCCGGCCCGCGCTCATCAATACGTGTATCGCCTGCAATTTGTGCATCGACCTGTCTTTCACCGAGCAGCCGGTGACGTGCACGGTCAATCCGCGGGCCGGCCATGAGCCGGAATTTCCGTCGCCGACCGGTGGGCGCGCATCCGCACGCGTGGCGGTGGTCGGCGCCGGCCCGGCCGGCATGCAGGCCGCCGCGACATTGGCCGGGCACGGTATCGAGGTCGACCTGTTCGAGGCCGAGGCGGAAATCGGTGGCCAGTTCAGATTGGCGCGCATGGTGCCTGGCAAGGCCGATTATGGCGCGACGATCCGCTATTTCGAGCACGAACTGGAGCGGCTCGGCGTGCACGTGCATGCATCGACCCGTGCCGACGTGGATGTGTTGCGCGGCTATGCGCACGTCATCGTGGCCTGCGGAGTAACCCCCCGCCAGGTCGAACTGCCGGGATCGGACCTGCCCCAGGTCGTGACCTACCGCGATGTCTTCGCCGATCCGGCCTCCGTGGGGGCGCGCGTCGCCGTGATCGGTGCCGGCGGCATCGCGGTCGACCTGGCCGAACTGCTGGCCAATCCCGGCGGCAATGATTCCGATGATGGCACTGCCAGGCAGCACTTTGTCCGTGATTACGGACTGGGGCCGGACCAGGCACCGCCCGCGACGGCACCAGCACGTCCCGGCGCCCGCGAGGTCACCATCATGCGCCGGCATGGCCGGATTGGCGAAGGCATCGGACCGTCGACGCGATGGGCGGTTGTCGCCGCCATTCGCGCGGCGGGCGTGCACACGCTCACCGGCGTCACCTATCAGCGGATTACCCCCGAAGGCGTGTGGATCATTCCACCGCGGAGTACACCCGAAGCCCCCGCACCGGACGAGCGCCTGGTCCAGGCCGACACCATCGTGATCGCGGCGGGCCAGGTGCCGGACACGCGCCTGGCCGCGGCCCTGGAACACGCCGGCATCGCCCACACCGTGATCGGCGGCGCACTCGACACCGCCGGACTCAATGCCGCACGTGCCACGGAGCAGGGCCTGCGTGCCGCCACCGCCATTGCCGCCAGCTTCGAACCCTGACGCCCGTCGCGCGGGCACGGCACCCGGTGCACCGAGAGAGGCCCTCGAGACGCGACCACCGGT
>CAYOEF010000077.1:0-10311 GCA_964402805.1 uncultured Rhodanobacteraceae bacterium | reverse complement strand
GATAACCGGCCGCGGCGAAAAACGCCGCCTCGGCGAGGGTCGACACGGTGATCGGACCAGGGTCCCTGGGGAACAGCATCCCGATGACGTCCAGCGACTTGGCGGTCTTGACGTGGGGGCGCAGCGCCACGCCAAGCGACGCCAGGTGCGCTTGCAGGCGCGCGATGTTGCGTGCGACCTTGGTCCGGTTCAACAACAGGTAGGGTGTCTCGGGGTGCGGCGGCGAACGATGGCCTGGCATGGGCGATACCTTTTGCAAGCTGTGTGTTCCGGGTTTGAATGCAATCCGACGTGGCGCCGGTACCGGAAGTCCGGTGACGCCATGTCCGGGGGAGGATAGCGGTGATCGACGTTCGTGGACACGATCCCCCGGCCCCGTATGGTGTGGCCTGGAACGCCCTCAGGCGTCGGCAAAGGTGAACGCCATGGCATCGGCAATGTCGTCGCTGCCGAGCAGGCACATCACCAGGCGCTCGATGCCCAGCGCCACGCCGGCACAATCGGGCAGTGCATCGAGCGTGGCGAGGAGCTTTTCGTCAAGCGGTAACACGTCCTGGCCACGCCGCCGCCGGTGCCGGTTCTCGTGTTCGAAGCGCGCGCGCTGCTCGGCCGCATCATTGAGTTCGTGGTAGCCGTTGGCGAGCTCATGCACGCCCAGGTACAACTCGAAGCGCTCGGCCACCGGCGGATCGCCGCGCCGGATGCGTGCCAGCGCGCACTGTGTCGCAGGCCACTCGTGGATGACCGTGATGCGGCCACGCGGAAAGTGTGGCTGGATGCAGTGCGTGAACAGGAGATCAAGCCAGTCGTCGCGCTCGAGCCCGCGCGGTTCGACGTCGAAACGGGCAAGGGGTCCGCGCAGCGCCTCGTCGGTAGCGCGGAACGGGTCCAGATCGACCGCTGCGAGAAACAACTCACGGTAGGTGGTGACGAGTGTACCGCCCTCGCCCTCGCCCGCCCCCGACGGTCCGAGGGCACGGGTGGCCTGGACCAGGGCCGCGGTTTCCGCTGCCAGCTGCACCACGTCCATGCCCACGCGATACCACTCAAGCAGGGTGAACTCGGGGTTGTGGCGACGACCCGCTTCCCCATTGCGGAACACGCGGCCAAGCTCGTAACAGTCGCCCAGGCCCTCGGCCAACAGTCGCTTCAACGGGTATTCGGGCGAAGTACGCAGATAACGCGTGGGGGCGCCGGCATCGACATGCCCACGAAACGCGGTCACGAAGCCTTCGATGTTGGGCTCGGTATTGCCTGCGGCGGACAGGACGGGGGTTTCGACCTCGAGGACGCCGCGTTGCGCAAAGAACGTCCGCACCAGCGCATACAGGCGGGCGCGCAGCTCGAACATGGCACGCCGCGATGGATTCATGCCGGGTGCTGGCCAAGGTAATCGAGCAGCCACGCCTCGTCATGGACGTCGACGCCAAGCTCGCGTGCCTTGGCCAGCTTGGAACCAGCCGCCTCACCTGCGACCACGAAACTGGTCCTGCTGGAGACGCTGCCGGAAACCTTGGCGCCCAGCGCTTCCAGCCGCGCCTTGGCCACGTCCCGCGTCATGCCGGCCAGCGTGCCCGTGAGGACAACCGTACGGCCATCGAGCGGCAAGGCCACCGGCGTGGCCGGGGTGGCCGGTATCTGCGCGACGATGCGTTGCATGGCGGCGTCGGCGCCACGCAAGGCGGCGACGGCATCCGCATCCGCCAGGCATGCCTCCAGCCCGCGCACGGTCGCGGCAGTGAGGCCCGCCGCCGCCCAGCCGGCCGGTCCGGCGTCGAGCAGATCGTCAAGGGTGGAAAACCGTGCGGCCAGGCGCCGTGCCGCCGTCGGACCCAGCTTGCTGACAGATGCCGACTGCAGCAGCATGGCCAGGTCCAGCCGCTCGCGCAGTGCCGGTAACGGCGCCTGTTCGTCATCGAAGGTGATGCCCCGGGCAAGCAGGTCGTCGACTACCCGGCTGTTCCCCGGCTGCCGGAAGAATGTGGCGATGGCGTTGGCAACCTCGGCGCCGATGTCCGGCAATCCGCTGAGGACGATGGCCGGGGCCGTGCGGATAATTGCAAGGCTACCCAGCCACTTGTGCAAGGTTTTTGCAGTAACGCTTCCAACGTGGTCGATGCCCAGGGCGAACAGGAAGCGCGACAGGCGGGTGTGTTTGCTGGCATCGATGGCATCCAGGAGCTTCTCAGCCCAGTGCGTGGCGACCTTGCCCTTGCGCACTGTTTCCGGCGTGGTCCCATCGCGCTCATCGGCCCTGCGCTTTGCCGCCAAAAGATCATCCAGTCCCAGGCGGTACAGGTCCGCCGGCGTATGCACGTAGCCGAATTCGGTCAGGTCCTCGATGAGGCGCGTGCCGAGCCCGTCGATATCCATGGCGTTGCGTGATGCAAAGTGGATCAGGGCCTCGCGGCGCTGCGCCGCACATACCAGCCCGCCCGAGCAGCGCCACGCCGCGGCACCTTCCTCGCGTGTCAACGCCGATCCGCACACGGGGCATTGTTGCGGCATTTGCCACGGATGCGTGCCGGCGGGCCGGCGTTCGGGGATCACCCGTACCACTTCGGGAATGACGTCGCCCGCGCGGCGTACGATGACCGTGTCGCCTGCGCGCACGTCCAGGCGCGCCACGTGATCGGCGTTGTGCAAGGTGGCGTTGGTGACCGTCACCCCGGCTACCTGCACCGGTTCGAGCCGCGCCACGGGCGTTGCCGCGCCCGTGCGGCCGATCTGGATGTCGATGGCCTTGACGCGCGTGGATTGTTCCTCGGCAGGAAACTTGTGCGCGATCGCCCAACGTGGGGCACGGGCCACGAAACCCATCTTGCGCCGGTCGGCATAGTCGTCGAGCTTGTACACCACGCCGTCGATGCCGTAGGGCAAGGTGTCGCGTTTTTCCCCGATGCGGCGAAAATAGGCGATCAGGCCGGCAAAATCGTGCGCCGTGTCCACCTCCGGCGAAACCGGAAGGCCCCATTCGCGCAGCTTTGCGAGCGTGGCCGAATGCCGGTCGGGCAGTTGCCCGCCTTCGACGACGCCGACGGCGTAGGCAAAAAAACTCAGCTTGCGGCGTGCGGTGACGGAAGGATCCAACTGGCGCAGGGAACCGGCGGCGCCGTTGCGCGGATTGGCCAGGGGCTTTTCACCGCGTTTCAGCGCGCGCGCATTGAAGTCGGCAAAATCGCGCCGCAGCATGATCGCCTCGCCACGCACTTCCAGCACGGTGGGCCAGCCGTAGCCGCGCAGGCGCAACGGAATCGCCCGGATGGTGCGCACGTTGGCGGTCACGTCCTCTCCGGTGGTGCCATCGCCACGCGTGGCACCACGCACGAGCACGCCGTTTTCATACCGCAGGCTGATCGCCAACCCGTCCAGCTTGGGCTCGACGCAAAACGCCAGGTCCTTGCGTCCCAGCGCCTGCCGGGCGCGCGACACGAAGTCGGCCACCTCGGAGAACCGCTCCCGGTCGTCGCCGCCTTCGTGTCCAAAGGCATTGGACAGCGACAGCATGGGCAGCTCATGCCGCACTTCGGCAAAGCCGCTGCCGGCACGCGCGCCCACGCGCTGTGTCGGCGAATCGCCCGTGACCAGGTCAGGGTATTCGCGCTCCAGCGCCTCCAGCTCACGCATCAACTGGTCATATTCCGCATCCGGCAGGTGCGGATCATCCAGCACGTAGTAGCGATAGCCGGCATCGTCCAGCACGGCACGCAACTCGGCCACGCGCGCCACGGCCTTGCTACGGGCGGATTCGGGGGACATGGGCAACTCCAGCGACAACGCGGGAATGATACTTGAATGCATACTCGCCCCGAGGGCAAGGACAGGCACAAACCGCGGCATGGCGGTCGCCGGCCGTTCGCTGCCACGCCACCCGGGAGGCTTGACCAGGCCGCGCCAATTGGGCACCTTTATGGCTGATCATTCCGGGCCTGCTGGAAACGGGTCAGGCCCGCCGCACTGGACTATCATCCATCGATTCCCGGGACACGACCACCCACGGCGCCGTCGCACGTGACGGCGCTACCATTCCTTGATTCGCACGGACAGGCAACCCGCCCCGCAGGGCCACGCAACCCATCACCACCACCCGCTCCACCCGTGTATCGGCTCGACAGCACACGGGTGGATCACAACAAACACCAGGGGAAACATGAATATGAAGAAAATTGTTACGGGTTTTTGTGTACTTGTCGCGCTGGCCGCGTCGGTGCCGGTGTGGGCGCAAGACGGTAAACCCAAGGCGCTCCGTATCGCCGTCGTCACGTTCTTCTCCGGCTCGGGTGCCGTGGTGGGCGGGCCAAGCGTCAATTCGGCCAAACTCGTCATCGACCGGATCAACAAGGCCGGCGGCATCGACGGGGTGCCGATCAAGGCCGAGTACGTCGACGAATCCGGCGGCGCAAGCAAGAACATTGCCACCTACCGCCAGCTTGCGGGCAAGGTGGACATCATCATGGGCTACGTCTCCAGCTCGGACTGCCTGGCCATCGCGCCGGTGGCGGAAGAACTGAAGGTGCCGACCATTTTCACCGACTGCACCACCAACGCCTTGTTCGAGGGCCACCATTACCAATGGGTATTCCGCACCCAGCCGCCGGCATCGGCCAACGCGCTTGCGGCGGCGATGTACGTCCTCAAGACCCGGCCGGACATCAAGAGCATCGCCGGCATCAACCAGGACTATGCCTTCGGGCGCGATCAGTGGAAGTACTTTTCCTCCGCCATGCATGCCCTGGCGCCGAACGTGAAAGTCGGTACGGCGCTGTTCCCGAAGCTGTTCTCGGGCAGTTATTCAAGCGAGGTATCGCGCCTCCTGGGCGCACATCCGGACCTGGTCTACTCCAGCCTCTGGGGCGGTGACCTGGTCGCCCTCATCCAGCAGGGCGTGGCGCGCGGCCTGTTCAACGCCAGCCAGGTCGTGTTGTCGCTCGGCACGCAGGGTGGCGTGCAGGGCCTGAAGGCGCTGCCGGACGGCGTGATTTCCGGCTCGGAGCACAGCTATCTGTTCCATCCGGGCAAGATCGCGAATCCGCAGCTGGCGGCATTCATCGCCCGCTACCACAAGCGCTTTGGTACCTATCCGGTGTCGACCTACCCGTACACGTTGCACCGCTCGGTACTGGCCATCCGCGACGGCTATGAGAAGGCGATCGCCGCCAATGGAGGCAAGTGGCCGAGCAAGGCGCAGTTCGTGGCCGCACTGGAGGGGCTGAAGGTCAAGACGCTGATGGGACCGATGGTCATCCGCAAGGACCACCAGGCGACCTACCACGAGATGTACGGCGTTTCGGTACACAGTTCCACGTATCCGTTCGCGGTATTCGACAAGATCATCACCTTTCCGCCAAACCTGATCATGCCGCCGGCGGGCACCACCGATGCACAAAAGTGGATCGAGTCGCTGACCCCAGCCATTCTCGACAAGGTGCCGGCGCCGAAGATTTACGGCACCGGGCAATAGGCAAAGGCTGGTGCCGGTGTGGGCGACGTCCTCGGGCCGCTGATTTCGGCCACCATCAACGGCATCACCTACGGCACGACGCTGTTTCTGGTAGCCGTGGGCCTCAGCCTGGTGTTCGGGGTGCTGCGCGTGCTCAACGTCGCCCACGGCAGCTTCTATGCCATCGGCGCGTTCACGGCGGCAAGCGCGTGGCTGTTGATCTCGTCGCTGCACCTGTCGCCATTCCTGGTTTACCCGGCGCTGTTCGTGGGCGCGGCGCTGATCGGCGCCGCGCTCGGCCCGGTCGTGGAGCGCTTCGGGTTGCGCTGGACTTATGGCGCGGGCTCGCCGGCGGAACGTGAAAACCTGCAACTGCTGGCAACCTACGCGATCTTCCTGATCCTCGAGGACGTGCAGAAGCTGGTGTGGGGAGTCCAGCCGTATTATTCCGGTGGCGCCCTGCGCCTTCTCGGCAACACCACGATCGCCGGCATCCCCTACACCAATTACCAGCTCCTGCTGATCCCGTTGGCCATCGTGTTGTTGCTTGGCTTGCGATGGGGCCTGCGGCACACGGTCACCGGCAAGTTCGTGGTAGCGGTTGAGGAAAATCCGGAGATGGCAACCGCCATGGGGATCAACGTGGGCTGGGTGTATGCGGCCACTTTCGCCGTGGGGACCGCGCTGGCCGCGCTTGGCGGCGCGCTTTCCTCGCCGACGATCGGCGTTTCCACGGGCATCGGCGCACAGATGATCGTGCTCTCGTTCGCCGTGGTGGCGGTGGCGGGGCTGGGGCAGATCGAAGGCGCGGCGATCGCGGCGCTGGTGATCGGAATCGCTTACTCGATGGCGGTGTTCTTCTTCGCCGAACTGAGTTCGGTGGTGCCCTATCTGATCATGGTCGCGGTCCTCCTGGTCCGGCCGTACGGCTTGTTCGGCGCGCCCGGCAAACGGAGGATTTGAGATGGCACGGCTGCGCACGACCCTCTACGTGCTGGCACTGGCGGCCTTTGCCATCACGCCGCTGGCGAGCCCGTCGGCACCCTACCAGTGCACGCTGATCATCGCCGTCGCCCTGGCCGCGCTGGCCGTGGCGATGCTGCTGCGGGCGGGCCTGATCTCGTTCGGGCACGGGCTGTACTACGCGCTGGGCGCGTATACGGTCGCCTATCTCGGGTCCGCCGTACACGTGGGCATGGTGGTCCTGCTCATGGCCGGCGGCATGGTTGCCGGCATCATTGCCCTGGTAGCGGGGCTGTTCGTGGTGCGCTACCGGGGCATCTTCTTTGCCATGCTGAACCTCGCGCTTTCGATGGTGGCGTACACGGTACTGCTCAAGTTCTACGGCCTGACCGGCGGCTCCGACGGCATGGCGGTGGTCCGGCCGTCCTTCATTGGCATGCACATGGGTGACGTGGGCTTTGGCCTGGGATTGTTTTACCTGAGCATGTGCGTTGCCCTGGCGGTCGGCTGGCTGGTGGCGCGCTATCTGCGTTCACCGCTGGGTTGGGCACTGGTGGCTGTGCAGAACAACGAACTGCGGGTCGAGTACCTGGGCCGGTCCGCATACCGCGTGCTGCTGGTGGCCTATGTTGCGTCGGGCATGCTGGCCGGACTTGGCGGGGCCATCACGGCCATGGCAATCGGCCATGTCACGCCCGACCTCAGCTACTGGGTGACGTCGGCCGGCTTTCTCGTCATGGCGGTGGTTGGCGGCGTCGGTGGCGTGCCCGGCGCGTTCGCCGGCGCCCTGCTCTACCAGGTGCTGAGCGTGAACGCCGCGCAATACCTCGCCTATACGTGGGACCTGCTGCTTGGCGTGGTCATCCTGATGATCATCCGCTTTGCGCCCTTCGGATTGTGGGGCCTCTACGACATGTGGTGGAAGGCGCGCACACGCCGATGAACACGTTGCAGCCACACGTCGATCCACTGCTGGCCGATCCGCTGCTGCGGGTGCGCGGCCTCGCCATCCGCTTTGGCGGCGTGCAGGCCGCGTACGACGTCGACCTGGATGTCGCGCCCGGCGAATTTCTCGCCATCATCGGCCAGAACGGCGCCGGCAAGAGCACCTTCCTCAATATCTGCACGGGCTACCTGAAGCCCGCCCTGGGACGGGTCGTCTTTCGCGGTCGCGACATCACCGGCCTGCCGCCGCGCACCGTCACCCGGCTCGGCATCGCGCGCGCTTTCCAGTACCCACAGCTGTTCGCCCACCGCACGGTGATCGACAACCTGCGCTTTGCGGTGTCGGCGCGCGGCCGACTGTGGCAACCGTGGAAGGCGCTGGACTGTCCCGCCTACGATGCCGATGCCCAGGTCCTGCTGCGGCTGCTGCAGCTCGAAGAAGTCGCCGGGCACCGTGTCGCCGAGACGTCCGAAGGCACGCGCAAGCTGCTGGACATCGCCATGGCACTGGCGCTGAAGCCCCTGTTGCTGCTCATGGACGAACCCACCAGCGGCGTCAGTGCAGGCGAGAAATTTCCGGTCATGGACACGCTCACCGGCGCATTGCGCGAACGTGGCGTGACTGCCGTTTTCGTCGAACACGACATGGACATCGTGCGCCGTTACGCGGATCGGGTCGCGGTGTGGGCGGGAGGCAAGATCCTCGCCACCGGTACGCCGGAACAGGTGTTTGCCGACGTATCGGCACTGGAGGATGTGTTGTGAACGCGCGGCCCGTCCTCGCCGTGTCGAACCTGTGCGTCACCTTTGGCGGCGTGCCCGCGCTGCGCAACGTGGGCCTCGAGGTGCCCGAAGGCAGCACGGTGGCACTGGTTGGCCGCAACGGCGCCGGCAAGACCACGACGCTGCGCGCGATCATGGGACTGGTCAAGACGGCCGGCGGCAGCCTGCATCTGGACGGCGCCGCACTCGGCACGGTCCCGCCGCACCACCGCGCGCGCCTGGGCATCGGCTACGCGCCGGAGGACCGGCGCATGATCGGCGCGCTGAGCGTGGAGGAGAACCTGCTGCTCCCGGCCCAGGCCTGCGGCTGGCAAGAGGCGGCCCGCACCGCCGGCATGGAGCGCGTTTATGCGCTCCTGCCGGAGCTGGCGCAAATCCGGACGCGTCCGGCCGGATCACTGAGCGGCGGCCAGCAAAAAATGGTCGCGCTCGGCCGCGCACTCCTGGTCGGCCGACGCCTGCTGCTGCTGGACGAGCCCTTCCAGGGCCTGGCCCCCGCCCTCGCACGCCGCTATGCCGAAGCGCTCACCGAACTGCGCCGCCGGGATGCGGCGCTGTCCATCCTGGTGACGGAATCGAACCCCGCGCTGCTGCAGCCGCTCGCGCCCGTCCATTACGCGATCGAGCGTGGCGAGGTGGTATCCGGATACGGTCTGACCGTATAGAGGTGCGCATATCGCAAGATTGATCGCCATGACCAGGGATCAAGCCGGATGGCGGATTCTAATCACAGTCGCCCCTAACAAACGCGACGCGGCCATTTGCCAAGAGCGCGCCCGCGCACGACGGGCTCGGCGCACAACTCATCGCAAAGCCGGTCGCCACTGGACCGGACCTACACGCTCCCGACCAGCTTGTATCGATTACCGGGGTACCACATGACGGCTTGCGAGGCGAACGCGTCCGCGGAAAACGTGACGCGGTCCATCACCAGGCAGGGTTGCGTGGTCGGAATGTCCAGCGGCGCGGCGACCTCCGCCGGTGGCAGCTTGACCTCGATGGTGTAGTGCCCCGTGGGCATGGGCGCGGCGCGCATGAGGTACTCGTTGGGGGTCGTCGTCGACCAGTCCTGATCGAGATAATCCGGCAGACGCGCGGCATCGACGACGCGGTCCTCGAGCTGGATGGGGGTGGCGTCTTCGTAATGCACGATCAGCGAATGGAAAAGTGGCGCACCCGGGTGCAGGCCAAAACGTGCCGCCTGGGCGTGCGACACCCGCAGTGTGTCCAGCGCGAGTACGCGGCAGGAATGCTCGTGGCCGCGTTCGCGGATATCGTGTGCGATGCTGCGGATTTCGATGAGTGTCGACGGGATCTTGGCCTGCGCCACGAACGTGCCTGAACCGGGGAAGCGGACCAGCACGTCGTCGCTGGTCAATTCCCGCAGGGCGCGGTGCACGGTCATGCGCGATACGCCAAACTGCGCGCACAAGGCCACCTCGGTCGGGATGAGATCGCCCTCGCGCCACACGCCCTGCGCGATTTTATCGAGGACGTAGGTCTTGATCTGCTGGAATGCGGGAATCGGCCTGTCCTTTGCCTTGTCAGCCAGTGCCTTCTGATGCATGTACGAATTCCTGATGGCCATCACCTGCCCGCGACCCGGCGTCGGCGTGCACTTCAACATTCCCGAACAGGCAGTAACCACACATGCCCGTCCCCACCCGCCGCCCCGGCTCCGATCCCTGCCCGATCGGCAGGGTGAACTGACCGGGCCAGGTCACGCATGCCGCTACAACGGACGTGCCACGTGCGCAAACGCGCACTCGCAACGGTGCAAGTTTACCAAGTACGGCAGCCAACGTATTGACAACCTCATTGCATTGGTTTAAATGTATATACAAATGATCGAGACAACAAAAACGATACGTGTGCAAACTCGCCAGGCATGGCGCAGTTGCACCCATTCGGATCTTCCCCGCCCGGCGCGCCGATTGCCGGCGGATCAGGGTTTCTTCCCGCGCGATTCACATCAGAGGTCACCATGAACGCTCCCACCCGCATCGACACGCAACGCGTCATCCATCCGCCGCGTGGCACCGAATTGCATTGCAAGAACTGGCTCATCGAGGCGCCCTACCGCATGATCCAGCACAATCTCGACCCCGAGGTTGCGGAGAATCCGGCCGAACTGGTGGTCTACGGTGGCATCGGACGCGCCGCGCGCAACTGGGAATGCT
>CAYOEF010000076.1:0-10359 GCA_964402805.1 uncultured Rhodanobacteraceae bacterium | reverse complement strand
TGGTCGTGGTCACGGTGTTCGGGGTCGGCCACCTGATCCACTGGCTGATCCCGGCGATGCCGCTCGCCGTCGCGTTTGCGCTGGCTGCCGTCCTTTCACCGACCGATCCGGTGGCGGTGTCTTCGATAACGGCGCGCATCGCGATGCCGCCACGCCTGATGCATATTCTTGAAGGTGAGTCCCTGCTCAACGATGCGTCAGGCCTGGTCTGCTTCCAGTTTGCCGTCGCCGCCGCCCTCACCGGGACGTTTTCAGCCGGTTGGGCCGCGCTCACATTCCTGTGGGTGGCGCTGGGCGGCCTGCTTTGCGGGCTGGTGTTCACGCTCGCGATCGCGTTCGTGCAGCAGTGGCTGGCGCGTCAGTTTGGCGAAGACAGTGGCACACCGATCCTGGTGAGCCTGTTGATCCCGTTCGGCGCCTACCAGCTTGCCGAGGCGATGCAGGCTTCCGGAATCCTCGCCGCCGTGGCTGCCGGGATCACGATGAGCTACGTCGAGCTGACCGGTCACGCCATGGCGCGCACGCGGCTGGAGCGTGGCGCGGTATGGGACACGATCGCGTTCACCCTGAACGGGATCATGTTCGTGCTGCTTGGCGAGCAGTTGCCGGGCATCCTCAAGGGTGCCGTCACGGCAGTGCAGGAAAGTGGCCACGTGCATGCCTGGTGGCTGGCCGTATACGCACTCGCCATAACGGTTGGCCTGGCCGGGCTGCGCTGCCTCTGGGTATGGCTGTCGTTGCACTTGTATCTGCTGCTCAAGCGTCGACACGGCCGGATGATGCAGGCCGGGCCGCGCTGGCGGCTGATTTTCGCCACCTCGCTGGCCGGCGTGCGCGGTGCGATCACGCTGGCTGGCATTCTCACACTGCCACTCCTGATGCCCGACGGCAGCCCGTTCCCGGCACGCAACCTGGCCATTTTCCTGGCCGCCGCGGTCATCGTGTTGTCGCTGGTCGGCGCCACGTTCGGCCTCCCGTTGCTGCTCAAGGAGCTCCGGTTGCCGGAGGAATCCACCGCGCAGCAACGCGAAGACCACGCGCGCGCGGTGGTGGCGAAGGCCGCGATCGAGGCCGTCAACCGGGGCATGCAGCACATCCAGGCAAGTGCCGAAGGCGCGGATGTCGACATGGTGACGCATGCCGCCAGCCGGGTACTCGCCGTGTATCAGCAGCGCCTCACCGGTACCGAAAACACGGATGTCGACGCCGAGCGCGTGCGTCGTGCGGAGGACGTGGAACGGCGCCTGCGCCTGGCCGCCTTGCAGGGCGAACGCGCGAAGGTGCTGGAACTGACGCGCAAACACCGCATCTCGGATGACATCTCGCGCCGGCTCGTGCATGAAATCGACCTGATCGAGGCGACCTATCGTTGAGGGTGCGTTGATTCGGTGTGCCGCGGATGCCGGTTCGCACGCGATGGCGAGCCGCCATGTCAGGTGAACGCGAGTTGCACCACGAGCAGGGCAACCCCGAATACCACCGTCAACATGGCGAAAGCGAACGCCAGGTAAGGTCCGTGCGCGTAAAGGATTTCGTGATTGCGCTGCCAGTGCCGCGCGAAAACGAGAAAACGAATGCCCGAAGCCAGGACCATGGCCGTGCCGAAGGCAACCAGCGCGGCGCCGCCAATGGTGGACAGCATGTGGGGCGACACGCTTCCCAGGGTGCTGCTGGTCAGCGGATTGCGCAACAACAGCGCAAAACGGTCGACGGCGATGCCGGCGAGCATCAGGGCCAGTGCCGTCCGCGTCCATACCGACAGGGTGCGTTCGGCATTCATGAACGAGCGGTGCTCGGACATTTCCGAGCGGTCGGCCGACATATGCGAACGGTCCTCGGACATTTCCGTGCGTTCCGCCGACATCCGGGAACGCCCCGCCGACATGCGCGAGCGGTCCTCGGACATCTCCGTGCGTTCCGCCGACATGCGTGAGCGGTCGGCCGACATGCGCGAACGATCGGCGGACATCTGCGAGCGGTCGGCCGACATCTTCGAGCGCAATACCGCCAGTTCCGTCTGGAACTCGGCAAGCTCGACCATGCGGCGCATCAGCTTGAGCTGTTCGGGTTCCTCGCGATCCTTGTCATCGGCCATGACGCGTCTCCTCGTGGGCGTGCGCAGTGTGCCATGAACAAACGATGCGGACGGCGTACGTCATCTGCTTCGCCACCCGCGGCGCGGGTGCGGGTCAGTCGTCGCCACCGTCGGCAACGAGCGCCGAGGCGGTGAAACCACAGTCGCCGCATTGCCACGTCCGGCGCATCACGCCCATGTCGCCAAGCCGCTCATCCGGCTGGTTTCCCTGCACGATCCACGTCTCCTTGCCGCAGCGCGGACAGTGGTTCCCGCGGGTACTGCGCAGCGCCGCCACCTCGCCTTGCAGCGTGACGATCTGCTCACGCAAATCGAGGTTTTCCTCGGCCAGCGTCACCGCGGCCTGGCGCAGCGCCAGGATCATGTCGCGTGCGTCCGCGACCGCGCCGGTCTCGATGAGCTCGAAGATCTTCCGATCATCTGGCAGTGTCATGTGGTGTGCCTCCGATTTCCGTGTGCGGTCCGGCACCGGCCAGCCATGCAACCTGCGTCGATACTATATGAAGTCCCCGCGTTTCCCGCGACGTTGGCCATGCGGACGACGCGGAAACCGGATGGCTGCCCGCCAGTCCCCGCGGATGCTAGTCTAGTGCGCGCAGGGGCTTGCAAAGGCCAGCGAGCATGAACGCGAAAGTCTGGATCAACGGTGCATGGACCGATCCATGCGATGGCCATTCGTTGCCTGTCATCGACCCCGGAACCGGGGACGTGTTTGCACGGATCGCGGACGGGCAAGCGGACGATGTCGACCGTGCGGTTGCCGCGGCCCGGGCAGCCATGCGGGGCGCGTGGGGCGCCACGACGGCCGCCGAACGCGGGCGCATGCTTTCACGGCTGGGCCGGCTGGTCCAGCGCCACGAGGATGAGTTGACCGAACTCGAATCGCGCGACTGCGGCAAGCTCACCGCCACGGCCCGCAGCGATGTCCGCTCCCTCGCCCGCTATTTTGAATTCTACGGCGGCGCGGCGGACAAGCTGCACGGCGAAACGATCCCCTACCAGAACGACTACGTGGTAAGCGTGGTGCGCCAGCCGTTCGGCGTGAGCGCCCACATCATTCCGTGGAACTATCCGGTGCAGATCTTCGGCCGCTCGGTCGGTGCATCGCTTGCCGTCGGCAACGCGGCGGTGGTCAAGCCGGCGGAAGATGCCTGTCTGTCCGTTCTGCGCCTGGGCGAACTGGCGGCCGAGGCGGGATTGCCCCCCGGTGCGCTCAACATCGTCCCTGGCCTTGGTGAAACGGCGGGCGCGGCCTTGATTGCGCACCCGGGCGTGGACTTCATTTCCTTCACCGGTTCGCCGCAAACCGGCACCTTGGTGCAGCAGGCGGCGGCCGTCAATCATGTGCCGTGCACCCTGGAGTTGGGCGGCAAGTCGCCCCAGGTCGTATTTCCGGACGCCGACCTGACGCGCGCCATTCCCGCCATCGTCAACGGCATCATCCAGAACGCCGGGCAAACCTGTTCGGCGGGGGCCCGGCTGCTCGTCCACCACGACTGCTACGGCCAAGTCATCGAGGCGATGACCGATACGTTCCGGGCATTGCGCACCGGCCCGCAAACCGGTGACGTGGACTGCGGCCCCATCATCAACCAGCGCCAGCAACAACGCATTCTGGATTTCATCGACACGGCCGTTTCCGGCGGGTTGGACATCACCGCGCAGGGCGAACTGCCCGCCGACCTGCCGCCGGGCGGTTATTACGTCCCACCGACCCTGTTTGCCTCCGTGCCGCGGGATCACGTCCTGGCACGCGAGGAAGTCTTCGGGCCCGTGCTCGTCGCCATGCCGTTCGAGGACGAAGCCGATGCGATCGCCCTGGCCAACGACACGGCATATGGCCTGGTTGCCGGCGTGTGGACCGCGGACGGGAGCCGCCAGCAACGCCTGGCGCAGGCGATCGACAGTGGCCAGGTGTTCGTCAACTGCTATGGCGCCGGCGGCGGCGTCGAACTGCCCTTTGGCGGCTTCGGGCGTAGCGGACATGGCCGGGAAAAAGGCTTCGCCGCGCTGCGCGACATGAGCCAGGCCAAGACGGTGGTGCAATATATCGCTTCCTGACGACTCCTTTGCAAAGGACACACATGAACGCATTGCAGGGCAAGACCGCCATCGTCACGGGGGCGGGCAGCGGATTCGGCGAGGGCATCGCGCGCCTGTACGCGCAGGAAGGCGCACGCGTCATCCTGGCCGACGTCAATCGCGAGGGAATCGACAGGGTGGCTGCTGATCTCGGCGAATGCGGAATCGCACTGACCTGCGACGTCAGTTCGCGCGACCAGGTCGAGGCGATGGTACGGCAGGCCATCGCCGCGTGCGGCGTACCGGACATCCTCGTGAACAACGCCGGCATCACGCATCGCAACCAGCCCATGCTGGAGGTCGACGAGGCAACCTTCGACCGCATTTTCGCGGTCAACGTGAAATCGGTCTTCCTCACTGCAAAGGCCCTGGTGCCGCACTGGATCGGGCGTGGTGGCGGAGGCGTCATCGTGAACATCGGCTCCACCGCCGGCATCCGCCCGCGTCCCGGCCTGACCTGGTACAACGCCACCAAGGGCGCGGTGAACACGTTGACGCGGTCGATGGCCCTGGAACTGGCCCCGCATCAGATTCGCGTCAACGCCATCCTGCCCGTGCTGGGCGCCACCGGTCTCACCGAGGCTTTCATGGGCATGCCCGACACGCCGGAAAACCGCGAGGCCTTCATCAAGACCATTCCGCTGGGGCGCCTGTCGACGCCACGCGACATTGCCGAGGCGGCGCTTTTCCTCGCCTCCGACGCGGCGTCCATGGTGACGGGGGTGCAACTGCCGGTCGATGGCGGACGCACCGCCTGAGCATCCACTGACAGGACTCCGCCAGGCACGCGGTACCGGCCGCGCATGGCGCCGCCGCAGGCATCTGGACGTGTCCGCCAAGCCTGCTATATTGCTGGCTCACGGGGGGCCAAACCGGAGAATACGATGAAACGCCTGACATCCTTGGCCGCGCTGCTTCTGTCCGCGGTCATGCCAGTTGCATTCGCGCAGGGCAGCGGCAACCTCAAGGTCGGCCTGCTGCTCCCCTTCACCGGCCAGTACGCGTGGGTCGGCGCCAACGTGCAACCCGTCGCCAAGATGGTGGTCGACCAGGTCAACAAGAGCGGCGGCATCGACGGACGCAAGATCGAGCTGGTCCAGGGCGACGCCGAGGGAACGGTGGACGGTGGCTTCTCTGCCTCGCAGACTCTGGTCAATGCGGAAGGCGTTCTGGCGGTCATCGGCCCCACCTCGCTGGCCTTCAATGGCGCCAAGCAGGTGCTGCTCGACAACGGCGTCCCCATGATCACGCCCACGGCCGGCACCACCGCGCTCAACAAGGCGAGCGACACGTATTTCTTCCGCACCGTGCCATCCGATTCCCTGGGCGGCCGCGCAATCGCCCGCGCGGCGACGGATGCGAAGTACCTGAACCAGAAACAGGCGTTCAAGCACCCGGTGCTGATGGTCGGCCAATCGCCCGCCATGATCTCGTTCCGGGATCCGATCGTGAAATCGTTCGAACACTACGGAACGAAGCTCGCCGAGGTCGTCGAATACACGCCCGGCAAGCCGACCTATCGCAGCGAGGTGCAGGCCGCGCTCAAGGCGCATCCGGACCTGATTGTCCTGGTGGGCACGCCTGAGGATTCCGCCCGCATCATGCGCGGCGCGTTCCAGGCCGGCTACAACGGCACCTGGTTCGTGACCCAGGACCAGACCAACGCCGACTACATCAAGCTTGCTTCCGCGCAACTGGTCAACGGCATCTACGGCCTGGAAGAAGTGGCCTCGCCCGACAGCGCCAAGCGCAATGACGCCTTCCGCAAGGAATACAAGAAATTCTCCGGCAAGGACGTGCAGATTTTCGGCACCAACACCTACGATGCCATGAACGTCCTGGCGCTAGCCATGCTGCGCGCCCAGCTGAAGGACCATCAGATCACCCGCAAGACCATCACGGCGAGCATCCACGCTGTCGCCGACCCCAATCCGGGCGATGTAGTCGTCTACAACTACGCACAAGGCAAGAAAGCACTGGAAGCCGGCAAGGGTATTGATTACCAAGGCCTGGTCGGACCCACCGACTTTGACAAGTACGGCAATATCACCGCGCCATTCGGCATCCGCCAGGTGCAGGACGGCAAGTGGAAAACCGTCTCGATCGTCAGCGCCAATGACCTGAAGTGAGGCGCCTGCCCCCCTCGTCGCGCAACACCCGCCCTGCGCGGGTGTTGCTTTGCACACGCCCCACCAGGACAACCCCGCCATGTCGGATTTCCTGCAGACCCTGATTTTCGGCCTCGCAATGGGCGCCGTCATCAGCGTCAGCGCGGTGGGCCTGTCACTGTCCTATGGCGTCACCCGGTTCATCAACTTTGCCTATGGCGAATTGCTGACCCTGGGCGCCTACTTCACGGTGCTGTTCGTATCACTCGGCATGGGCCTGCCGCTGGCGATCATTGCCAGCATCATCGCGGTGGGCATACTTGGGGTGATCCTGGCGAAGATATTTTTCGACCCCTTGATGAGTCGGGGTTTCATGGCCCTGCTGGTGACGAGCATCGGCCTTGCGTTCATGCTGCACTACCTCGTGCAGATGGCCGCCGGTTCCAATCCCATTCGGTTCCCGTTGCCCTTGATGCGGCCATGGACGCTCGGTGCGCTTTATGTCCCCAAGGTCCCGGTATTGGTCATCATCGTGGCGCTGGCGGCCATGCTCGCGGTACACCTGATGCTGCGCTTCACGCTGATCGGCAAGATGATGCGGGCAACCAGCGACAATCCCACGCTGGCGCGGGTATCGGGCATCTGGACCGGCCGCGTGCTCAGTATCACCTGGTTCGTGAGTTCGGCCATCGCCGCGCTTGGTGGCGTGCTGCTCGGCATGACGCAAGTGGTGTTGCTGCCGTCGATGGGCTGGAGCTTCCTGCTGGTCATCTTCGCCGCGGTGCTGCTGGGTGGCATCGGCAGCCCTTACGGCGCCATGCTCGGTGCGCTGGTGGTGGGCCTGAGCCTGGCTTTCGGAACGGCTTATGTCGCGGCAAACTACAGTTTTGCGTTTGCCTTCGTCATCCTTGTGCTCGTGTTGTTGTTCAAGCCGCGTGGACTGATGGGAGGCGCACGCTGATGGACCTGCTGCCGTTTTTTGCAGGCCTGGTGACGCTGGCACTCATCTACGGCCTGTTGTCGCTGAGCCTCAATGTTCAATACGGATACACGGGCCTGCTCAACTTCGGGCACGTCGCCTTTTTCGCGGCCGGTGCGTTTGCCAGTGCCATTGCCGTCCTTCCGCCGGCGGGAAGCGCCGCCTACATCGCCGCCGCACCGCATTACACGGTTGGCCTCGGCTTGCCGTTCTGGGTCGGGCTTATCCTGGCGGGCCTTGCCGGCGGTGCCCTGGCGCTGCTCGTCGGCCTGACCAGTATCCGCCTGTCCTCGCATTACCTGGCCATCGCCACCTATGCCGTGGCGGAGATCTTCCGCAGCTTTCTGGACAACGAGGAATGGCTCACCGGTGGCCAGTTCGGGATTACCAACGTGCCCCAGCCCGGCAAGGGCACGCTCATTCCCGTCGATGCCTACCCGTTTGCCTACCTGCTTTTCATCGTGGTGGTCACCGCGGCCATCGTGTACGTCATCATGCGCATTACCGAATCACCGTTCGGACGTACGTTGCGCGCAATACGCAGTGACGAGCTGGCGGCCCGGGTGCTTGCCAAACCGGCCACCCGCTACAAGCTCAAGTCGTTCGTGCTTGGCGGCATCGTCGCCGGTATCGCGGGCGGGTTGTGGACGTACTCACTCGGCGTGATCCACGTCAGCCAGTTCGTTCCCATCATCACCTTCGAGATATGGCTGGCCATGTTGATGGGCGGTCCCGGCAACCATTGGGGCGCGTTCCTGGGCGCCGCCATCCTGGTGCTCATCCAGGAGGGGACGCGCTTCCTGAATGCAATCCCCGGCCTGTCGACACTGGCCGCCAACCACCCGAGCTTCCTGCCCTCGCTGCGATTCGTGATCATCGGCCTGCTGCTGGTCCTGGTGGTGCGCTTTTTCCCGCGCGGCGTGTTGCCTGCACGCAGGCGCATGGCGCCCGCGCCACCCGGCAACTCCACGCCACCAGCGGAGCCGCCGACATGACCCCAATGCAGCACACACGGACAACCCCCGATACCCCGGCGGCACCCATGCTCGAGGTGGACAACCTGCACAAGCACTTTGGCGGGTTCAAGGCGGTGGACGGGTGCAGTTTTGCCGTCAGGCCCGGAACCGTCACGGGCTTGATCGGCCCCAACGGCGCCGGCAAATCCACCCTGTTCAACCTGATAACCGGCGTGCTCAAACCGGACGCGGGGCGAATCCTCTTCAACGGGACGAGCATCCACGGCAAGGCGCCGGAACAGGTCGCCTTGCGCGGCGTCGGTCGGACGTTCCAGACGCCGCGCCTGTTTTTCGAACTGACGGTATGGGAAAACCTCATGACCGCCGGCCCGGACCAGCCGGGCGAGCGCATCCACACCACTGTTTTCGGGCGTTCCACGTTGCGCAGGACCGAGCAGGGACTGAGCGACGATGCGTGGCAGGTACTCCGGTTCCTGCATCTGGAACGGCTTGCCAACGAGTACGCCGCCAACCTCTCCGGTGGCCAGCGCAAGCTGCTGTCGCTGGGCCGCGTATTGATGATGAAACCGCGGGTCATATTGCTCGACGAGCCCGCGGCCGGTGTCAATGAATCGCTTTCGGCGGAACTGTTCGACCACATCCGGGCATTGAACGCGCAGGGCATCACCTTCGTCGTCATCGAACACCACATGGCCCTGGTGATGCGGTTGAGCCACGATATCGTGGTCATGCACAACGGTCGCACCCTGGCCCAGGGCACGCCCGGGGAAGTGCAACGCAACAAAGACGTGCTCGACGCCTACCTGGGTGGCCAGATATGAGCGACCCGGTGCTTGACGTGCGCGGGCTGGATGCGGGCTACGGCCCCATGCAGATCCTGTTCGGCATCGACCTGCATGTCGACCATGGCGAGCAGGTGCTTGTATTCGGGCCCAATGGCGCCGGCAAAAGCACCCTCATGAAGGCACTGGTCGGCCTGCTCGTGCCTTCGCGCGGCAGCATCACGGTCCTGGGCCGGAACCTGACCGGGCAGCCGCCGGAACGGATCGTGCAAAGCGGCCTGGGCTACGTACCGCAAATCGAGAATGTGTTCGCATCACTGACCATCGAGGAAAATCTCGAAATGGGCGCGCTGTCCATCAAGCGCAATCGCCGTGCGCGCATCGATGCCATGTACGAGCGCTTCCCGGTGCTCGCCACCAAACGCACCCGCAATGCCGGGACACTGTCCGGTGGCCAGCGCCAACTGCTGGCGATGGCGCGTGCGCTCATCATGCAGCCGGAGATCCTCCTGCTCGATGAACCGACGGCGGGACTGGCGCCGCAGATGGTTGGCGAAGTGTTTGCGATGGTCCAGCAAATCAGCGCCGCCGGCACCGCCATTCTCATGGTGGAACAGAACGCCAAGCAGGCGCTGGAATACGTGGACCGGGCCTACGTCCTGGAAAACGGCCACGTACGGTTTGAGGACCAGGCCGACCGGCTGCTGCAGAACGAAGACATCGGCAAGCTGTATCTTGGCGCCCGCGGGGACGATCCGTAGATTTCCCCGTACGGATGCCCCGTGGCCAGCCTGGCGCACGGGGCATCCGACCGCTTCCACGACGATGCAACGCCGTACATGGGGCTGATCAGGCGGTCGCGATGGCCTCGGGGAAGCCGGCCTTCAGTTCCTGCCAGGTCGGCGGCTCGGGCCATTTGGGCTCCGCGTCGCCATTGAGCGCCGCCTGCAGGTCGTGCCGGTCCAGGCCCGGCGCGAGTTGCTCCACCAGGTCCAGGATGTAGCTGCGCAATACGCGGTCGCGACGAAGGACCAGCCAGGTTGTGCAGCCCGGCAACAGCTTGCCGGTATCCAGGACCACGAGGTCTCGCCTGTCCTCCTCGCGCACCGCCATCTCGGCCAGTATGCCGACGCCAAGACCCGCGCGTACGTATGTCTTTATGAGATCGGCATCGCTCGAGGTACAGGCAAACCGTGGTTGCAGGCCATTGCGCACGAAGGCTTGGCGCAACGACGACTCGGCACGCAGCGAGGAGTCGTAGCTGACCAGGGGCTGGCCGGCCAGGTCGCCAAGGCGCAGGTGACGATGCAATGTCGCCAACGGATGCTTGCGAGGC
>CAYOEF010000075.1:0-10468 GCA_964402805.1 uncultured Rhodanobacteraceae bacterium | reverse complement strand
CCACCGGCTAAGAGGAAGACGCCGCGCAGGGGCTCCTGGCCGGACTCAACGCGGCACGCGCCACCCGCGGCGAGGCGCCGTGGTATCCACGTCGCGACGAGGCCTACCTTGGCGTGCTGGTGGATGACCTGACCAGCAACGGTACGCTGGAGCCCTACCGCATGTTCACTTCGCGCGCGGAATACCGGCTGCAACTGCGTGAAGACAACGCCGACCTGCGCCTGACCGAAAAAGGGTTTGAGCTGGGCGTGGTGGACACTGCCCGCCGTGACGCGATGCGTCGCAAGCGCGACGCTGCCGCCGCCGAGACGGAACGCCTGGGGCATTTGTGGGTCGTTCCCGGCAACGCGTTGGCACAGGCCCTGGAGCACGAGCGCGGCATCCAGGTGACACATGAAGCCAGCGCGCTGGACCTGTTGCGCCGCCCGGAACTCGATTATGCCGGACTGACCGCCACTGCCGGGTTTGGCCCGGCGCTCCCCGACGCCGATGCCGCCATGCAGGTCGAGATACAGGCGAAATACGCAGGTTACCTGGAACGCCAGCAGGCCCAGATCGCACGCCAGCGACGCCAGGAAAACACCCCCATCCCGGGCGACTTCGACTACGCGAACGTGCGCGGACTGTCGGCGGAGGTCCTTGCCAAGCTGCAGGACTCGCAACCGGCAACCATCGCGCAGGCGACGCGCATCAGTGGCGTGACGCCGGCGGCGATCTCCCTGCTGCTCGTACACCTGAAACGCCGCGATACCGCCGCATGAGGCACACCGGCTCCACCGCGGACTGCGACAACGGTTCCCAGTGACGGCGGCCGGCCCTACCGGTTACGTAATCCCGTCGGCAACGACCAGCAGGGCAAGCACGGCCAACCACACCCAAAGGGTGCGCAACAACAATCGCCGCACCGCGGCCAATGCCGGCGCGGCCGCGATTTGACCCGGTTCATCGGCATCGGCCATGCCGGGGGAAAGGCCGGCACCAGCACATGCGGCCGGACCCAGGAATCCCGTATCCGGCTCCTGGTGCGAGCGCGACGGTGATCCGTGCCAGGCGCGCCAGGCGCCGATGACGGCATCGAAGCGCGACACCAGCGCCATGGCGAAGACCATCAAGTGCGCTGCCGGCCAGTCCATGGCAGCCGCAAAGCGGCGTGCGAGACGGTGGCTGTCGGCATCGGCCGTGGCGTCCGCGACCTGTACCTGGGCAAGCCGGTACAACAACGCCACGGCCGGACCCAGCACCACGAACCAGAAGATGATCCCGAAGCGGCGTATCAGTGCCGACATGGCGGTTGCCTCGACCAGGGCGGACGCCTCGAGCGCCAGCGCCGTATCGTCATCGGCATGCGGGCGCAACACCTGCGCCGCCTGCTCCTGCGCGGCCAGGCCACTGGCATCGAGTACGGCATCCACGTCGCTTTCGAGGTGCCGTGGGCCCAGTGAAAACAGCAATACCAGCACGGCAAACGCGAGCCACAGGATACCCGTACGCTCCGCACCCGCGAGTACGCCGGCAATCACGGCCGTGACCACCGCTGGCGGTGCCAGCACCAGTATGACGCGCGCCACCCCGTGCACGCGCCGGCACTGCTCCTGCCAGAAGGCAAACCAGCGCAGGTCGTGCCAGGTACGCACGCGGGGCACCCACCACACCAGGGCCAGCGCAATGAGCAGGGCGATAAAGCGATAGGTCATCGTCGGGATCTCCGGATAGTCATGCCGATGGTCGGGACGGTACCGCCGCCGGTCCGCGCAAGGTGGCCAGGTCAATGTCGGCGCGAACACGCATCCAGTCCGCCAGCAGGCGCCAGGACACGGATATCGGCGAGGAAAGCACCAGGCTGCCGTCGCCGACCGCACGCACCACGTCGCGTGGCGTGAACCAGCGCGCATCCGCCAGCTCGCCGTCGTGCAGCGAGATCTCGTGGTTGCGCGCCGTGGCCATGAATCCCAGCATCAACGACGCCGGGAACGGCCACGGCTGTGAGGAATGGTAGCGGCATTCATCCACGGTGATGCCAGCCTCCTCGGCCACTTCGCGGCGCACCGCGGCTTCCAGGGTTTCGCCCGGTTCGACGAACCCGGCGAGCGTCGAGTAACGCCCTTTGGCCCAAGCGGCCTGGTGCCCCAGCAGACAGGCGCCATCGCACTCGACCAGCATGATGACGGCGGGGTCGGTACGCGGGAAATGGACCGCACCGCAGGCCTTGTTGGTACATTCGCCGCGATGGCCGGCTGCGGCATGGACGAGCGGTGCCCCGCACTTGCAGCAATAGCGCGTCGTTGCCTGCCACTGCGCCAGGCTGCGGGCGTATGCGCACAGGCCGGCGGCGAACGCATCGTGGTGCAGGCCGATGTCACGTAGCCCCCGCCACTGGACGGTCGCATCGACGCTCTCCGCACCGGCCTGTTCGACGGTCAACATGAAATAGGCGCGTCCGTCGGTGGCAATGCCGAGCAGGCTCGCCGGTGTCAGTGCGAACCGCGTCCGACGCGTCGTGGCGTCGACCCAGTACAGCTCGCCGCTCGCCGCGTCGACGGGAAATGCAAGATTCCGATCCACCAGCAGGAAGCGCGTGTCCGGCGCGCTCTCGCGGGCGCGGACCCACGCGGCATCGTCGCGATGTTCGGTCGCCCGGTCCAGGGCCAGGTGCGTGAAGGTGTTCCAGTGCGCTGCAACCACGCCGCCGGGCATGCGTTCAGACCGCAAACGAGGAACCGCAACCGCACGTGGCGTGCGCATTGGGATTGCGCACGACAAACTGTGAGCCGCTGAACGACTCCTCGTAATCGACCTTGGCACCGGCGAGGTATGGCAACGACAAGCGATCAACGACGAGGCACACCCCGTCGCGCATGACCACGGTGTCGTCGTCGGCGCGCTTGTCGTCAATGGAAAAACTGTACTGGAAGCCCGAACAGCCGCCACCATCGACGTACACCCGCAGTTTCAATGCGGGATTGCCCTGCTCGGCCATCAATTCACGCAGGCGACGTGCCGCCGCGCCGGTCAACTCCGGCCGCTCCGGGTGGGCATTGTCGTCGGTGGCATGGAATGGCGTGGACATGGTCTGGCACCCGTGTTTGCTGGTTTGCCGACAGGGAGACGGATGATCCGCGATCCCCTCGTGCACAGTGTACACAGCCGGCACCCCTTTCAGAAGGCACGCGACGCAAACCATCCGACCGGTATGACCGGCATCGAACACCTATACTAGGCAGCGGTCTTTCACGATGGTTGCCGATGCTCTGGCTGAAGGCGTTTCACATTATATTCGTGGTGACGTGGTTTGCGGGTTTGTTCTACCTGCCACGCCTGTTCGTCTACCACGTGGAAGCCACCGAAGCGGACGTGCGCGGGCGGTTGAAGGTCATGGAGCGCCGCCTGCTTGGCATTACCCACATCGGCGGCGCGCTGACCATACTCATGGGCCTTGCGCTGACCGGCTGGTGGTCGGCGCACGATGCGTCCTACCTGTTCGCGCGTGACTGGTTCTACGTCAAGCTCGCGCTGGTCGCGCTGCTGATCATCTACCACGTGATGCTGGTGCGCATGACGCGGCTTCTCGCCGGCGACCGACTGGGCTGGAGCAGCCGGGCGCTGCGCATTTTCAACGAGATCCCGGCACTGCTCCTGATCGGCATCGTCATCATGGTCGTGGTGCAGCCGTTTTGAACGCGTCGCCGCCGACCCGGGTGGGACTCAGCTTTCCACCTTGGTTTGCAAATAGGTCGCTTCGCCCAGGTTCTTGACGAGGTCGAGCTGGGTTTCCAGCCAGTCGATGTGTTCCTCTTCGGAGACGAGGATTGTCTTGAACAGCTCGCGGCTGGCGTAATCCCCCACTTTCTCGGCATGCTTGATGGCCTGCTTCAGGTCGGGCAACGCCGCCAGTTCCAGCTTCAGGTCGCACTGCAATGCCTCGACCGGCTTTTGCGCCACCAGCAGCTTGCCAAGGCGCTGCAGGTTGGGCAGCCCTTCCAGGAACAGGATGCGTTCGATGAGCATGTCGGCATGCTTCATCTCGTCGATCGACTCCTGGCGTTCGTGCTCGGCCAGTTCCTTGTAGCCCCAGTTGTCGTACATGCGCGAGTGCAGGAAGTACTGGTTGATCGCCGTCAACTCGTTGGTGAGCGAGGCGTTGAGGAACTCGATGATCTTGCTGTCGCCTTTCATGTTCGTCTCCCGTCCATGTCCGTGTCGCGGCCACTATAACGCGGCCCGGCGAGGCATGACGAAACGAAAATGGGGATTGTTATCGTGCGCATTGGCCGCCTTGGCCAACGCTTCGCTCAGGCGGCGACAGGCACCAGTGGGAGCACCGTTTCGACACGGATGTCGTGCAGGGCCTCGCCAAGAAGGCGCCGGGCCTCCGGCTCACAGCAACCGCAACAGGTGGAGCATCCCGTGCAGGCCTGCAGCTCGGGAAAACTGCGCACGCCATGCCCGACAGCCTCGCGAATGTCGTCGCTGGTTACCGATTGGCAAATACACACATACATGGCGCACCTCTACGTGTGCGCCTATTCAAAAGCAAATGCGAATGATTGTCAATATGACCCAGCTGCCGCGCGCGGGCCATCCACCTGGCTCGTGCGCGGGGGCCGGCCCACGGCCACCTGGCAACGGTCCTCCACCAGGGGCGCGAATTGACGCAAGGCACGCTCGTATACGCGACGCTTGAAGGATACGACGTGGCCTGCCGGGTACCAGAAATCGACCCAGCGCCAGGAGTCGAACTCCGGCGTTTCCGATGCGTCCAGGCACAGGTGCTGCTCGTGCCCGACGAACCGCAACAGGAACCAGACCTGCTTCTGGCCGATGCATACGGGCCGCTGGTGACGGCGTACGTAACGATGCGGAAGGCGATAGCGCAACCAGCCGGGCGTCGATGCCAGCACCTCGACGTGGCCGGCAGCGAGGCCGGTTTCCTCGCGAAGCTCGCGATACATCGCCTCCAATGGCGTTTCGTCGCTGCGCATCCCGCCCTGCGGGAACTGCCACCCGTCACGACGCACGCGCCGCGCCCAGAACAGCCGTCCATCCCCGTTCAGCAACACCATGCCCACATTGGGGCGATATCCATCAGCATCGATCATGCCGGCCTCCTCGCGGGCCGTTCGCGACCGCTCAATGTTGCAGCCACCATTCCCGATGCTGCCACACCACCGGCATGTCGACAAGCGAGAATCCCGCAAGCGGCGGGTTTTCGTGCCGTGTGCGTGAAAAATCATCAGCCGGCGACCCGTGTACCCGTGGAAAAGCGTCGCGATTCTGGCCCCGCAGGGGCCTTTACCGGAAGCCGCTATGAGCTTTACGTCACGTTTTTTCGACTCCGGGCTTTCACGCGCGCCCGCATGCCCTGTTGCAAGAAACCTTGCTTGCCGCAAACCGGAGCATGCCCGTAGAATGAGTCCCGCAATATGGTTAATCGAGCATCGCTAGGGGTGCCGCCGCGGCGGCTGAGACAGTCCCTTCGAACCTGATTGAGATCATCCTCGCGCAGGAAAGCGACTCGCAACGGCGGCATGTGCCGCCGCATGTGCGTGCGTTCCTGCCTCACGCAAAAGGAACGCCATGCCATCGTCCCCATCGACTCTTCCCGCCGGCAACGGACCGGGCATCCCGCGCGTGTTCGGCTGGCACGACCATGCCGCCCTGTGGTTCAGCCTGGGCGTCGGGCTTCTGGTCATCCAGGTCGGCACCTACCTGGTACCGGCGCTAGGGGCACGCGACGCGTTGCTGGCCGTGGCCGCGGGATCCATCGTGGGCTCGGGCCTGCTGGCCTGGGTGGCACGCCTTGCCTGCGAGAATGGCGTGTCCAGCGCCGAGCTCATCCAGAGCGTCTACGGCCGCGGGTTCGCGCGCCTTCCGGTGTGGCTCAACGTGGTCCAACTGCTCGGTTGGGCGACGTTCGAACTGGTGGTGATGCGCGACGGCACCCGCGCCATCGCCCAACAGGCACTGGGCATCGACGTCGGACAGATCGCGCCGACGCTCCTGTGGGGCCTGGTGGCATTCGTCCTGTTGCGCGGCTCGATGCTCACGCTGGTGCGCCGCATGGTCAGCCGCATCGCCTTGCCTTTGGTCGTACTGTCGCTGCTGTGGCTGAGCTTCCGGTTCGGGCTGAAGCTTGGTGACCAGGGCTGGGGAGCGTTCTGGTCGCGCGCCGGCGACGGCAGCATGAACGGGTTCCAGGCATTCGACCTGGTGATCGCGATGCCGGTTTCGTGGCTGCCGCTGGTGGCCGATTACGCACGCCACGGACGCAGCGTGCGCGGGACATTCGCCGGCACCTGGCTTGGCTACACCATCGCCAACGTGTGGTGCTATGCCCTGGGGGTGCTGGTGATGACCGCGCAGGGCCCGAGCGCGGACATGTTCACGACGCTGCTGCTGGCACAGGGTGGCCTGCTGGCGCTGGGGCTCATCCTTGTCGATGAACTCGACAATGCCTACGGGGATCTCTACTCGGGATCCATTTCGGCCCACGCCCTTTGGTCGCGACCCGGCGTCAAGACCTGGGGCACCATCCTGGTCGTCGCCTCCACGGTCTTCGCCATCGCCTTGCCGATGCGCACGTTGGAGCCGTTCCTGATGATGTTGAGTTCCATCTTTGTCCCCCTGTTCGGGACGATCCTGGGTTGCCAGCTCGCCACGTCACGCACGGCGACCCCGCCCGGCGCCATTCGCGCCGGGCCGGCCGCAATCTGGGTGGCCGGCGTGTTTTGCTATTACGCCCTCGGCCACTGGGATGCCCAGTTCGGCAGTGCCCTTCCCCCCTTGTTGCTGACATTCGTCCTGGGCGCGATCAGCAGCACGTTCGAGGCACGCAGGGCGCATGCGGTGTAGTGCATCGGGTGGTTACGCGGCGCCCATGTTGTCGCGTGCGACCCTGGCCAGTTCATCGAACAAGCGCTGCTGCAGGGGATCCTCGTCGGCGCTCATTTCCGGATGCCATTGGACGGCCATGAACCACGGGTGATCCACCACCTCGGCCGCTTCGATCACGCCGTCGGGTGCGTAGGCCGTGGCGACCAGGCCATCGGCAACCTTGTCGATGGCCTGGTGGTGCCACGACACCCCCTCGACGTCGCTGACGCCGAGCAGGCGGGCGATGCGCGACCCGGGAATCAGGCGCGAACTGTGGACCGTCGGCTCGCGCGGCGGCAGCCGGTGCGCCACCTGGTCGCCGAAGACGTCGGGAATGTGCGCGTGCAGCGTGCCACCCATGACGACGTTGAGTACCTGCATGCCACGGCATATCGCGAGCGCCGGCTTGGCATGGCGCAGGGCTTCGCGTGCCAGCGCCAGTTCGGCGCCGTCGCGTTCCGGGTCGATGTTGTAATTGGTGGCATGCATGTCGCCGCCGCACAGCCGGGGATCAAGGTCGCCACCGCCAGTCAGGATGAGTCCGTCGACGTGGTCGAGCCAGTAGCCGGCGAGCTCGCCGTCCCCGACCGGCGGCAACAGGGCCGGCGCACCCCCGGCGCGGTAGACGCACTGGGCGTATTGCGCGCCCAGTTCATAGCGGCCACGGTCGTTACGCCCGTAGGTGGCAAGGCCGATCAGCGGTCTTTTCATGTGCCATTTCCTCACGCGGCGGGATTGCTACCGACTCCCGATTCCGGCGCTGCGTCGCCGTACCCGTCACAGCGGCGTGACGTAGGCCTGCGACAAGCCACCGTCCACCATGAAAGGCGTCGCCGTGATGAACGAGGACTCGGGGCTGGCCAGGAACACGGCGGCCTCGGCCATTTCCTCGGGTTCCGCGAAGCGCCCGCCAGGCAAATGCACGAGGCGGCGCGCCGCCTTTTCCGGATCCTTGGCGAACAGTTCACGCAACAGCGGCGTGTTGACCGGCCCGGGGCACAACGCATTGACACGCACGTTGCGGCGTGCGAACTCGATGCCGAGCTCGCGGCTCATGGCGAGCACCGCGCCCTTGGATGCGGTATAGGAAATCTGTGACGTCGCGGCCCCCATCACGGCCACGAATGACGCCGTGTTGATGACCGAACCGCCACCGCGCTCGAGCAGGTGGGGAATGCCGAACTTGCAGCACAGGAACACCGACTTCAGGTTCACGTTCTGGACCCGGTCCCACGCCTCGATCGACGTGTCCAGGATGGAGGCGTCGTCGTTGGGTGAAATGCCGGCGTTGTTGAACAGGATGTCGATGCCGCCAAAGCGTTCGGCGGTCTTTGCGTACATGTTGCGGACGTCGTCGGGATTGCTGACGTCGGCATGCACGTACAAGCCACCGATCTCGCGTGCGACGGCCTCCCCGGCCGCATCGGCCAGGTCGGCCACGCACACCTTGGCGCCTTCGCGTGCGAACGCGAGCGCCGAGGCCTTTCCGATACCGCCGGCCGCACCGGTGATGACGGCCACCTTGCCTTTCAGACGATCTGTCATTTCTGCCTACTCCACATCTGCAAGAAACACGTTTTTGAGTTCGGTGTAATGCTCCAGCGCGTAGGGCCCGAGTTCACGGCCCACGCCGGATTGCTTCATCCCGCCAAAGGGCGTGGTCACACGCACCGAACTGTTGGAATTGACGGACAACACCCCCGCGTCGATGGCCCGCGCCACGCGCATGGCACGCGCCCCGTCGCGTGTCCAGATGGAGCCGGACAGCCCGTAAATGGTCTCGTTGGCCAGCGCCACGGCTTCGGCCTCGTCCGCGAAGGGAATGACGCACACCACGGGCCCGAAAATCTCCTCGGTGGCCGCACGATCGCTGTTCGACACCGGCGCGAGCACGGTCGGCGGGAACCAGAATCCAGGGCCGGAAGGCGCCGTGCCGCGATAGGCGACCGGCGCGTCATCAGGCACGAAACTCTGCACCTTCTCGCGCTGCGAAGCCGAAATGAGCGGCCCCATGGTGGTCCCTTCGCCCTGCGGATCGCCCACGCGCATCGATTTGACGACCGGCTCCATGGCGGCCAGGAAACGATCGAACACCGACCGCTGCACCAGGATCCGCGAGCGCGCGCAACAATCCTGGCCGGCATTGTCGAACACCGCGCCGGGCGCCGCGGCAGCCGCCGCTTCGACGTCGGCGTCGGCGAACACCACGTTGGCCGACTTGCCACCCAGCTCCAAAGTCACCCGTTTGATGCCGTCGGCACCGCGACGCATGATGTCGCGCCCGACGGCGGTGGACCCCGTGAACGCGATCTTGGCCACGTCCGGATGCTCCACCAGGCGGCGCCCGACGATGCTGCCCTTGCCGGCGATCACGTTGACCACGCCATCCGGCACGCCGGCCTCGCGCGCGATCCGCGCGAACTCGAGGGCGGTCAGCGGCGTAAGCTCGGCGGGTTTCAGGATGACCGTGTTGCCTGCCGCCAGAGCCGGGGCAAGGTTCCAGCTGGCGATGACCAGCGGAAAGTTCCAGGGCACGATGATGCCAATTACGCCCATGGGTTCATGGAAGGTCACGTCGATGCCACCGGCCACCGGGATCGTGGCGCCGAGCAGGCGCTCGCCTGCCCCGGCGTAGTAGCGGAAGGTTTCGATGGCCATGCCGACTTCGCCACGCGCGCTGGCCAGCGGCTTGCCGGTGTTGAGCGATTCCAGCTGCGCCAGCTTTTCGTGCTCCGCGGCCATTTTCTCGGCAAGGTTGCGCAGGATGCGCGTGCGCTCCGGCGGCGCCAGGCGCTTCCAGGCCGGGAACGCCGCCTTCGCACGTGCCACCACGGCGTCAGTCTCTTCCACGCCTGGCGAGTCGAGCTGGCGAATCACCTTTTCATTGGCGGGGTTCACAACTTCGATCATCATTCATCACCTTCAGACAATGCGCCGACCGTCGCGCGACAAACGCGGATCCTTCGCTTTCGTACCACCACGCAGGTCGTCGGCGTGGTGTGCGCCACGCGCCTACATCCGTTCGAAACTGCGGAATCGTTCCCAGTCGGTGACCGCGCGCTGGAACGCGTCGATCTCCACCCGGGCCATGTTGAGGTAGTGCGCGACGACGTCTTCGCCAAATGCCTCGCGCGCGACGGACGACCCGGCAAACAGGTCGTGCGCCTCGTTCAACGTGGCGGGTATGTGCGGCTTGTCGGAGGCGTAGGCGTTGCCGTTGCAGGGCGGCTCGAGCTCGAGTTGCCGGTCGATGCCGTGCAGCCCCGCCGCGATCATGGCCGCCACGGCGAGGTAGGGGTTCACGTCGCCGCCGGGGGCGCGGTTCTCGAAACGCAGGGACTGGCCGTGGCCAATGACACGCAGCGAGCAGGTGCGGTTGTCGTATCCCCAGGCGACGGCAGTCGGCGCGAAGCTGCCCTTGGCATAACGCTTGTACGAGTTGATGTTGGGCGCAAAGAACAGCGTCAGTTCACGCAGGCACGCCAGCTGCCCGGCCAGGAACTGGCGGAACAACGCGGACGTGCCGTCCTCGTTGTTTCCGGCCATCACGGGGTTCCCGTCCTTGTCGCGCACGCTCAGGTGGATGTGGCAGGAGTTG
>CAYOEF010000074.1:0-10526 GCA_964402805.1 uncultured Rhodanobacteraceae bacterium | reverse complement strand
AGATCAGTGGCATGTCACCGGTTCCCGGTGCGGGCAGCAATGCGGTCCTTGGCGGTGTGGAGTTGAAACCCTGGGGCGAGCGGTCGCGCACGCAAATGCAGCTCATGCCGCAACTGCAGGGGAAATTGCATGCAGTGACCGGCCTGCAAACGGTGGCTTTCCCGTTGCCGACGCTGCCGGGCTCCTCCGGGGGGCTTCCGATCCAGTTCGTGCTGACTTCCACGCATGGCTATGCCGACATGAATGCCGCGGGCAACGCGTTGATCGGTGCGGCCATGAAGACGGGCAAATTCGCTTTCCTGACCAAGGACCTGCGTTATGACGCTCCGATCATTTCGCTCGACGTGAAGCATGACATCGCGGCCAATCTGGGACTCGACATGAGTGACATCGGCCAGAACTTGAGTCCGCTGCTGAGCGGAAACTACGTCAACCGGTTCGACATGAACGGGCACAGCTACGAAGTCATTCCACAGGTACCTGATGCCTTGCGTGCCAATGCCAATGCGCTCGGCAGCTATTACGTGAGGACGGCGGGCGACCAGTTGGTGCCGCTCACGACGATGGTGGATGTCAAGCACGGGGTCGAACCCGAATATCTGCCGCAGTTCCAGCAACAAAACGCGGTAACGATCGAAGGCACGATGGCGCCGGGTGTCACCCTGGGCCAGGCGCTTGCCGAACTGGACAGCGTGGCCAGGAACACGCTGCCGGCCGGGTATTCCATTGGTTACGCAAGCCAGTCGCGTCAGTTCATGCGGCAAGGCCATGCGATGGTCATCACGTTCGCGCTGTCGATCCTGCTGGTGTTCCTGTTGCTGGCGGCGCAGTTTGAGAGCTTCCGCGACCCGTTGATCGTGCTCGCGGCTGTGCCGATGTCCGTATTCGGTGCGCTGGCCTTTCTGTATTTTGGTGTGGCCACCCTCAATATCTATACGGAAGTCGGCCTCATCACGCTCATCGGCCTGATCACGAAACAAAGCATCCTCATTGTGCAGTTTGCAAATGTGATACAGGCGACTGAGGGGCTGGACCGTCGTGCGGCGGCTGAAAAGGCATCCAGTATCCGCCTGCGTCCCATCCTCATGACGACGGCGGCCATGGTGCTGGGTGTGGTGCCGTTGTTGGCGGCAAGTGGCGCTGGTGCCGTCAGCCGCTTCGATATGGGCCTCGTCATTGCTGCCGGCCTCACTATCGGCGCCCTGATTTCGCTGTACATCGTTCCGGTGATCTACACGTACGTGGCCAGGGACCGACGCGTTACACGGAATGCGTTGGTTACGCCAATCCGTCCCGTCACGTCGTTGGAGGCGCGGGGTTGATATGAATGCGCCCTCTTTTTTTACCACCGACTTGACTAATTAGTTAACTACTCAACACGAAAGAAGCGAATATGAACAACACGACCAAAACCGAAGCGAGTGTCGAACGAACCCACGACTCCCGTACGCGTCGGCACCGCCTTGGCCGGAAGGGCAGGGCCCGGGATCCACGCACGCGCAGGCGGCGTATCGTACTGGCGAGCCTTGCCGTGGTCTTCATTCTTGCCGGCGGGGCCTACGCAGGCTACTGGGCAACCGTACTGCGTTATCAGCAGTCCACCGACGACGCCTATGTCGATGGCAATCGCGTCGCGGTGATGGCACAAGAGAGCGGGACGGTGGTGGCGGTACTTGCCAACAATACCGTGCCGGTCAAGCGTGGCCAGACACTGGTCCGGCTCGACGACAGCGACGCGCGGGTCGCCCTGCAGCAGGCCAAGGCCAGGCTCGCTTCCGAGGTACGGCAGGTCACCGCGCTACAGGCAACCGGCAAGCAGCTGCAAGCCAACGTTGGCAAGCAATTGGCTACGCTGAAGCTGGCGCGGCGGGACTATGCGCGTGACAAGCGGTTGCATGCATCGGGTTCCATATCGACCAAGGCACTGGAACACGACGCGACACTCGTGAATGTAGACAAGCGCAGTCTGACAGCGGCCAGGCAAGCAGTACAAAGCATTCGTGCCAAGCTGGGGCAAACCGGCATCGCGGACAATCCAGCGGTCCGGCTCGCGGCGGCGCAGGTACGAGCCGCATGGCTGGCACTCAAGCGAACGCGCATCGTGGCGCCGGTATCGGGATACGTGGCCGAGCGCAGCGTACAGGTCGGCGAAAACATCAAGCCTGGCACCGCCCTGATGGCGATCGTGCCGCTGCATCAGGTCTGGATCCAGGCGAACTTCAAGGAAGCCGCGCTGGGAAGTATCAATGTCGGCCAGCCCGTGCTCATGCATGCCGACATGTACGGTGATTCGGTGACGTTTCACGGGCGGGTGCTCGGCATTGGCGCCGGCAGCGGCAGTGCCTTCGCGCTCTTGCCGCCACAAAACGCGACGGGCAACTGGATCAAGGTGGTGCAGCGCGTACCGGTGCGTATCGGTATCGCACGCGCCGATCTTGCCAAGCACCCCTTGCGGGTCGGCTTGTCGATGGACGTCACGATCGAAACCGGCGACCACCACCGGCGACACACGCTGGCGCGCACGATTGTCGACCCACACGCGTACAAAACGGCGGTCTATGACCAACAGGCGAAGGGCTCGGATTGGCTCATCACGAAAATCATTCATGCCAACGTCCCCGGTGCGCCTGCGCGCGGCATAGCGGCGATCGATCCCGGTTCCAACACGGAGGTCTCTCGTGGGCACTAACTACCCGCCGATCACGGGCGTGCGGCTTGCGCTGCTCACCATCGGCGTCTCGCTTGGACTGTTCATGGAGATCCTGGATACGTCGATCACGAACGTGGCCATTCCCACGCTCGCGGGCAATCTTGCGGTCAGCCCCGATCAGGGCACGTGGGTCATTACCTCCTTCGCGGTGAGTATCGCCATTTCGGTGCCGCTGACCGGTTGGCTCGGTAAGCGCTTCGGTGAAGTGCGACTGTTTCTGGCCGCCACGGCGCTGTTTTCTCTGTTTTCATTGTTGTGCGGCCTGGCCACATCGCTGCCGACACTGATCTTCTTCCGCGTTCTGCAAGGCGCGGCGGCGGGCCCCATGATTCCGCTCTCCCAAAGCCTGCTGGTTGCGAACTACCCGCCGGAAAAGCAGGGTACGGCGCTTTCCATCTGGGGCATGATCGCGGTGGTTGCACCGGTGGTCGGTCCTGTGCTGGGCGGTGTCATTACCGATGATTTCAGTTGGTCATGGATTTTCTTCATCAACGTACCGATCGGAGTGGTCGCAGTGGCGCTTGTCGCCTCCATGCTGCGTGGGCGCGAAACCGCGCGCGAGCACCGGTCGTTGGACATGGTCGGACTGGGATTGCTGATTGTCGGCGTGGCCAGCCTGCAGATCATGCTCGACAAAGGCAACGATCTCGACTGGTTTTCCTCCGCCACGATTTGCTGGCTCGCGGTGGTCGCCGGTGTGACCCTGAGTTTTTTCGTTGCCTGGGAGTTGACAGAGGTGAATCCGATTGTCGATTTGTCCCTGTTCCGTCGCCGCAACTTCACGGTGGCGACGACGGCAGTCAGCCTGGGATACCTGATACTTTTCGGCACCATTCTCGTCTTCCCGTTATGGCTGCAGACCGAGATGGGTTACACCGCCACCTGGGCGGGCGTCGCGGCTGCCGCGATTGGCATGCTGGCGATATTTGTCTCGCCCATGCTCGGTTCACTTATGCGCCATTTCGATCCGCGCTTGCTGGTGACCGTCGCATTTGCCGTGTTCGCTGGTGTCTCGTTCTGGGTTTCCGGCTTCGCGGCCAATGGCGACCTTGCCCAGATGATGCTTCCCCGTGTGTTTTTCGGTATTGGCATCCCACTGTTCTTCATTCCGTTGACGGCAATATCGCTTTCGGGACTGTCGTCGGAACGTATCGCGAGCGCCGCCGGCTTGTTCAATTTCATGCGTCTGCTGGCCGGAAGTTTTGGCGCCTCGCTGGCCGTGACGCTTTGGGATCGACGTGCGGCCGTGCATGACGCGCACCTGTCCGCGACTGCGGCGGTACACGGTCCATTCGGCCAGCAAATCCTGGATCAGTTGGGCCAACTCGGGATGAGCACCAAGGCGTCGCTCGCCCATCTGACTCACGAGATCAGCCGCCAGTCTTTCATGCTTGCGACCAACGACTACTACTGGCTTTCGGGCTGGCTGTTTCTTGCCTTGCTGGCTGTCGTGTGGTTCGCCAAACGGCCGGGAGCAGCCCGTGCCCGATCGGGTGCCGACGCGCCGGTGCATGACTGACCGTGACGTGTCGGGGCTGTACAAGCCGGTTGGCGAAATTCCGGGCGGCCCCGACATCCTCGTGAACGACGCGGCCGTACCGCGTGTTTTGGGCTGCACGCCGATCTTGGTTGACCGCGGTATTTCGAGGTGGAGGATTGCGTAACCATGTGCCAGACCTGTAAGGCCTGTGCTCGCATTCCGGTTTACTTGCCAAGAGAGGAACCGACATGGCTTCAACACGTGATGAACTCGTCGCCCGTTTGACACGGGCGGGTGAACTTGAAGTTTCCGGTGAGGATCAAGCCGAGGTCGACTCATACTTCGACACCGGCCAATTTCGCTTCCATGGCCCCGGTGGTTTTGAGGCGGATTACGCCGGTCTCACCGATTACTTCAAATCCATACGCGCGGCGTTTGATGAGCGTGTGATTCGTCGAGGCATCGTCATCGTCGAGGGCAGGCATGTTGCCTGCCAAACCTGGATCGAGGGGCGATTTGTCCGTGAGTTCACGCATTCACCGGTGGGGCCCCTGCCTCCCAACGGACAGCGCGTGGTGTGGGACCTGATGAACATTTTCCGGTTTGACGATCAGGGCAAGCTCATCGAGGAGTGGGTGCAAACCGACTACCGGAGCTTTCTGCGTCAACTGGGCGCCGAGGGACAGTAGGCGTACGGCCAACGGCAATGGACGCCGGATTGGCAGTGCAAATCCGGGCGCCATGTTTTTCCTGGGGCAGCGATTGCCCTCGCGCGAAATCATTTCGACCACGTCGTCCTGAAGTCGCCGTAGACCCCCGGGCCGGCGTTGCCAGTGTTTCAGCCGTAACCCGCGGCCTGGGCCCTTCGCGCAATTGCGTCATGCCCAGGCCGCGATGCGGTTGTGGATGTTGTGAACTTGCGGCTGTGAATCGGACACCACCCGTACGGGCGTGGTGTCCAGTGCGGCGTGGTCTGTGTGCACGAAAGCGCCGCAGGCAATTTCACGCACGCGTGCCCAGCCCGGAATGCGGATCACGCGCTTGTTGCTGGTACGCGGCATCGGCCGCCACGTCGTTGCCGTGAACCACCTCCATCCGGGAGGGTGTGCGCAGCGACATGTCAACCCCCGAACGTGGGTTGCGGGCCTGCTGTGCGAACGCCGCCCTGGCGGCTATGTCATTGCCATGGATGGCGGTCTGGGGACTTGCATCACGGGGCGTGACAATCGCCGAATGCGGATTGCGGGCCCGCTGTGCGAACGCCGCCGCCGCCGCGACGTTGGTGCTGTCCGGTGCGATGGCTTGGGCCGCGGATACCGATGGCGATGAATGCCGGGATGCCTGGTTGCCTTGTGTATGCGCCATGGCCAATGGCGTGGCGGAAAGGCCCAGGGCGGCAGCGATCAGGGCGGTGAGTGCGATGTTCTTCATGGTGTTTTCCTCTCTCGTGTATGTGACTACGTGTAACGTTGAGGCATACTTTAGGATCGACACAGAAGATAAAAAAGCGCAATAATTAGCACACACCTATCTATTCAATAGATATGCAACCTTCAAAATCATCAACAAGGACGCCACGCATAGCGTTGGAACAGTGGCGATCGTTATGCGCGGTGGTCGACGCCGGTGGCTACGCACAAGCTGCGGAACGCCTGCACAAGAGCCAGTCCGCGATCACCTATGCCGTGCAGAAAGTCGAACGGCTACTCGGGGTGAAGGTCTTCGAGATCCAAGGCCGCAGGGCGGTCCTGACCACGGACGGACAGGTGCTCTATCGTCGCGCTGGCGCGCTGCTGGAAGAAGCTGCGGCTCTGGAAGGCGCCGGTGATCGGCTTGCAGAGGGGTGGGAACCGGAAATCCGCATGGCGGTCGACATCGTCTTTCCGACCTGGTTGATGCTGCAGTGTCTCGCCACGTTCATCAGCGAACAGCCAACTGTCCGCGTCGACCTGCTGGAGACCGCCGTGGGCGGCGGCGAAGCCGCGCTGCGCGAGCATCAGGTCGACCTCGCCATCAGCCCCATCGTCCCGCTTGGATTCTTCGCGAACCCCCTGTTACGGGTGCGCTTCATCGCGGTCGCGGCATCGACGCATCCGCTGCACCAGCTGGGGCGGGAGCTGAATTCAGAGGACCTGCGCCGCTACCGGCAACTGGTCATTCGCGATTCCGACCCACAACGCACACATGACGCTGGCTGGCTCGGTGCGGAGGCCCGCCTGACACTGACGCACAAGGCGACGTCCATTCGCGCGGCGTGCATGGGCTTGGGTTTTGCCTGGTATGCCGAAGACACCATTCGGGATGAACTCGCGGCCGGAGTCCTCAAGCCCCTGCCTCTGCGCGAGGGCGGCGAACGCTACGTCCAGTTGTACCTGGTGTTCCCGGATCGGGATTATGCCGGTCCGGGCGCCCGTCGCCTCGCGGCACTGCTGGAACAGGCCGTCAGCACGGTGGGCACATAGATGTCGGACCCGCCAATCGCGGTCCGCCCCACTTATCCAACGATGCCGAGCGAGCGGGCCCCGAGTACTCATGCGACAAGCCCAGTCAGGAAAAAGCCCCGTTAAAACGGGGCCTTGGGTTGATCGTATACACGGTTGTGAATAATGTTGGTGCCCAGGAGAAGACTCGAACTTCCACGACCTTGCGGTCACTAGCACCTGAAGCTAGCGCGTCTACCAATTCCGCCACCTGGGCCCGGCCGCGCATACGCGGCAGCAGAGTCGCGTAAGATAGGCACGGTGGCGGTGGTTGTCAAACCCTTTGTCTCCACACGGGTGGCTCACGATGGCTTCGTGTCGCCGGTATGACCCGTCAAACAAGGATTCCCGTGGCAAGAAAAACACCAGGGCCCAAGCATCCGCAAGCGGGTGCGGCCCATCGTGCGGCTGACTCCGTGGCGAACGTCCACGACCCGTGGGCCGAGCGCGAGGCGCGGCGTTATGCACGTCCCATCCCGAGCCGCGAGGCCATCCGCCTGTTGCTGCAAAAGCGTACCGGCATGATGAAGGCGGGCGCCATCGCCGAGGCGCTGGGACTGGTCGACGAGGAGGACCTTGCCGCGCTGGACAAGCGCCTGGCGGCCATGCTGCGCGACGGCCAGCTCTTGCGCAACCGGCGCGGCGGGTATGGACCGGTCGGCAACCTTGATCTCGTGACCGGCGTCGTCCTGGCCAACACGGACGGTTACGGCTTTTTGCGTCCGGACGAGGGCGGGGACGACCTGTACCTGTCGCCGCACGAAATGCGCGTCGTCCTGCACGGTGACCGCGCGCTTGCAAGCGTGGTCGACATCGACCGCCGTGGCCGGCGCAAGGGTGCCATCGTCGAAGTCCTGGAACGGCGCTCGCCACGCCTGGTCGGGCGGGTCGTGGAAGATGGTGGCGTGGTCGTGGTGGCGCCCGACGACCAGCGCATCACCCAGGATATCCTCATTCCGCCCGATTCCACACAGGGCGCCCGCGGTGGGCAGATCGTGGTGGCCGAGATCGTGGAGCCGCCCAACCAGCGGCGCGGCCCCGTCGGCGTGATTCGCGCCGTGCTGGGCGATCGCCTCGAGCCGTCGCTGATCGTGGAAATGGCGATCGCCAGCCACGGCCTGCCGCACGAATGGCCGGATGCGGTCATGGCGCAGGCGCGCGGCGTGCCGGTGAAAGTCGGCGCACGTGAACGCGCCGGACGCGTGGACCTGCGCGACCTGCCGCTGGTGACCATCGACGGTGCCGATTCACGCGATTTCGACGATGCGGTGTACGCCGAGCGGCGCCGCCATGGCGGTTACCGGCTGGTAGTGGCGATTGCGGACGTGGCGCACTACGTGCCGCCGGACACGCCGGTGGACGTCGAAGCGTTCGAACGGGGCACGTCGGTGTATTTCCCCGGTTACGTCGTGCCCATGCTGCCGGAGGTCCTTTCCAACGGTATCTGCTCGCTCAATCCGGACGTCGACCGCCTGTGCCTGGCGTGCGACATGCTCGTCAATGCCGAAGGCCACGTGACGCGGTCGAAATTTTGCGCAGGCGTGATGCGCTCGCATGCGCGGTTGACTTATGACCGGGTTTGGCAGGCGATCGGCGAACAGGATGTGCACGCCCGCGCCGAACTGGCCGCCGTGTTGCCGCAACTGGAAACCCTACATGACCTGTATCGGGTGCTCGCGCGCCAGCGTGCTGCCCGCGGTGCGATCGAGTTCGAGACGGACGAAGTGACCTTCTCGCTCGATGCGTCCGGCGAAGTCACCTCGCTGGGCACGACGCCTCGCAATGACGCACACAAGCTCATCGAGGAATGCATGATCGCCGCCAACGTCGAGGCGGCGAAGTTCCTCATCCGCAAACGCATACCAACCCTGTTTCGGGTCCACGCACCGCCCCCCGAAGCGAAATACGAGGACCTGCAGGACTTCCTGCGCGCCTACAAGCTGGCGCTGCCGACGCGCGACGCGCTTGTGCCCGCCGACTACAACGCGCTGCTTGACCGCGTCCGCGACCGGCCCGAGTTCGGGCTGGTGCAATCGGTGTTGCTGCGCTCGATGGCCCTGGCGGTCTACCAGCCGGAGAACCAGGGCCATTTCGGCCTGGCATTGGATGCCTATGCGCATTTCACGTCGCCGATCCGGCGCTATCCGGACCTGTTGGTGCATCGGGCCATTCACCACGTGCTGGCGGGCGGCAAACGCGGTGACTATCTGTATCCGCCGGCGCGCATGGCGGCCATGGCAACGCAGTGCTCGCATCGTGAACGGCGTGCCGAAGAGGCTGAGCGTGACGTCGACGACCGCCTCAAGTGCGCGTGGATGGAAAAACACCTCGGAGAGACCTTTGACGGCACCGTGGCCGGGGTCACGTCATTTGGCCTGTTCGTGGACATGGAGCCTTCCGGCATATCCGGCCTGGTCCATGTGACCCAGTTGCCCAACGACTATTACCATTTCGACCCTGTGCGCCGACAACTCGAGGGCGAGCGCACACGGCGTGTCTTTCGCATGGGCGATACCGTCACGGTACAGGTGCTGCGTGCAAGCATGGAGGATCGCAAGATTGACCTGCGCCTGGTGGCCGCGCCACCGGGGCACGGCGTGGCAGCCGCCACGGCATCGGCCCGCAAAGCCCCAACCACCGGCAACAACCGGAAGGGCGCAACGGCGACGACCGGGCGCGCGACGCGGCGCGGGAAGGACAGGGCCAGGCGATGAACGAAACATGGATCGTCGGAATCAATCCGGTCGAAGGTGCGCTGGTGCGTGACGCCGCGCGCGTGAGCGAACTGCGCGTCGAGCAGGGCAAGCGCAATCCACGCGTGGCCGACCTGGTCGCGCGCGCCGGCAAACTGGGCATCGCCGTGCGGCCGGTAGCGCGCTCCGAGCTGGACCGGATTGCCGGCAAGGGCGCGCGCCACCAGGGTATCGCGGCGCGCTACCTGGCACCGGCGCCATTGACCGATGCTGACGTGCCGGGCTTGCTGCGGGCGGCGGGCAAGGGCGCGCTGTTCCTGGTGCTCGACGGGGTGACCGACCCGCACAACCTCGGCGCCTGCCTGCGCAGTGCCGCGGCGGCCGGTGTCACGGCCGTGATCGTACCCAGGGACCGCGCCGCCGGCATCACCCCCGCGGCGCGGCGCGCCGCGGCCGGAGGCGCCGACCGGGTACCGTTCGTGGTGGCGACCAACCTGGCCCGCGTGTTGCGCACGCTCAAGGACGGTGGCGTATGGCTGACCGGCCTCGCCGGTGATGCCACTGACGTCGTCCACGATCTGGATTTCACCGGTCCCATCGCGCTCGTCATGGGTGGCGAGGACGAGGGCCTGCGCAGGTTGACGCGTGACACCTGCGATTTCCTGGGTCGCATACCGATGACGGACGGGGTGGAAAGCCTCAATGTGTCCGTGGCGACAGGTATTGTATTGTTCGAGGCCGTGCGGCAAAGGAGCAAGGCATGACGATCGAGTGGTATGACTGGTGCGGCTATGCCGGCGTGGCGGCGGTGCTGCTGGCCTTTTTCCTGCTGCAGGCCGGGCGCCTGCGCAGCCACGGGTGGATCTACCAGCTCTTGAACGTGCTCGGCGCCATGGGCCTCATGGTGTCGCTGGTATTTGGCGAGTTCAACCTGCCGGCCTTTTTGCTTGAAGTGATATGGGCGCTCATCGGCGTCTACGGCATCATCGTCAGCCAGCGTCGACGCCGCAACCGCCCACGCGGCGAGACGGATGCGCGGGTGTGAATCATGACTCATGGCGTTGTGATCGGGGGTCCGGGAGTTCACCGATGAGCGCCTTCCCCGCCCGGGCGGCCTGATGGTTCAGCGGCCAGGAGTCAGTCGTCGGCGCCGGTTGCCGGCA
>CAYOEF010000073.1:0-10619 GCA_964402805.1 uncultured Rhodanobacteraceae bacterium | reverse complement strand
CGAGTTCTCCGGCGGCCAGCGCCAGCGCATTGCCATCGCGCGCGCCCTGGCCGTCGGTCCGCGCCTGATCGTGTGCGACGAACCCACCAGCGCGCTCGACGTGTCCGTACAGGCGCAAGTACTCAACCTGCTCGGCAAGCTGCAGCGCGAGCGTGGGCTCGCCTATCTCTTCATCAGCCACAACATGGCCGTCGTCAACCACGTCGCCGACCACGTGGCCGTCATGTACCAGGGGCGCATCGTGGAGCAGGGGCCCGTCGACGACATCATGCGCTCGCCCAGACACCCCTACACGCAAACCCTGCTCGCCGCCGTGCCGTCCATCGAGGCGGCGGCCTGCCCCGTGGCCGGGCCGCCCGGGACGGAACCACCACCTCCAGCCACCCCTCCGTAGGCCGCCATTTCGCCGACCACTGCCCCACGTGACGACGCGAAGTGACGTCCGCGTAGCCGGCTACCACGGCACCGTGTGCCCGCGATAATCCAGGTATTCCAGGCCCGGATTGCCCCGCCGGGACAGCAGTACGTTCACGACGCCGGGCACACTGTCGCTGATTTCGAGCCGTGCACCCGGACCACCCAGGTCCGTGCGCACCCAGCCCGGCGCCATCAGCACCATGGCCCGTGGCGAGCCGGCGTGGCGCGCCGCGAAGCTGCGCATGAAGGTGTTGAGCGCGGCCTTGGAGCCACGGTAGACCTCGCGGTTGCCGGTGGTGTTGTTGGCGATGCTGCCTTGCCCGGACGACATCACGCCGATCAGGCCATCGGGCGTGACGTGGCGTTCGAGCCGCTCCACCACGCGCATGGGGCTGAGTGCGTTGGTGACCATGACCCGGACGAACTCCTCGGTCGACACCTCGCCGATGGTTTCCCCGGGGCGGTTGGTCGTGCCCGCGTTGACGAACAGGATGTCGAGCATGCGACCGGCCAAACGGGCGTCGAGGGCAGCCAGCTGGTCCGGCATGCAGATGTCCAGCACCTCGATTTCGACACGTCCGGGATGTGCCGCGGCCAGTTCATGGAGCAGCGTACGGGTGGCGCCGGCGCGCACGGTGCCGATCACGTCCCAGCCCTTGCCGAGGAATTCGGCCGCCATGGCGTGGCCGAGACCACGCGAGGCGCCGACGATGAGGATGGTGGGTCGACGGGAACGGGTGTTCATGATGGTTTGCCTCCGGGCAGGGTGGTGGTCGTCAGCGTGGCAGACATCGATACCATGCGCCAGACGCACGGAATGCAACAAACAGTTGCACCAGACGCCATGTCACTAGCGAAATTGGCTATGCTGTGCCCGTGGACAACATCGACCTGAATCTCCTGTTCGCCCTTGACGCTTTGCTGGCCGAATCAAGCGTGACCGGAGCGGCCCGGCGCCTGGGTCTCAGCACGTCGGCGATGAGCCGCACGCTGAAACGCCTGCGCGCCGCGACCGGTGATCCGCTGCTGGTGCGGGCCGGGCGTGGCCTGGTACCGACACCCTACGCCGGCGCATTGCAGGCCCGCGTCCATGATCTGGTGAGTGGTACGCAGGCCGTTCTCAGCCCGCCGACCGAACGGCTCGACCTGGCGACCCTGGCCCGGACCTTCACGATTCGCGCCAACGAAGGATTTGTCGATCTGTTCTCGGGCCCGCTCGTCCGTGCCGTGACGGCAGCCGCGCCGCGCGTGCGCCTGTGCTTCGTACCCAAGGCGGACAAGCGCATCGAACCGCTGCGCGAAGGGCGGATCGACCTCGACGTTGGCATCATGGAGGCCTCTCCGCCACAGATGCGCGCGCGGGCGCTCTTCCAGGACCGCTTCGTCGGTGCCGTGCGACGCGGCCATCCGCTCCTGGAGGCGGCGCGGCCGACGCCGCAGGACTATGCCGCGTGGCCGCATGTGGTGGTGTCCCGCCGCGGACGTTTCAGCGGGCCCGTCGACCAGGCCCTGGAGGCATTGGGCCTGCGACGGGACGTCCGGATCGTCGTGCCCGGTTTTTCCAACGCCTTGCGCATGGCGGGCCGCTCGGACCTCGTCGCGCTGGTGCCGCGTTCGTGTCTCGGCAATGCCCTGGTCGGCGACCTTGCGGATACCTGGGGTGTCGCCGCGTTCGACCTGCCGGTCGACACGCCCGGATTCACGATAGCGGCCATGTGGCATTCACGCGTCGATGCCGATCCGTCGCAGCGCTGGCTGCGCGGCGTGGTCGCGTCGCTGTGTCGGAAGGCTTTCGCGCCTGCGCCCGTTGACCGTGGCCGTGCCGGCAGGCAGGCGAAAGCTCCGGCGCCCGCACGCAAGCAGAGTCCGTGACGCCCCTGTGGAGGTGGCTCGATGCCTCCGGTTCGCGCGCATTTTCATCCGTGTTACGGTGTAGCGCCGGGACGTCCGCTGGTGGCGTACCGGGTGGCATTTCCCGAACCTGCCGCGGAGGCCGCATGGCGACAGCGCGTGTGACTGGCGAAGAAACCGGGGGCGCTTCCCGGATGCGACCGTGGTTGGGGCTTGCGTGCCTTGTGTTCGTGCTGGGCGCAGCCGGTACGGCATGGGCGGGCGATACGTCGCTCCAGGTGCGTCGCGTGTCGCCTTCGGGTACGCACGTCCAGCCCGGCCAGGAGGTCGTCATCCAGTTCGACCGCACGATGGTCGCCCTCGGCAACATGGCGCGCGAGGCAGCGGCCCTGCCGGTCGGCATCGCCCCTGATCCCGGTTGCCAGTGGCGCTGGCTGAACACCAGCGAGCTGGCGTGCCGCCTGCCCAAACAGCAAACCTTCGTTCCCGCCACGACGTACACCGTCACCGTCGGCACCGCGTTGAAGGCGCTCGACGGCAGCCATCTTGCCAAGCCGTTGGTGGAAACGTTCACCACCTGGCGGCCGCGGGTCGACCGCGTGCTTTTCCGGGAATGGCGCTCGCCGCTGATACCGGTGTTCCGGGCGCGCCTGAACATGCGCGTGACCGCCGCGCAACTGGCGGCCCACGCCGGTTTCGTGGGTACCGATGGCACATGGGTATCCGCGAAGGTCGAGCCGTTCACGGAGAAACGCCAGGGACCGGTCTGGCTGCCCGTGCCGGGGCTTCCGGGGGCCGTCGTCGAGGTTGACAATCCACAGCCGGACACGCCGCTGGATGCCACGGCACCGGCAGCCTCCGGGCGGCGGGTATGGCTGGTATTGCCGTCAAAGCCATTGTCTCCGGCGCGCGATTACCAGTTGCGCATCAAGCCCGGCATGCGCTCGCCGCTCGGCGCCCTGGCCGGCGAGCAGGACGAAAAGCTGGCGGATCTCACCACCTATGGCGATTTCACGTTCCGCGGCGTCGGCTGCAATGATGGCCACGTCGAGGTGCGGCCGGGTGCGACCGGGGCGCCACGGTGCATGCCGGGCGACATCAACCTGCTGTTCAGCGCGCCCGTGCCGCGTGCCACCCTCGCGGCCATCCAGTGGCAGCCTGCACCGCTGCCGCAGGGCGAGCTGACGCGCTTGTGGCGCGATTACCCGGACTGGCTCCTGCGTGCCCGCAACGACCCGCATGACGCCCGCAAGCCCGACGCCTATCCGCTTACGTTCACGCCGGACCCGATGAAGACGTTTACCCTGACGGTCCCGGCCGGGGTCGAGGACCGTTTCGGGCGCACGCTGGCCAGGCCGGTCAGCGTGACGGTACGCACGGGGCATCGCCAGCCGTTTTTCGATCCGCCACCTGTCGAGTCCGCACTGGAATCCGGCCAGCCGACGATCGTGCCGTTGCGCTTCACCAACCTGTCCCGGCTTTCCTTCAGCCATCGCGAGCTTTTTGCCGGCAACCTGGCCAGCGGGTTCCCCCCGGCCGCGGTCCGCGCCACGGATTTGCTGCAACGCCCGGACCTCAAGGCCCCGGTGGACACGATCGTGCGCGGCAATCTCGGTATCCGTGACCTGTTGCACGGCCGTTCGGGTGTGGTCTGGGGATCACTGGACTGGGCCCCGGACGGCCCCTCGCAGCCGCGCCCGTTCCTGGGCGAGGTCACTCCGTACCAGGTGCTGGCCAAGGTCGGCCATTACGACACGCTGGTCTGGGTCGGCCATCTGGACAATGAAAAACCGGTCGCCGGGGCGCACGTCACCTTCCTGCACGGCCATGGCCGGGCGCTCGACCCGCTGGACCGCGTCGGCGCGTCGGCGGTCACCGATGCGCAAGGCCTCGCCGTATTGCCGGGCACGGCCGATCTGCCGGATGCGTGGTTCCACCAGAATCGCGACAAGTCGGCCTTCTACATCGGCGCGACCCGGGGCGACCACATCGCGTTGCTGCCGCTCGACTGGCACTTCGACCGCTCGGTCGGGAGCGCCAGCCACTACGACTTCTGGAGCGACACGGCGCCGCCGCACGGGCACATGCGTGCCTGGGCGGTGACCGGACAGGGCATTTACCGGCCGGGCAGCGACGTCCAATACGCCGCCTTCGTGCGCGCCGAAGCCGCGACCACGCTCACGGCGCCGCCGGCACTCGATTACACCCTCAGCATCGTCGATCCGCAGGGCAACACGATTCTCAAGCGCGAACACGTCAGGCTGTCGGCATTCGGCGGCACCCACGGCAAATTGCACATTCCCGCGACCGCACCGATGGGCCGCTATGCCATCCGCATCAGCTGGCCCACGACGACTTATCCCGTGACGCGGGAGGCGGGTCATTTCCTGGTGACGGATTTCGTGCCCGCGGCATTCAAGGTGGACACCCTGGTCGCCGGGGAGCGCTTCGGTCCGGGAGACACCGTGCCCGTGAAAGTGCACGCGAGCCTGCACGCCGGCGGGCCGTACAGCGATGCCAGGGTCAAGTTCACGACGCGCCTGGTGCCGACCCGGTTCACGCCGGACACGCCGGTTGCATCCGGCTTCCGTTTCGGTGATTACGCAGGGTTGCCGGACGCGCGCACGATCGCCCAGTCCGAAGGCAAGCTCGACCATGCCGGCCGCGCCGGGGCGACGGTCACGCTGCCCGCGAAGGGCGAGGTGATCCATGGTGAATTGAAGGTCGAGGCGTCGGTGGAATCGGCGCGTGCGACCTGGGTCGCCGACACCGCGAGCGTACCCTACGTCGCGCGCGACCGTTTCGTGGGCCTGCGCACGGACAACTGGATGCAGACCGCCGCCAAGCCGTTCAAGGTGGAATACCTGGTGGTCGACCCGACCGGGCAGCCGCAGGCCGGGAGCAAGGTGACGCTCACCCTCGAGCGCCGCGACATCACCCGCGTGCGCGTGAAAAACGGCGCCGGCGCCTACCCGTACGAGGAACACACCAGCTGGGTGGCCGAAGACCAGTGCACCGCCACCTCCGCGGCCGTACCGGAAAGCTGCGCGTTGACGCCGAAACAGGCCGGCAGCTACCGCGTGGCCGCCATCGTGACGGACACCCGGGGACGTGAGCAGCGCAGCGTGTTGTCCACCTGGGTGACCGGCGCGGGGCAGGTGGTGTGGTCACGGTCCGGCAAGGGCGTGACCCTGGTGCCGGACAAGGCGGCTTATCACCCGGGCGACGTCGCCCACGTGCTGGTGCAAAACCCGTATCCGGGCGCGAAGGCGCTGGTGACGGTCGAGCGCTACGGCGTGCTGTGGAAGAAGGTCGTCACGCTCGCCGGTTCGGCGCCGGTGATCGACGTGCCGATCGGGAATAGCTTTTTCCCCGGCGCCTACCTGTCGGTCGCGATCTTCTCGCCGCGCGTCAGTCCGCCCGGCGGCGCCGACCTCGGGCAGCCGCAGCTCGCGCTCGGCTACATCGCACTCAAGGTGGCCGGCAAGGGCAGCTCGCTTGACGTGACGGTGACGCCGGCCAGGGCGACCTACAAACCGCGCCAGACGGTGGACGTCGACGTGGCGGTTGGCCGCAACGGCACGCCGGCCGGCAAAACGCGCCTGGTCGTGGCCGTGGTCGACCAGGGCGTCCTCGATCTCCTGGCTGACGGCACGGCATACTACGATCCGCGCGGGAAATTCTACGCCCCGCCGAACGGGCCGGACGTCGGCAACTACAGCCTCGCCGAGCAGCTGCTGACGCGCTTGCAGCCCAAGGCGGGCAAGGGCTCCAACCCGGGCGGTGGCGGCGGTGCCAGCGTGGGTCCGAACGTGCGCAGCGATTTCAAGTACTCGGCGTACTGGAACGCCGACCTCGAAACCGACGCCTCCGGGCGCGCGCATTTCAGCTTCACCGTGCCGGACAACCTGACGCGCTGGCGCATCCTGGTGATCGCCATGCGTCCCGGCGCCGCGATGGGGCTGGGCGATGGCAGCGTGCGCGTGAACCTGCCGCTCCAGATCCAGCCGGCATTGCCCAACCAGATGCACGTCGGCGACCACTTCGGCGCCGCGTTCAACGTCACCAACCGGACGCCCGGCCCGCTGGACGTCACCACCCGCATCGCAGCCAGCGGCGCCATCGCGGGCGGCAAGGCCGCCACCGACGGCGTGCTGCACCTCGATTCCTTCGCGCACGGCCTGAGCTGGCTGCAACTTTCCGCTGCCAGGGCGGGTGACATCAGCCTCACCGCCAGCGCCACGTCCGGCCAGCTGGGCGATGCCGTACGCGCGCACATCCCGGTCACGGCCGCCGGCACCGGGGTGGTCGCGGCCGAATACGGCAGCCTCACCGGGGCCGGGGCCAGCGTTCCGGTCAAGGTGCCGGCCAAGGCGATGCCGCAGGGCTCGAACGTGGCCGTGACCTTTGCCCCGACGCTGGTTGGCGGCCTGGATGGTGCCTTCCGGGTGCTGCGTGACGATCCGCTGCAAACCTGGGAAGTGCGCCTGAGCCGTGGCGTGCTGGCTTCGGACTACCAGCGCCTCAGGCCCGTGCTTGGCGCAGCGGTCGCGTGGCCGGATGCGGGCCAGGCGATCGACAAGGTGATCGATACCGCAGCCGCCTTCCAGGCGCCCAATGGCGGCATGGCCTTCTGGATTCCGCGCGACAAGTTCGTCAGCCCGTACCTGAGCGTGTACACGGCACTGGCCTTCGACTGGCTGGCCGACGCCGGCCACGCGCCGCCGCCGGGCGCAAGGGCGAAACTGTGGCACTACTTGCGCACGGACATCCTCGGCAAGGGCGGCGACAAGCCAGCCGCACGCGTGTTGCGTGCCGGTGCCCTGGCGGCCCTGGCGATGGGGCCGGACGGCATGCTGCCGGCCGGGGCGGTGGCCGGGATGTTGCCGCAACTGCACAGGCTGAGCCTGTTCGGCCAGGCCCTGTTGCTGGACGCCGCGGTGGCGGCCGGCGACCGCACGAGCGCCGATGCGATTTTGAAATCGCTGTTCTCGCATGCCGAGGAATCGGCCGGCGGGTTGTCCTTCAACGAGCGCGAGGAGGGCGCCTACGTGGAACTGCTGGCCACGCCGCTCCGATCCAACTGCGCCATCCTCGACGCCTTGTCGCGCTACAAGCTGGCCTGGGGCACGGAAAACCTGCTGGGCGCCACGCCCCAGAAACTGATGCGCTGGGTGGTCGGGCAGCGCCGCAATGCCGGCGGTTGGCCGAACAGCCAGGAGAACGTGTTCTGTACGTCCGCCATCACGCATTACGCGGATGCCTACGAGACGCCGGTCAAGGCCCTGACCGGCACGCTGGAACTGCCCGGCGCGAAACCGCAGACGGCCACGTTCGCCTCGCGTGCCACCCCGGCGGCGAAGCTGCAGGGGCCGGCCGCCACGCCCGGCCAGCCATTCCAGGTGAAGCTGGCCCGTGGCGGCCAGGGGCGCCTGTATTACAGCGTGCAGGTGCACTACACGATGCCGCCGGATGCCCTGCCGGCCGCCGACGCCGGCTTGACGCTGGCGCGGCACTACTTCGTCGAACGCGACGGCAAATGGCGGGCGGTCAAGGCGGGGACGGTGCTGCGACGTGGCGACATCGTGCGCGTGGACCTGGACGTGGATGCGCCCACCGAGCGCCATCACGTCGTGCTGTCCGATCCGCTGCCGGGCGCCTTCGAGGCGGTGAACCGGCTGCTGGCGACCGCGCCGGAGACCACGCCCGCCGTGCAGCCGGGCGTGGCGATCGTGATGTTCGATGGCGGCGCATGGCCCAACATGTCCGTCGTCACGGGCGGCTTCTATCACCGCGAGTCGCACTTCGACGCCGTCCGCTTCTTCGCCGACGACCTGCCCGCCGGGCATTACCGCGTGGTGTATGCCGCCCAGGTGATCGCGCCGGGACGTTTCATCGCTCCGGCGCCGACGGTGCGGGAAATCTATCAGCCGGACGTGTTCGGCCGCGGCCTGCCGCAGCATCTGAACGTCGCCATGCCAGGGCCGTGACATGACGCGGCGGCGCCTGTGGCACGCAACGGGGGTGGCCGCGGCGATCGCCGTGACCGCCGCGCTGGTGCTGGCGGTGGCGACGTGGCGGGCGTTGATGCCGCTGCCGGCCACGCTGGGTCCGCGGCCCGCGGACGCACCACATGCCGTGCGCGTGGTGGCTGCCGACGGCACGCCGCTCAACCGGACCTTTCGCGGCCCGATCAACGCGACGGCGGTGGTGCCGCTGGCACACGTGCCGTCGCTGCTGCGCAAGGCCTTCGTGGTGTCCGAGGACAAGCGCTACTGGCACCATGGCGGCGTGGACTGGCTGGCGCGCTGCGCCGCCCTGTGGGACAACCTGCGCGCGGGACACGTGGTGCGTGGCGCCAGCACCATCGGCGAGCAGGTGGCGCGCATCCTGGTGCCGCGGCCGCGCAGCTACTGGAGCCACTGGGTTGCGGGCCTTGATGCCACGCGTCTGCTCGCGCGTTTCGGCCATGCCCGGGTGCTGGCGTTCTACCTCAACCAGGTTCCCTATGGCGCCAGGCGTCGCGGCGTGCAACAGGCGGCGCGCTATTACTTCGGTCGCGACGTGGGCGCGCTCGACCCCGCCGAGCAACTGGCGCTGGCGGTGCTGGTGCGCTCGCCGGTGCGTTACGACCCGCGCCGCCATCCCCAGATCACGCGTCGTGCCGTCGACCAGTTGGCCGGGCGCATGCTGGACGCGGGGGCCATCACGCCGACCCAGGCTGATGCGATCCGGCGCGCCCCCATCCTGCCCGGTAGCACGCCCCTGCCGGTCGACGCCGGGCCGTTCGTGGTCTACGCCATGCAGCGGGCACGGCAGCAGGGTATCCACGGACCGGTGCTGCACACGACGCTCGATGCGACCGTGCAAACCTTCGTGCAGAAGACCCTGCGCCGACGCGTCGCGGCACTGGCCGGACGCGGGGTGCGCAACGCGGCGGCGCTGGTGGTGGACAACCACAGCGGCGCGGTGCTGGCGTGGGTCGTGGCGCCGGCAGGTGGTGCCTACGCCATCGACCCGGTGCTGACGCCGCGCCAGCCGGGCTCGGCCCTGAAGCCCTTCGTGTACGGCCTGGCCATGGCGCGCCTCCACTGGCAGCCGGACCACGTCATCATGGACACGCCGCTGGCCGAGCGCATTGCCGATACCGGCGTGCACCGCTACCGCAACTACAGCGGCCGCCATTACGGGCGCGTCAGTCTGCGTTATGCACTGGCCAACTCGCTCAACATTCCGGCCGTGCGCACGGCGCAGGCCGTCGGCGTGCCAGACATCATCCGCGAGTTGCGCGCGTTCGGCTTCGACACGTTCCGGAAAAGCGCGGACTATTACGGTCCGGCCATCGTCCTCGGCGACGGGCCGGTGACGCTGTACGACATGGTGCAGGGTTACGCGAGCCTTGCCCGGCACGGCCGGTACCTGCCGTTGCATGTCCTGCGCGATGCCGTGCAACCGGCTCCGCGGCCGGTGCTGCCGGCGCCGGTCGCCTCGCTCCTGGCCAGCATCCTGTCCGATCCGGACGCCCGCACGGCCGAGTTCGGTCCTGACAGCGTGCTCGACCTGCCCCTGCCGACGGCGGTCAAGACGGGCACCTCCAGCGACTACCACAACATCTGGACGCTCGGTTTCGACAATCGGTATACGGTTGGCGTGTGGATGGGAAACCTTGACGGCGGGGCGACCGACGGCCTGACCGGATCCATGGGCCCGGCGCCGGTCGTGCGCCAGGTCTTCGCGCGCCTGCGCGCGACGGCGCCGTATGCCGGTTTGTGGCACAGCCCCAGACTGCGCGCGGTGCGGACCTGCGAATGGATCGGGCCGGCGCCGTGCGTGAAACGCCGCGACTGGTACCTGCCGTCGGCACCCGCGCCGGGCCCGGCCGACGAGACGGCGGCACAGGCCCTCCCGGCCATTGCGCGACCGGTCCGGAACGAGGTGCTGGCGATCGATCCGCGCGTGCCGATCCGGTCGCAGCGCCTGCGGCTGGTGCTGGACGCGAATGGGCGTCCCGTGCGACGCATCGCCTGGCGGGTGGACGGCACGGCCTTGCCGGACATGGGAGCGGATGCCGCGAGCTGGACCCTGGTCCCCGGGGCGCACCGCGTCAGTGCACGGGTATGGCTGGGTGGCATGCGTGCGCCGATCCGGGTGGGGCCGGTGGCGTTCAGCGTTTCCGGCGCCCCGGCACGCAGCGTCGGTGACCGGCCGTCGGCGGGGCAATGCACCCTCGCGCAGTGCTAGAATGCGCCTGCCGGCTAGGAGCTTGGGCGGCAGAAATCTTCCGGGCTGCAAAAGCGTCTGCGTGGTCCATATTTCCGCCGCTTCTTGGCCCATAGAACAACTATGGGCCG
>CAYOEF010000072.1:0-10798 GCA_964402805.1 uncultured Rhodanobacteraceae bacterium | reverse complement strand
GTTGTACACCTTCGTCATCGGCCGCTGCCTGTGGATCGCCATGCAGGCGCGCGAGACCTACTCGCGGATGCTGGCTGGCGCGCTGGCCATGAGCTTTTTCGTGTACGTGGGGGTCAACGGCGGCATGGTCACCGGTGTCCTGCCAGTCGTCGGCGTGCCCCTGCCGCTGGTCAGTTACGGGGGTACGTCGGCGGTGTCGCTCCTGGTTGGCTTTGGGGTGCTGATGTCCGTGCATGCCCACCGCAAGATGCTGGTGTGACACGCTTTGCGTGCTCCAACGCCGCGTCACGGTGGCGTATGGATGCCGTGGCCGCCGGTGGCGGCGCAACCGGGTCTTGTGGTTGCGCACGCACTGCCCCTAAGCTTGAGTCTAGGAGCTTGGGCAGGGGGTCCCGTTTCTTGCATGCTGGAACCATGAACTGACCGATGTTTCGATCACTTCGCTTGCTGTTGCTCCCTTTGATCGTGGGCCTGGGCGCATGCGCGACCCTGCAGGCCAATGCCCGTCCCGGTGAAGCGCAGTTGGTGCGCGAGGTGGCGGCGGCGACGGGAAAGAGCCCGGCCCGACTCACCGCGTTGCTGGACAGCGCACATCGGCAGCAGTCGATCATCGATGCGATGACACGCCCCGCCGAGGCCAAGCCGTGGGCCGATTACCGCAAGATTTTCATGACCAACGCGCGCATTGACGGTGGTATCGCGTTCTGGCGGCAGCACCGGGCGCTCCTGGCGCGCGTGAGCGCCCGATATGGCGTTCCGGCTGCGTACATCGTGGCCATCCTGGGCGTGGAAACCAATTACGGACGCATCACCGGCCATTACCGGGTGCTGGATGCGCTGGTGACGCTGGCGTTCTACTACCCGCCGCGGGCCGACTATTTCCGGCGCGAATTGAAAACCCTGCTCGAGCTTCCCGCGAGCAAGCTGGCCGGGCCGGTGGAAGACTTGCACGGTTCGTATGCCGGGGCGCAGGGCTGGGGCCAGTTCATGCCTTCGAGCATCAAGGCGTATGCCGTGGATGCCGATGGCGACGGGCACATCGACCTGATGCACTCCGTGCCCGACATCGTCGCCAGCGTGGCCAACTACTTCCACGCCCACGGCTGGCAGCCCGGTCAGCCCGTCGCGGTGCGCGCGCGTGCCCGTGCGGCCGCCACGACGGTCAAGCTGGACCGCAGCAAGCCATTGCATGCCGTTGCGTCCTGGACCGCGTGGGGCTATGCGCCGACGCGGGCGGTCAATCCCGAACTCGAGGCGACCTGGTTGCACTTCAGCGGGACGGATCGGCAGTCCGGCTGGCTCACGTTCCACAACTTCTACGTCATCACGCGCTACAACCACAGCCCGATGTACGCCATGGTTGTGCACCAGCTGGCCAAGGCGATCGCCGCCGGCGCGCGTAGCAATGCCAACGAAGGTGTCGCCGTGGTGCCGTCGCCATGAGGTATCTGCCACGCCTGTTCCTGGTGCTTGCCGTGGCCGTGCTGTTGGCCTCGTGCGCATCCGAACATGCGCGTCGCGGCGGTACCGGGCCGGGAGGTGGCAGCATCCATTTGCCACAACAGGAACGCTATCGGCTATCGCACGATGGTGCGCCGGTGGGGACGCCCCAGGACATCAGCAAGCTGCCCGAACCGGTACCCAGGGTGGAGCCGCGGTCACCCTATGGAAACAAGTCGCCGTATACGGTGGACGGACATACCTACCACGTGCTGGCAACGGCGCGCGGTTACGATGCGCGTGGCGAGGCGTCGTGGTACGGGCGCAAATTCCAGGGCTACATGACCTCCAGCATGGAGCCCTACGACGTCTACAAGTTCACGGCGGCGAGCAAGGTACTTCCGCTGCCAAGCTATGCGCGCGTCACCAACCTGGACAACGGCAAAAGCGTGATCGTGCGCGTCAACGACCGCGGCCCGTTCGTGCCCGGCCGGATAATCGACTTGTCCTACGCGGCCGCGGTGCGTATCGGCATATGGCCCAAGGGAACCGGTCGGGTCGAGGTTGAGGCCATCGTCCCGGGGGCAAAGCCGCCATCGAATGCTCCCGCAGTTGCCAAACACGTGGCGTCCGGCCACGGCGTCTGGCTGCAGGTGGGGGCTTTCGCCAGCAAGTCCAATGCACGGGACGTCGCCAGGCGATTGCGCCAGGCTGGCCTGAAGGCGGTGCAATTGTCGGAGATTACCGTGGCCGGGCACCAATACACGCGGGTGCGGCTTGGGCCATTGAAGGACGCCTCGCAGGCCGGTGCCGCCCGTTCGGTCGCCGAGCAGCTTGGCTTGTCGGCATTTCCCGTGGGTACGGACTGACCGGCGTGCGCGCGAGGTGTCGCAGCGATGGGCAGGTGTTCATCGATCCCTGTTACCATGCCTGGTCGCCGTGCGCCGGCACACTGGCGGGTGCACGGTCACTCCCTGTCACCGTTGAATAGCCCTGTGGATCGTTGAAGATGCTGAATCGTTGCCGCCATGCCGCTGTGGCCATTGGGACCCTTTTCGTCTGCCTTTTCATGTATGCGGCGCTGGCAGCGCCAACACCGAAGCCCACGACCGGAGTGCCATCGGCAAAGGCATCGTTGCCCAAGATACCGGTCCCGCCCCCGCCCGAGTTCAAGGCAACCAGTTGGGTGCTCATGGACTACGACACGGGGCGCGTCCTCATCAGCAAGAACCCGGATAAGCGTGTCGCGCCGGCATCTATTACCAAGGTGATGACCGAATACGTGGTCGATTCGGAACTGGCTGCCGGCAAGGTGCACATGGACGACCAGGTGTTCATCAGCACCCACGCCTGGAAAAAGGGCGGTGCGGGGACGGACAGCTCGACCAGCTTCCTGAAAGTGCATTCGAAGGTCCCGCTGAAGACACTCATGTACGGCATGATCGTGCAGTCGGGCAACGATGCGGCCATCGCGCTGGCCGAGCATGTGGCCGGCACGGAGCAGGGGTTCGTGTCGCTGATGAACGCCTATGCCAAACACCTGGGCATGGCCAACACGCATTACTCCAACGTGACCGGTTATCCGGTGGATGACCACTACAGCACCGCGCGCGATACCGCCATCTTGACGCGCGCCCTGATTCACGACTACCCGGCCAACTACAAGATTTCCTCGGTCAAGGAAGTCACGATCAATGGCATCAAGCAATACAACCGCAACACCCTGTTGTGGCGCGATGACAGTGTCGACGGCGTGAAGACGGGCCATACCGCGGCGGCCGGTTACTGCCTGGACGCATCGGCCATTCGCAATGGCCAGCGCCTGATCGCCGTTGTCATGGGCACGCCCAGCGAAAAGGCGCGCGCCGATGACGCCGAGGCGTTGCTGAATTATGGCTTCCGGTTTTTCCAGTCGCACAAGCTGTTTTCCGCGGGCCAGGCGCTTGCGAAACCGCGCCTGTGGAAGGGCGAGTCGGACCAATTGCCGGTGGGGCTCGAAAAGGATCTGAAGTTGACGGTCAGGCGCGACAACTACGCCAAATTGAAGGCCAGCGTCCACTTGCCGGCAACCCTGGTTGCGCCCTACAAGAAGGGGCAGAAGGTGGGCACGCTGACCGTGTCACTGGGTGGCAAGGTGCTGGCCGAGCGCCCGGTCGTCGCCCTTGACGACGCGCCGCAAGCCGGCTTCTTCTCGCGCCTGTGGGATTCCATGATGCTTTGGTTCCATGGCAGCGACAAGACGCAGGCCACGGTTCCGACACAGGTGGATTCGTGAGCATGCCGTCCGCGGGCCATCGTGCCGGCAAGGACAGGCGCGGTGGGTTCACCTTTCCGGCGCGGGTTGCGATCACAGTCGTGGGAAACGCGGATGCGGGACTGGATGCGCGCGTGCCCGAGCTGGTTGCCGGGGCCGGTGGCGAGGTGGTGCCGGCAAGTATTCGCCGGCGTGCGTCACGCAACGGCAACTATGTCTCGATCACGCTGGAATTTGACTGTCCGGCGCGCGCCAGGTACGAGGGAGTGCACGCCGTGTTGCGTGCGGAACCGGCGGTCAGGTATACGCTTTAGGTCACGCGGAGGCGTCGATGTCCCATCCACTCCAGGTTCGCCGCCTCGGATTGCAATCCTACCAGCCGATTTGGCATGCCATGCAGGCGTTCACCGACCGCCGCGACGAGCATACCGAGGACGAACTGTGGCTGCTGCAGCACCAGCCGGTCTTTACGCTGGGACAGGCGGGCAAGCCCGAGCATGTCCTCGCCCCGGGAGACATCCCGGTAATCCATGTGGACCGTGGTGGCCAGGTGACCTATCACGGACCCGGCCAGATCGTCGCCTATCCCTTGCTGAACCTGCGGCGCCTCCACATTGGCGTGCGTGAGCTTGTCCGTCGCATCGAACAGGCCGTCATCGACACGCTTGCCCATTGGAACATCGAAGCCGCGCGTGTCGACGGGGCGCCGGGCGTCTACGTCGATGGCGCCAAGATTGCCGCGCTGGGGTTGCGCGTGCGCCACGGTTGCACCTTCCACGGCCTGGCCTTCAACGTCGATATGGACCTGGAGCCATTCTCGCGTATCAATCCATGCGGGTACAAAGGCTTGGCGTGCACCACGGTGGCTGACCTGGTTGGCCCCGTGGGAATGGCTGACGTGGAGGATGTGCTGGTGGATGCCTTCTGTCGCCAGTTCGACCTCGAGGCGCGTCGTGCCGAATCCACCGTTCCGGCCGTGGCTACGGCAGGCACTGCATCGTGATGCACTGCCCGTTGGTCACCGCTTGCGGCCACTCCAGCCTATACTGCTGTCAAGAATCGAGATAGCCCGAATGCCACTTCGTTTACTCCGCCATGTTCTGGCCGCCGCGCTGTTGCTTGGATTCGTCGGCCAGGTAACGGCCGCGCAAGCGCCGGCGTCCGGCTCCTCGACGGGCGAACCGCCCGTGCCGGCGACCTATACGCCCGTCAAACCGACCGCGGCGCAAGCCGAGGCGGCACAGCTTTCGGCCCGGTTCCTGACGCGCTTCCACTACGATGCGCAACCGCTCGACGACGCCATGTCGAGCAAGATCTTCAAGCAGTACCTGAAGACGCTGGACCCGAGCCGGCTGTTTTTCACGCAAGCCGACATCGATCGCCTGGCGCCGCTCAGGACGCGGTTGGACGATGCCATCTGGAACCGCGAGCTGTCCGGTCCGTTCAAGATTTTCAACCTGTACGCAGAGCATTCCATCGAACGCTACAAGTACGCCCTCGGGCTGCTCGACAAGGGGTTCGATTTCAAGACGGATGAGACCTTTCGCATCGACCGCAAGGATGCGCCGTGGCCGGCGAACGCCGCGGCGATGGATGCGTTGTGGCAAAAGCGCGTCAAGAACGCGTGGTTGCGCCTGAAGCTGGCCGGCAAGTCGCCGGATGCGATCCGCAAACTCCTGCAAAAGCGCTACCGCGGCTACATCGACCGCATCAAGCAACTCGACGGCGAGGATGCGTTCCAGACCTTCATGGATTCCTATGCGCGCACCACGGATCCGCACACGGACTATTTCGGCCCGCGTCGCGCGGAGAACTTTGCGATCGCGATGCGCCTGTCGCTCGAAGGCATCGGCGCGGTGCTGCAGCGTGACAACGAATATACCCAGATCCGCGAGCTCGTCCCGGGCGGACCGGCGGCGAAATCCGGCCAAATCCATGTCGGCGACCGCATTGTCGGCGTGGGGCAGGGCGCGGACGGCCGCATGCAGGACATCGTCGGCTGGCGCCTCGATGACGTGGTCGAGAAAATCCGTGGCAAAAAGGGCACCAAGGTGCGCCTGGAGATCATTCCGGCCAAGGCCGGGCTCGACGGCAAGCACCAGACCGTCACCCTGGTACGTGCCAAGGTCACCATCAAGGAGCAGGCCGCCAAGGACAAGATCCTGACCGTGGGCACGGGCAAGGATGCGCGCCGCATTGGGGTCATCGACCTGCCGTCGTTTTACGAAGACTTCGCCGCCCGGCACCGTGGGGACGCCGATTACAAGAGTGCCTCGCGTGACGTCGCGGCGCTCCTCAAGAAGATGAAAGCGGCCGGCGTGGACGGCGTCCTCGTCGACCTGCGCAACAACGGTGGCGGATCGCTCAGTGAGGCGGTCAAGCTGACGGGTCTTTTCATCAACAAGGGCCCGGTGGTGCAGGTGCGCCAGAGCGACGGCAGCGTGGAGGTGGATTCGGACACCAAGGCCGGCCTGCTTTGGGCTGGACCAATGGCGGTTCTCGTCAATCGCGGATCCGCCTCGGCGTCGGAAATATTCACCGCCGCCATACAGGACTATGGCCGCGGCATCATCATCGGTGAACCCACCTTTGGCAAGGGGACGGTACAAAACCTGGTCGATCTGGACCGCTTTGGCAGCCATCCCGGCAAGAAACCGACCTATGGCGAGCTCAAGATGACCATCGCCAAGTTTTTCCGTATTACGGGTGGCTCCACGCAGTTGCGCGGCGTAACGCCGGACATCGTGTTTCCAGGCAACGGCAATGCCGAGGAGTTCGGCGAATCGACCTACGACAACGCGCTCCCGTGGACGCATATCGGCGAGGCCGATTTCAAGCCGGTGGCAAATTTGTCGCTGCTGATTCCCAAGCTCGAGAAAAAGCACGAGGAACGCACGGCCGCGTCGCCGGCCTGGCAGCTGCTGCTTGACGAGCTGGCCGTGTATCGCAAGAACCGCGAACGCACGACCGTGTCACTCAACTACGACAAGCGCATGATCCGGCGCAAGCACTTCGAGTCCCTCCAGAAATCCTTCCGCGAGCGCGAAGCCAAGATCCACGGTAAGACGGACGACGACATTCACGTGGAACTGGATGATGGCCTCCTCCCCGGCGAGCACAGCCTGAAGGAGCAGCTGAAGGAGGCCAAGGAGGCCAAGGACAGTGACGACGTCATGCTGCAGGAAGCCGCGCATATCCTCACTGACGAAGTGAACCTCGTGCATACCAATCCCCAGATTGCCGCAAGGGTGCTTCCCTATGGCGGCAAATACACCCCTGGTTTTGGCTTGCCGGCGAAACGAGTGTCGTCCGCTGCCGGTGCACCGGCAAGTTCCGTTCCGCTGGCTGCGGATGCGCACTGAGTCTGACGCGAAGGCGTGGCGACCCCACCGCGGAATCGTGCCGCGCCGATGCCGATGCCTGGACACGTGTCGTGTCAGCCTGCGTCACGGCACCGTGAAAACGGTCAGTCGTTGTGGATCGCGATCTTCTGGCCCACGTAGATCATGTCCGACTTGATGTGGTTCCAGGCCTGCAGTTGACTTACCGTGACAGCGTGATGCCGTGCGATTGCGGACAGCGTGTCGCCGGAAACGACCGTGTACCAGGTTATGCGGGGCGCAGCGGGGGCCTTGACCTTTGCCGCGGCATTGGCGCCGGCCGACGCTGCGGTCTGTGCCGCAACCTGCACGGCCGTGCCGGAACCGGTCTGTCCATGGTGGTAGATCGGGCGTCCCGTCTCCTTGGCGATGGCCAGGATGCGCTGCTGGTCATGGCCGGCTAGTGCCGTGACCTGGGCGTAGGGAACCAGGTCGTGGCGGCGCAGGATCCCGGCCACTTCGGGGCTTTGCGCAAAAGCCAGGAATGCCGCGATCTGCGCGTTGTCCGCCTTGTCCTGCGTGGAGGCGTCCGAAGCGGGACGGGTTACCAGGTACAGCGGTGTGTAAAGCGGGTACCTGCCGCTGGCGACGTTTGCGCTGCTCGGTTTTACGCCATCGATGGCGAGCATTTTCACTTCGCGATTGGCGGCGGCATTGGACAACGTGCTCGCCCCAAGGCTTTGTGAATCGAGCGCCACGGCCGCCGCCAGTGACTTCACGTTCAGGTACAGGCGCGGGGCGGCAACCGGCTGATTGCCGTGACCGAACAGGAGCCGGCGCAGGCTGAACGTGATGCCATCGGTCGGGCTGGCCACGGAATAGACGTGAATGGGTTCATCCTTGCCGCCCAGTTCACGCCAGTTGTGGATCTTGCCGAAAAAGATGTCGTGCACCTGCTTCAGCGTAAGGTTGTCAACGGGATTGCGCGGGTTGGTGATGAGCACCAGCGCATCCCAGGCCACCGGAGTGAAGACCAGGTTGCGCTCGTCGCTGCGGCGCGGCGCACGGCCGCGCACGCTGCCGGCGATATCCGCCATTCCGTGGGCGACCGCGTCGATTCCCGACACCGTGCTGAACGGTTGCACGACCATCGCCGGATGGCCGCGCTTGTGCCAGGCCTTGGCCATGTCGTTGACCATTGCATTGGCTGTGGTGATGTCGCCGCGCCAGATCAGTGAATGCGGCGACGCGATGGCCGAGCAGGCGATGAGCAACGCGAAAACGGGGATGGCACCGCGAATTGAGAATTTCATGGAGCGTCTGGTGGTTGGCAAGGCTGGAGAGGATTGATGGTGCGAACCGGCAAAGGGGTGTCACCGTCGCGCCGGCGATATATCGAAGCTGGCACGCGGCAGTACCAAAATGGACACGGCTGCACACCCCCGGGCGTGCAGTCGCCCGCTGAAACTGCGCAGGCCGATATTACCGACAATACTCCCTCGATTGCAGCGCGGTGCGGAGTGTTTGCCGCGTGCATGCAAGCAGCGGTTCAGCAACGCCATGTCGTAGAGGACGGAGCCGAGCCGTGCCTGCCCGGTCATTGCATTGGCAGGTACTGGGCCTGCCCGTCGCGCGCGATGATCAACACCAGTTGCCGGGGCCGCGACTGTTCAAGAATCGCCTTCAGGGTGGCCAGGTTGGGAGTACGGTGGCCGTTGATGCCGATGATTGTGTCACCGGCCGCCAAACCGTTGCGGGCGGCCCGGCTATTGGCCTGGACACGTTCGACGATCACGCCGGTGACGTGGCGACCGGCCTGGCTGGGTTTGACGTCCTGCAGCTGGGCACCCGCCAGGCGCGGGTCTATCTTTGCGCCGTCCGCATGTGCCACCTGCTCTGCCGCCATGCGCATGGTGACGTTTCGCGTGCTTCCGTCATGGCGTATGGTCATCGTGACCTCGCTGCCGACCGGCAACAGGCCCTCGGCGTTGTACAGCTGGTGCGGTTCGCGCACGCTCTTGCCGTTGATGGCAGTTACCAGGTCACCTGGGCGAACTCCCGCGCGCGCGGCGGGCGAGCCCTTCGCGACACGCGTCACGATCACCCCGGCATTGGGGGTCACGCCCAGTGCGCGGGCCATGTCGGCTGTCAGCTTCTGCGCGGTGATGCCAAGATCGCCCCGGCGTACCTTGCCGTAGGCGAGGAGCTGGTGCATGACCTTGCGTGCCAGGTTGGACGGAATGGCAAAGCCGATGCCGGCGTTGGCACCCGACGGCGAGTAGATCATGGAATTGATGCCGACCAGTTGCCCCTTGAGATTGACCAGCGCCCCGCCCGAGTTGCCGGGGTTGATGGCGGCGTCGGTTTGGATGAAATTCTGGTACGTGTCGCCAATGCCTGTCCGCCCCAGCGCCGAGATGATGCCGAAGGTGACACTCTGGCCGAGCCCGAACGGGTTGCCCACGGCGGCCACGAAGTCCCCCACGCGGATGTTCGACGAGTCCGCCATGGGCAACTGGGTCAGGTTGCCGGCCTTGATCTGCAGGACCGCAAGGTCCGTATCCGGGTCCGCACCGACGAGCCTGGCCTTGAAGGTGCGTCCGTCCTGCAGGGTGACCTTGATCGAATCGGCGCCGTTGATGACGTGGTTGTTGGTAAGCACATACCCCTTGGCGGCGTTCACGATGACGCCCGAGCCAAGGCTTTGCTCGATCCGCTCGCGCGGCGCGATGCCGAAGAAACGCTGAATGAACGGATCGTTGAAGAACGGGTCGCGCACACGCACGTGCGTTTTGGAGGAGATGTTGACCACGGCCGGCGTCACCTTTGCCAACATGGGCGCGAGCGAATGCATGACCTGTCCGCCGACGACCGGCGGCGCCGTGGCCCGTGCCGGTGCGATGGCGCAGGCGGCCAGGCCGGCCATGAGCAGGATCAGGGTGGCGATACGAGGGAAGCGGAATCGGGCAGACATGAAAGCTCCAGGGACACGGTGCGGGCATGCCGGTGCAGCCGCATCGTTGGTGGCGCGCGGACATTGCATTCCGCGCCGGTGGTCGCGTGCCAGTTTACTTCACGTCCAAGTCGCAGTACCGTATGACGTACCGAAACACAACATATTGTGTTGACATCTTTCGTGGTCCCAATACGTGGGGGTGCGTATCGGGGAACCGGATGCGGCAAGCCGGTGCCACGGGGCGGGCCTGTCGCCTCGGTGGTGTCTGGTGTACCGTGACATCGGAGCCGGGTGATTGCCGTCCAGCGCGTGGCGCGATGGTACGCCCGGAACCGGAAAAGACTGAGGATGCCAATGAGTACCGTACGCAAAAACGCCTTGCAGCATGACGCCGCCGATATTCCGTTGCAGCCGGCGTCCGATGACATCTGGGACAAGAAATACCGCCTGAAGACGAAGCAGGGCGAACCCGTCGATGCCACGGTGGACGACACGCGCAAACGCGTGGCGCGCGCGCTGGCCGACGTGGAAGCCACGCCTGCGCTCAAGGAAGCGTGGTATGAGCGTTTCCTCTGGGCATTGCGTCGTGGCGCCATTCCGGCCGGGCGCATCATATCCAACGCCGGTGCGCAGGCCCACAAGCCCAAGACCAGCACCATCAACTGCACGGTATCCGGCGCCATCCAGGACTCCATGAACGACATCCTGGAAAAGGTGCATGAAGCCGGCCTCACGCTGAAGGCCGGGTGCGGCATCGGCTACGAGTTTTCCACCTTGCGCCCGCGTGGCGCCTACGTGTCCGGCGCCGGCGCCTACACCAGCGGCCCG
>CAYOEF010000071.1:0-10958 GCA_964402805.1 uncultured Rhodanobacteraceae bacterium | reverse complement strand
CTGCCATGTCCGCCCCGGTGTGGATCCGGTTGTGTATCAACGATCGTTTTCAGCCACCGACAAGCCGAAGCTCGCCATGATGATGTGGAAGTCCTGGAAAGCCGCGCCCGGAAAGGCGCGTGCGAAGGCGTGCCAGTTGCGGAAGCTTGGCGGGTCGATACGCCAACGCACGACCTGCCCCACCGCATCGAGCCGCAGCCAGTGGAATGCGGCACCCGCCGGCGCCTCCACCCAGCTCAGTACAGCGCCGGCACGCGCCGTAAACGGTGCCTTCACGGAACCCTCCGGCAATCCGGCCAACGCCGCGTCGATGAGCGCCGTGCTCGCGCGCATTTCCGCGAAATAAACGCGCATGCGGGCATAGCCGTCGCCTTCCTCTTCGCGCGGTACGGTTGGCGGCGCCTGTGCGTAGTCGCCGTACGGCAGCGTGATGCGCAGGTCAAGGACACGCCCGGAAGCCCGTGCAACCGGCCCCACCGTCCCATAGGTGGCCGCAAGCTCTGGCGTGAGCGCGCCCATTTCCTCGATGCGGTCGAGGAAGCTCGAGGTGTGCACCAGGGTGCGTTCCAGATCCTGCCATGCATCGACGAGACCCGTTACGCCGTCGCGCAGGCGTTCCAGCCCGGCGGGCTCCGGCTCCCACGCCAACCCGCCCGGCATGCACAAGCCAAACAGGTAGCGGTGGCCGCAGACTTCACCGGTCAGACGCAGGAAGCTTTCCTCGATTTCCTGTGCGATGGCCTTGCCGACGGCAAGGGCGGTCGAGTCGGCAAGCTCGGCGATCGTTGCGGCGTGGTAGCGCAGGCGCTCCAATTCGGCCAGGACGACCCGCAGCGCGCGGGCCCGAGGCGGCACCACACACCCTGCAATGCTTTCCAGCGCCTGGCAAAACGCCCAGGCGTGGGCGAATGCGGAGCTGCCACTGAACCGTTCGGCCAACCTCAGTACCTCGGCCGGCGTACGCTCCTGCGCAATTCTCTCGACCGCGCGGTACTTGTAGAACAGCCGGTTGTGTACCTGGCGTATGTGTTCGCCCGGCGTCTCCAGCACCCACATGCCAGACTCGGCGTACCCGCTCCAGATCGGACCGACCGGAAACTGGATCGCGCCTTCCTCCTCGAGTACGCGCCGCGGCTGCCAGCGCTCGCCGCGGCCCGGCTCGCCCACGCGTCCACGCGCGTCGAACGAGCTGCGCATCGGGGCAAGACCCTCCGGCCACACCGTGTCGTGCAACACGAAATCGCCCAGGGCGGGATGACCGCTGAAGTGGATGCCGAACAGGTCTTCGGCCTCACGCTCAAGCCAGTCGGCCGCATGTACCCGGTCACTGATGGTCGGCGGCACGACCCCGGCTGTCAGGGGCGTCACGATCTCGATGAGCGTGGCGTCCGTCGTGGTGTACAGGAAGTAACGGATCCGGAAACCGTCCACTACCTCTTCGACGACGAGCGTCGCGAACGCGCATCCGTACCCGTTCACCAGGCCCGAGACGAGATCCGGTACCGCCCACGCATCCACCTCGACATGGATTCGGCCATCGTCGGCGCCCGCGGCATCGAAGCCCGCGCCGACAAAAAGCGCCAACAGGTCGGCACGCGTCATCACGGCGTCCCTCCAAGCAGTGCCGCGGCGTGATGCAGGAGCATCGCCAGCGGCGGCGGCAGGTAAAAACCGAACACGAACATCGGCACGAATGCCACGCATGTGGCCACGACACTGGTCGCCGGCAGCGTGATACGCGCCGTCGCCAATTCGGGTCCGGGCCGGCCAAAGACGATGCGACCGATTTGATACATGATCGCGACGAACGCGAGTACGAGAAGCGCGGTCAGCAGTCCGGTAGCCGCGTACTGGCCACTTCCGAAGCCGGTTTCCAGAATCTTGAATTCCGAGACGAACAGGGCGAACGGCGGCGCGCCCGCGACGGCAACGCCCCCCAGAAGCAATGCCCAGCCGGCAAACGGCGCGCGGCTGAGCAACCCGCGCACGGCGGCAATCTCCTGGGTACCGAAAACGATGGTGGCGAGCCCCGCGGCGTAGAAGCAGAACGACTTGGTGAAGGCATGCGCGAAAAACTGATATACCGTGCCCATTTCGTGCGCGCCGGCGCCAAGGCCACAGGCCGCGAGGATCACACCCATGTGCTCGATCGTGGAAAAAGCAAACAGGCGTTTGAAGTCATGTACCTGCAGGATGAGAAATGCCGCCACCGCAACGCTGAGGAGCCCGGTCACGAGATACCAGTCGGCCGGGTGCGAGATGCCCCGGTTGCGGGCAAGGGCGGGATAGATGCGCAGCAGCATATACAGCGCCGCACTGACTTCCACCCCTGACAGAAGTGCACAGATCGAGGCCGGCGCCTGGCTGTGGGCGTCGGGCAACCAGGTGTGGAGCGGTACCAGCCCGGTCTTGGTGCCAAAGCCTATCAACCACAGCACGAAGCTCACGAGCAGCACCGCAGGCTCGATGTGCGGTGCCGCGGCCACGAATCCCGCCCAGGTCGGCGCCTGCCCGGCATGGTGGATGCCGTAATAAAGAACCAGGACGCCAAACAGCGCGATCATCGCGCCCACGCTGGTGAGTGTGACGTATTTCCATGCCGCTTCGAGCGCGGCCGAGCGGTCCTCGTAGGCGACCAGGAATGCCGAGAAGATCGTCGTGAGTTCGATCGCAATCCACATGACGGCCAGGTTCGCGACAATCGGCACGCCCAGCATGGAAATCATGAACAAGTTGTAGAGCGGCCAGTAACTGCGGTAGCGCGGCGTATGGCCTTCCGAGGCCGCGTAGTGGGTCGGCAGGTAGCCGATGGAATAAAGCGCTGCCGTCACGCCCACGAACGCAACCAGCAAAAGGTAGACGGCGGCGAGCGGATCGAGTGAAAGGCCGCCAAACGCCGCGCTCAAGGCGCCGCCATTGGCCACCGCAAGCGCCGCGATCGACGCCAGTACAAGCACGGCGAGCGCCGCCGCCGGCGTGACCCACGGTGCCGCACGCCGGCTCGCCAGCGAAACCAGCGTCGCTATCGCCGGCGCGATGAGGATCAGATCGAGGGTCATCGCCGCTCCTTGAGTTCCATGAGCAGCCCGACCCGCGTCATGCCAGTCACCTTGCGGATGCTGCGGATCAGAAGCCCGATCACCAGGGCGGCGATCGGCACGTCCACGGCGGCCGCCACTTCGGCAATGATGGACAGATCGTTCACGATCGAGATCGACGCGAAGAACGCGCCGCTTTCCATGATCAATATGCCCATCAGCTGCGCCACGGCCTCGCGGCGTACGGCAACGGTCAAGGTTCCGAACAGGACGGCCATGAGCCCGGTCGGCAGGTTGATGACGGCAAACGGCCGGTCACTCACGACGTGCACGAGTGGATTCGTGGCCACCCAGGCAACCAGCGCCAGTGCCGCGGCGAAGATCACCGTGGTGGGAATCGTGAGTACCTGGTCGACTTCACGACGTTCGTAGATTTCCGCGCCTGCGGCCAGGCGCAACACCAGCGGGATGGCGATGACCTTGGTGACGAACGTGATGAACGCCACCCAGAAAAGGTGTGGGCTGTCCAGCGCGACGCCGAGCACCACCGCCGAGGCGGTGAGCGCCAGCGCGTGCAGCATGAACAGGTGCAAGGTGCTCAACATCTGGCGCTGGACGATCACGCCCAGGCCAAACACGACGAACAGTGCCGCGATGAAGCCGTCGATGGCCAGTGCGGTTGCCATCAACCGATCCCCACCAGGCGCACACCCATCGCAAAGACGCAGATGACGAAGGCGGAGGCGAGAAACTCGCTGATACGAAACAGCCGGAGCTTCGCAAGCGTGGTTTCGATCACGGCCAGCACGATGATGAACACCAGCATCTTGGCGAGCACCTTCGGGACCGCGAAGAACACGTCGCCCCAATGCGTCGTGGTGGCGAGTCCCCATGGCGTGACGATGACGTTCAGGAACACGATCAGCACCGCCATGAACTTCATTGCCCCACCCCATTGCATGAGCGCGGCGCCGGTACCGGAATACTCCAGGTTCTTGGAATGGCCGATCATCGCGGTTTCGGCCTTGCCGGCCGGATTGTCCACCGGGATCCGGCTCTCATCGGCAATGAGCAGCATCAGGAAAGCAATCAGCACCAACAGGTGCGCGGGCTGCAACATGGCCGCCCAGGACACCGCCCAGCTCGCGTTGACGATATACGGGATGGTGGAATTGGCGACGTAGGACAGCGCGAAAAACGCCACCATGTAGACCGGCTCGGCGAGGAAGCCGACCATGCGCGTGCGGCTCGCCCCGATCGGGCCATAGACGTTGCCCGTGTCCATGGCCGCGAGGACCACGAAAAAACCGCTTGCGGAAAACAGGAAGCCAACCGCGATCATCTCGCCCGCAAAGGCGAAAAACAGCGGATAGGTGGTGAGAGCCGGAATCAGCATCACCACGAAGATCGGCATCACGAAGTGGATGAACGGCGCGAACCGGAACACCCACGTGCTTTGATCGGAGATTACCTCGTCCTTGCCGAACAGCTTCCAGATGTCGAACCACGGCTGGAAGATGCTGGGGCCGCGCTTGCCCTGGATGATTTCCTCGATGCGCGCCAGCACGCCCTTCACGATTGGTGCGAACACCAACAGAAAGGCGACCTGCACAAGATTGATGGCGAGGTACCTGGCGATGGGCGACACGCGGCACTCCTTCATGACACATCCGGTGTCATTCAGTCGGTCGAATCGTCAGGAGTTATCAGCCAGGTGGCGGTTTCGGCCCGTGCCGCGGCGAACTCCTTCGCCGTGCTGTCAGTTTAATCAGGGCATGAGGGTTGTCAACGGGTTTGCCGTGACGACGTCAGCAACAAGTCCGACCAGCACGAGTGCGACAGCGCCACGATGACGGACATGTGGGAACACTGGCTGGCGTGCTATCCGATCGTGCTGCTGGAAGACCCGCTGGCGGAGCAGGACTGGAACGGCTGGAGCAAGCTCACGAGCCGACTTGGAGACCGGGTGGAAATCGTCGGTGACGACATCTTCTGCACCAACCCGAAGCTCCTCGAGCACGGCATCGCCAAAGGCGTGGCCAATGCGATCCTGATCAAGCCGAACCAGATCGGTACCGTGAGCGAAACCCTGGATTGCGCGGCGCGGGCCCGGGCAGCCGGTTACAGCTGCTACGTATCGCATCGCTCCGGCGAAACCGAGGACACTTTCATCGCCGACCTGGCGGTGGTACTCGGCTGCGGTCACATCAAGACCGGTTCGGGATGCCGTGGCGAACGCACGGCCAAGTTCAATCGCCTGCTGCGCATCGAGCACGAGCTGGGCGAACGCGCACGTTTTGCCGGGCGCGCGGCGTTTGCGCGCCGATCCCCCGATTAAGGGCCACGCTGCATGAAGCCAACGGACACCAGCATGTCGATCAATCAGGATACGGATGCCGAACAAGTCGCTGCATGGGTAGGCAATCTCGCCGGTCACGCTGAAGCCGTGAACGCCATCACGGCATTGGGGGAGGCGGCCATACCGGGTTTGCGCGCCTACCTTGCCCGCGGGCCCGAGATCGTTCCGCAGGCGCGCTGCTTCGCTGTTGCCATGCTCGCGCGCCTGCATGGCGAGGCAGCCACGGACGCCTTGCGTGACGTGCTGCGCGGCCACCCTCTGCATGGCCTTTCGCCGCAGCTTGCCGAATCGGAATACGTGGTGAAAAACGCCGCGATGGATGCCTTGGCCACACGTCCGTATCCCCGGTTGAAGGATGACGTGGCGTTTGGCATCGGTGAGCGCCTGCGCACTGCGGTCGCTGCAGCCGGACGCCTGCGTCAAGGCGACACGGCGGACGTCATGGTCGCGTTGCTCGATGACGACGTCCTTGCCGAAACTGCCGTCGATTCATTGGCCACGCTGGGAGCGCCGGCCGTGGCGGCGATCACGGTCTGGCTCGACGCATGGCTGGTCGAGATGGATCTGTCCGTACGACGCCGGCTGGCGATAGTGCGGGCCCTGCGCGTGTTGCGGGTGTTACACGGCGAGATTCCGACAAAGACCGTGGAACATGCTTTGCAGGCGGCATCCCCGGCCGTGCGTGCCGCCGCATCGTTGCTGGTGTGGCCGCAGTGTCGCGACGAAAACATTCGGGACAACCTGTTGCATGGCGCGCTGGGTCGCGACTGGGGTTTGGCGGATGCCTGTCGGGACGCATTGCAACCACCTGGACCACAAATGCTCGAAGCCGCCCAGGCTGCGTTGCAGCGCGACGCCGAACCTGACATGTACGGCGACCTGCACCCGTTGGGAACGGAGCAGAAAGACTGGCTGACCCGATTCATCCGTGCGTGCACCGTCCGATGAGTCATGACAACCTCGCGTCACGGAGGTTCGCAACCGGTACGCCCTTCTCTGACTCCGCGCTGCAACTCGATTTCCTTTGCGCCCTGGATGGCGCGTCAGGCCGTCCGCCGTGGCCTGCGCAAGCTCCACAGAAACGGGCATGCCGCGAACTGCAGGATGAGTGCCGTGATGACCGTGTACACGAGGCTGATGTCGTACAACACGCCCAGAAGGACACTGCCAAGGCACCACGCGATGCCATAGATGGCGTTGAATGCACCCAGTACCGTGGCGCGCCGTTCGGGTGCGACGCGGTCAGCAACAGCGGCGCGGAAAAGGGAATCGTGCGCGCCGAAGCCAATGCCCCATAGCGCCATGCCGAAAACCGCGGCCCATGCGCCGCCCAGAAACACCAACGGTGTGTAGAGGGCGGCAACAAGGGTGCTCCAAAGCAACACCGGAAATCCGTGACGGTCGAACCAGCGACCAAGCACCAGCGCGGTAAGCCCTGCCGTGAGGTTGGCCAGCGCGAACAGTATCGGTACCGCGGCGCCAGGCAAAACATGGGTCCCGGCCAAGTGGAATGAAATCAACGCGAAATCGGAATATCCGGCGGCAATCAGCGCCGTCGCCACGGCGAATATCTTGAGTTCGTGCGATGCCGTCGTGCGATCCGCCACGACGGGCCGGGGCGAGGTTTCCAGCGCCTGGGGAGCGGGAAAGTACCAGCGGGCGATCATCAGGGTGGCCAGAGTTCCCAGCGCCGGCAGCAACAACCATGCGAAGGCGATGTGGTAGTTGTCATCGTGCAGGTACAAAATCAAGGCTGCCAGCAGCGGTCCCAGCGTCGCGCCCGTCTGGTCCAGCGCCTCATGCAGGCCGAAGGCCCAACCCGTACCGCCAGCATCCCTGGCCGCGAAACTCAGCATGGCATCACGCGCAGGGGTGCGGATCGCCTTGCCGATGCGCTCCGTGATCACGAGTGCCGCGGCAGCCGGCCAATTGCCAACCAGGGCCAGGGCCGGCACGGCAAGCAGGTTGACCGCGTAACCAATGATCGTAATGGTCCAGTAGCGGCGGGTGCGGTCGGCGAGCATGCCGGTAAAAAGGCGCAACACGTAGCTGAGCAGCTCACCGCAACCGGCGACGATGCCGATGATCGTACCGGTGGCGCCGAAAGTGCCGAAAAACGGGCCCCAGATCGAACGCGAGCCTTCGTAGGTTGCATCGCCAAACAGGCTGCTGACGCCGATCAGGACTACAAACACCAGTGCATTCCGGGCCGCCGAATGCGTCCGTGTGGTGGAGAGCACTTCGGTTTTTCCGTCAGGGGCTCGCATGGCGTTGTTCTTGCCACGCCTGGAACCCCACCGTACGCGTCCGCCATATCCGACCATGTCGATTCCTGTATCAGGCACGTAAAACCGGCGGCCATGCGGCCGCCCGAAATACCTTTGCCGGGACAGGAAATACGCGCGCGCAGCCCACTGCTATCAGCGACACCTACGCACACCGGATTGCCCGGCTCGGTAGGCATCATTAGCCTTGCGGCGATTCGGTGAGGATGCCATCTCACTGAAATGTGTGAATGGATACTAGCGTAATGCCGACACATGTTGTCAAGCATGTGCCGGTAACACCGACGAGCGCCGCCCGTTCCTCAAGCCCTTGAGTGGACGGGCATGGGATAAACAGGATCGGTTCGGCCGATCGCCGGTTGCGAATACGGCTCCCGGGGGCGTATCGTTGCGGCCGCGGAGATGACATTCCTCCGTGGCGACATGCCCAACTGCCGCAAGGCTGATGATGTCTATCGGGTGCCCGCTGCCCGGCGTGATGATGCGGCCGCATGACCGGCTCGGTATCAGCACCCGGATCAAGGCGCCTGGTTGGCCATGGTCATGGAGCTGCGGAATGCGTCGATCATTGCGAGTGCCGGTGCCAGCGCGGATACGCGTCGCGTGGCCTGGCCGACATCCCTGTCAGGCATTGCGAATCCCACGTTGCCGGGGTGCGCCATGAGTGCGCGCCGCACCGGTGCGTCAGCGCGGGGCATCCCGTACATCCCCGGGACGCGGGCGCAGCATGCACTGCCGCTTCGTGATCGCAATTGGCCGGACCCGCGAGCATTCCCCGTGAGGTCTCGGCCTTGTCCATGGCGCTGCGGCAGGCGGGGCTGCCACTACTTTCCCCGGCCCGCCGATCCCCTGTCATCACGCTGCCCCGACATGCATGAAACGTGACCGCGATTTGTCATGGGGCGACGCCTGTCGCCGCCGACCGACAAACATCAAACCATCCCCAGGGGCGAACGACCCCTCCAACTCAGCGAGTATTTCCCATGGCACTCAATCTGGTCTCCCCCGGCCCGAACATCCCCGAAGCGATCAATGCCATCATCGAAATTCCCATGCACGCCGACCCCATCAAGTACGAGGTGGACAAGGCCAGTGGCGAGATCTTCGTCGATCGCGTACTGTCCACGCCCATGCGTTACCCGTGCAATTACGGTTACATGCCGGGTACGTTGTGCGAGGACGGCGATCCACTTGACGTGCTGGTCGTCGTTCCCATTGCCCTGATTACCGGCGCGATAATCGAATGCAAACCATTGGGGGTAATGGACATGACTGACGAGAAAGGCCGGGACACCAAGCTCATCACCGTACCTGTCCCCCGCATTTTCACGCCATACGCCCATTATCGGAAGCTCGCCGACATATCCGTTGAAACCCGCGGGCGCATCCAGCATTTCTTTACCCACTACAAGGACCTGGAAATGAACAAATGGGTGCGCGTGGACGGTTGGCGCGACGTGCGGGACGCCCATGCGGAAGTGTTGGCCTGCATGGAGCGATACCGGGCACACCAGGCCCGCTCGATCGGATGACGGCGGCGTCGCGTACCCGGACCCCGTTTCCCAGGCCGTCGGTCGAAGGTCCTTGACTGGCTCAAGGACAAAGGGCGGAACTGTGGCCGCTGCGGGCCGCGGAACCTTTATCATTGGGCCCTGCACCCATGCATCGGGTATTCCCCAACCGTCAGCTGGCGCCGCCGCCTCGCGGTCGCCATGAGGAGGTAACGTGAGTCAGGACTCGCTGAAGGCACGCGCTGAAAAACTGCTCGAACACGCCGGCGTCCGCATCAACGGCGATGCCCCCACCGACATCAGGGTCAACGACGAACGCCTGTACTCGCGTGTTTTTGCGCACGGCTCGCTGGGACTTGGCGAAGCGTACATGGAGGGCTGGTGGGACGCGCAGGACCTGCCGGGGTTTTTCACGCAACTGCTCGGCGCGCACCTGGACGAAAAGCTCCGCAACCTCGACACGCTGATGGCCCATCTCAAGGCCAGGTACCTCAACCTGCAGCGCGGCCGCCACGCCTACGAGATCGGCAAGGCGCATTACGATCTCGGCAATGACCTGTTCGAGGCCATGCTGGGCAAGTACATGATGTACTCCTGCGGCTACTGGGCCAGCGCCGACAATCTGGACGATTCCCAGGAAGCCAAGCTCGACCTGATCTGCCGCAAGCTCAGGCTCAAGCCCGGGCAACGCGTCCTGGACATCGGTTGCGGCTGGGGTGCCGCGCTCCGGTATGCCGCCGAACACTATGGCGTGGAAGGCGTCGGCATCACCGTCTCCGAGGAGCAGGCCAGCTACGCGCGCGAACTGTGCAAGGGACAGCCCATCGAGATCCGCCTGCAGGACTACCACGACCTTGACGAAACCTTCGACGGGATCTATTCCATCGGCATGATCGAGCACGTCGGCGGCAAGAATTACCGCGCCTACTTCGAAGTCGCCCGGCGCTGCCTGAAGGAAGGCGCCCTGTTCCTGCTGCATTGCTGCGGCACCAACAGCCGGCCGGCACAGACCGATCCGTGGATCGAGAAATACATCTTCCCCAAGTCGATGATCCCGGCCGCAAGCCAGGTCGCCGCGGCGGTGGAAGACCTGTTCATCATCGAGGACTGGCACAATTTCGGCGCCGATTACGACCGCACGTTGATGGCCTGGCTGGCCAACTTCGATGCCGCCTGGCCGCGCCTTGCCAAGGGTTACGACGAACGTTTCCGCCGCATGTGGCACTTCTACCTGGCCTGCTCGGCGGCCGTCTTTCGCAGCCGCCGGGACCAGTTGTGGCAACTGACGCTGAGCCCGGACGGCGTCCCCGGTGGCTACCGCGTACCACGCTGATGCCCGGCCCGCGCCACCCCTGACGATTGCGCCTGAAGATCCTCGATGACCCCGATACAAACCAACTACGAACAGATTTCGCTCCGGGAATATGCCGAGCGGGCCTACCTCGACTACTCGATGTACGTGGTCCTGGACCGCGCCCTGCCCTTCGTGGGCGACGGCCTCAAGCCCGTGCAGCGGCGCATCATCTATGCCATGAGCGAGCTGGGCCTGGCCGCCGGGGCCAAGCCGAAGAAGTCCGCGCGTACCGTTGGCGACGTGATCGGCAAGTACCACCCGCATGGTGACAGTGCCTGCTACGAAGCGATGATCTTGATGCCACAGCCCTTTTCGTGGCGCTATCCGTTGATCGACGGCCATGGCAATTTCGGCTCTCCGGACGATCCGAAAAGCTTCGCGGCCATGCGTTACACCGAGTCCAAGTTGCGC
>CAYOEF010000070.1:0-11039 GCA_964402805.1 uncultured Rhodanobacteraceae bacterium | reverse complement strand
GGATCTTGTTGTCGCGCTTGTCCCACAGCGACAAATCCTTCAGCAACTGCTCGATCCAGGCGTTGTCCGGCGCCTTGCCGAACAACTCGCGGCTGAAACGCACCGTGTCCCATACGGTTTCGAAGGCGTCGGTCTTGAGCTCCTGCGGCACCAGCCCGATCATGGAGCGCGTGGTGCGCCAGTCGCGGACGACGTCGTGGCCGTCGACCGTGATCGTGCCGCGGGTCGGGTTGACGATGCCGCAAATGATGCTGATCAGCGTCGTCTTGCCGGCCCCATTGGGACCCAGCAATGCGAAGATCTCGCCGCGGTGGACCGTCAGCTGGATAGCCTTGAGCGCCCGGAACCCGCTCGCATAGGTCTTGTCGAGGCCGTCGATCACGATCACCGGATCACGGGTCCTGGACGCATTTGCGGTGACGTCATGCATTGGCCTGGCCGCGACGGGTTGAACCGATCGGCATCGTATTTTGACCGGTACGCAATGGCAAGCAGCGTGCCGGGTTTGCAGCACGGATGCCACCTGCTCCGCAGGCATGCCCGCGACGTTTTGCCATGGCTGGCGTTGCCCGGCTGGCGCTCCTTGCCGTGCCCTTCCAATTGCAGGCTCAAATAAGACTCACTTACAATAAGTACGCATTCAAGTGTAGCGACGTCGCGATCGGTGTGGCGCCATCATCAATCTTGCAAAGGAGTGAATCATGTCTTTGGCGTTGCGTCGATGTGGGCCGTTGCGGGCGCGTGCGATGGCGACGGTTTGCGGCCTGGCAATGGCGATGGCCATGACGGCCCTGTCGGTCCAGCCGGCGCATGCCGCCGCCAAAACCCTGACACTTTACTCCGGGCAGCACCAGCAGATGGTGCGGCTGCTGGTGTCGGCATTTGAAAAGCAGACCGGCATCGACGTCAAGGTCCGCAATGGTGAAGGCCCGGAACTGGCCAGCGCGCTGATGCGCGAAGGCGAACATACGCCCGCCGACGTGTTCTTCACCGAGAACTCGCCGGAACTGGAACACCTGCAGGAACTCGGCCTTCTCGCCAAGGTGAAGCCGGCGACGCTGGCGCAGATCCCAAGTCGGTACAGCTCCGCGAAAGGTGAATGGATCGGCGTGCTGGCGCGTGAAACCGTGCTGTCCTACAACCCGAACCTCATTTCCGCCAGTGAGTTGCCGAGTTCGGTACTCGACTTTGCCAAGCCGAAGTGGAAAGGCAAGGTCGGCATCCACCTCACCAGCCCCGACACCATGCCGTTGATCCGCACGATTGCGGTGGAGGATGGCCGTGACCAGGCGCTTGCCTGGCTCAAGGGCCTCAAACGCAACGCCAAGCTGTACCAGCACAGTTCCGGGCTGGTCGCGGCGGTCAACAACGGGGATGTCGCGGTCGGCATCAGCAACAGCTATTACTATTACCGCCTGCGCGAACAGGTCGGCAAGGACAAGATGACCAGCCGCGTCCATCACTTCGAGCATGGTGATCCGGGCGGCCTGATCAACATTTCGGGGATGGCCGTGCTCAAATACGCGCCGCACCCCAAGCTGGCGCAGGAGTTCCTGGCGTTCGCGGTAAGTGCCAAGGCGCAGAACGTGCTGGCGCACAGCACGATCGACTTCGAGTATCCGCTGCGTCCGGGCGTCAAGGCAAATCCGCAACTGAAACCGTTGGCGCAACTGCAACCCCCGAAAGTCACGATCAAGCAGCTGGGTGACGACAGCGAGGCCCTCAAGTTGTTGCAGGAAGCCGGATTGTTGTGAACCGGGTCGCTTCCAGCCGGGCATTGGCCGCGTGCGGATTCACGGCGCGGTCACGTGATCGCGGACCGCCGCGGATGGTGTTCGCGGCAGCCGCGGTGGTGTCGGTCATCGTGATCGCCCCGTTTGTCGTGACGATCTTCGATGCCGCCCACGGCAGCCTCGCGCAAACGCTGCGGCTGCTGTTTCGGCCGGTCACGGGCCACTTGATGCTCAACACCGTCGGCCTGGCCCTGGCGAGTACCGCCATCTGCGGCGTGGTCGGTACCGGTGCGGCGTGGCTGGTGGAGCGCAGCGACCTGCCAGGGCGGCGTTTGTGGGCCATTACCGTGCCGCTCCCGCTGGCCATTCCCGCCTTCATCGCGAGCTACGCGTGGCTTTCGGCAAGCACGACGTTCCAGGGCGCGGCGGGTGCGCTGATGGTGGTCAGCGCGTCGTATTACCCGCTGGTGTACCTCCCCGTTGCCGCGGCCCTGCGCAACATCGACCCGGCCCTCGAGGAGTCGGCCCGGACGATGGGCTGTTCGCGCTGGCAGTGTTTTTCCCGGGTCACCTTGCAGCAGATCCGACCGGCGCTGCTGGGCGGCATGCTGCTCGTGATCCTCCACGTTCTTACGGAATTCGGCGCCTTTGCCCTGCTCCGCTTCCGCACCTTCACCACGGCCATCTACGCCGAATACACGGCGGGTTTTGCAGCCGACCAGGGGGCCCTGCTGGCATGCGTGTTGCTCGTCCTGTGCCTGTTGTGCCTGGTTGCCGAGAGCTGGCTGCGCGGCCGGCACGATTACGCGCGTCTTGGCCGCGGTGCGCGCCGGGCGCCGATCCGCTATCGCCTCGGCAAGGCCCGTTACCCGGCATTGGCGGCCATGCTGCTGATGCTGGTGGTTACGCTGCTGGTGCCGCTGGGCCTGATCGCGTACTGGCTGACCCGGCACGACGTGGGTGCCGTCGCAACCGTCCATGTCTCGCCTGCCCTGCTGCTTGGCGCCACCGTGCATTCACTCGGCTACGGCTTCGTCGCCGGCATCGCGGCCACGGCGGCCGCCCTGCCCGTCGCCTACCTGTCGATACGTTGCCGTCACCCGCTGGTACGCATCATGGAACGGGCCAGCTTTTTGCCACGCGGCATGCCCGGCATCGTGCTCGCGCTGGCCCTCGTATCGATAAGCCTGGTCCTGCTGCGCCCGCTCTACCAAAGCACGTTCCTGCTGATCGTGGGTTACGTGATCATTTTCATCCCGCTGGCCGTGGTGAGCCTGCAGGCAACGCTGGCCCAGGTCCCGGCCACCCTGGAGCAGTCCGCGCGCGCGCTTGGCCAGCGTCCCGTCGCCGTACTGCGGCGGGTGATACTGCCCCTGGCAAGCCCGGGTGTCGGCGCGTCCATGGCGCTCGTGTTCATTGCCGTGTCGACCGAGCTGACCACCACCCTGCTGTTGATCCCGACCGGCGTGCAAACCCTGGCGACGCAGGTCTGGGCGTCGGGCTCCACCTTCGCGTTTGCGGCCGCCGCGCCGTACGCTGCCGTGCTTGTTTCCATTTCGATGCTCGCGACATGGGTATTGGCGACCCGTTTCGGCCGTGCACCGGTAGCCACCGGGGAGGTGGCCCATGTTGCATAAGGTCGATCCACAGTTGCTGGCGGCAACAACCTGCGGTTTGCGCATCAGCAAGCTGTACAAGCATTTCGGGCGCTGGCCCGTGCTGCAGGGCATCGATCTGGATGTGGACAGAGGCGAACTCATCACCGTGCTTGGCCCGTCGGGCAGTGGCAAGACCACGTTGCTGCGGTTGATCTGCGGGTTCATGCATCTTGATTCAGGCCGCATCACGTTGGGTACGCATCGGGTCGCCGATGGCGACGGGTTCCATATGCCCCCGGAAAAACGCGGTATCGGATACGTGGCACAGGAAGGCGCCCTGTTTCCGCACCTGAGCGTCCAGGACAATCTCCTGTTCGGTCTCCCGCGCCATATCCGCAACGGGTCGCGCAGGCACCGGGTGGAGCGCGCCGCAGCCCTGCTTGAGCTGGTGGGCTTGCCGACCTCGTACGCATCACGACGGCCGTCCATGCTCTCGGGCGGCGAACAACAACGTGTCGCCCTGGCGCGCGCTCTGGCACCGCAACCGACCATGGTGCTTCTCGACGAGCCGTTTTCCGGGCTCGATGCCGGACTGCGCGCCGACGTGCGCGAGACGGTTGCCGCGGCGCTGAAGCGGGTCGGCGCCACCGCACTTCTGGTCACCCACGACCAGGACGAGGCACTGTCCATGGGCGATCGCGTCGCGGTACTGCAAAACGGCGTGCTTGGGCAGGTTGATGCGCCACAGGCGCTCTATCGCCACCCCGCAAATTGCCGCATCGCACGCTTCGTCGGTGATGCCGTCATCGTGGCCGGCACCCGCCTCGGCGGACAGGTGCAGTGCCGGTTCGGCCTCCTGCCGCTGGCGCCCGGCGTCAATGGAAGCGCCGGGCCCGACCACGGCGCGGTCGATGTGATGATTCGCCCGGAGCAATTCCGCTTGCGCCGGGAACCCGGCCATGATCCGGCATCCAACGCACGTGTTTCACGCCTGACGTTTCACGGACACGACGCGAGCGTCACACTGCACGCGGCGGACGGCACCTCGTTTACCGCGACCATACCGGGCCACGACCTGCCGAGCCCCGGCGAGGATGTCGGGCTCGAGGTGGTCGGCAGTGTGATCGCCTACGCGCGCGACTAGCCGTCAGGCCGTACCTGCCCCGCCGCACGCACGGTGGTCCCGATGCATCGACGCGGCCTGTGGCAGCCGATCGGCGAGAAAATCCACGAGGGCACGGACTCGCGGCAACAGTCCCCGGCGGCTGGGATAGACGAAGTGCATCGTGCCCTCCGGCCCGCGCCATTGTGGCAGGACCCGCTCCAACGTGCCGTCCTCCAGCGCATGCGCACACACCGACTCGGGCAGGAGCGCCACGCCGGTTCCGCGACAGGTCGCTTCCAGCAGTACCGCGAATTCGCCACTCACCAGGCGCGGCTGGATCGCCACCTGCACCACGCGCCCATCATTGTGGACAAGGCTCCAGCTTTGACCGCCTTCGCCGGCATCGGTCGCAAGCGCCGGGGTCGTGGACAGGTCCGCAATTTCCTCCGGCCATTTGACACCCGCTTTCCGAAGATTCGGGCTGGCGACCAGGATCAGGCTCGACTGGCCGAACTGACGCAGGATCAACGTGGCATCGGTGTCCAGCTTGAAGCGGACCCGGATGGCGATGTCGTAACCCTCGCTGATCAGGTCGACACGCCGGTTGCTGGCGAGCACGCGTACCTGCACGTGCGGGTACCGGGCCAGGAAATCCGGCAGCATCGGCGCCAACACCGTGCGCGCCAGCGATACGGGGCAACTGATCCGCACCAGGCCGCGCGGTTCGGCGCGGAGCGAATCGACGTCATCCTGCGCCGCCTGGGCCTCCTCGATCATTGCGCGGCAATGGGCGTAGAAGCGTTCGCCGGTTTCCGTGACCACGAACTTTCGCGTGGTGCGTTGCAGGAGCCGGATGCCAAGGCGTTCCTCGAGCTGCGATACGCGCTTGCTGAGCCGCGACTTGGGTACGCCAAGCGCCCTGCCCGCCGCCGAGAAACCGCCATGTTCGACCACCGCGGCAAAAAAATAGAAGTCGTTGAGATCCTGCAGGGCACCGTTCATGGGAGACATGGCGTGTTCCATTGCGCGAATGATCTGGTGTCATTGTGACAACCAGACGGCGCCATGGCTATCCGACCGGCATGGTCGGTCCACGACATTCGTCAACCGGCGCCGTGTCGGGCCGGGCGACGGTGCGTGCCGTCGCGCCAGTCCGCAACCGGTCAACCGAAGGTGAACGCGTACAGCCTCACGCCCGGATCAAGAAAGGTGATGGTGACCACCTGGTCGCCGTCGTCGCCGGCCATGCGCACGAGCTGGTACAGGCGTTGCTCCATTACCGTGCCATCGCCATCGGCGTCGACGTCGGCACCGTGATCCGCACCCGGCGTGTGGCCATTGATGGTGATGCGAAAGCGCACCGGCTTGCCGTCGACGCCCGGCCCCATGACGAGATGCAGGTCGCGCCCCTCGAAATGGTAGGAAATGCTGCCCTGCCCCGATTCCAGTTGTGCATCATGGGCATGGACGTTCCACACGCCGTTCAGGGACCAGCGGTTCACTCCCAGCATGGCGCCGGAAGACTGGTAACGGTACGCCGCGTCGCGCTCCAGCACGCCGTGCGCGAAGCGGCTTGCACGCTCGTAACCGACGTAGGTTTCGGGTGAACGCCGATCCATCGGTGCCGGCGCCTCCGATCCGGTCGCGTCCGGTTGCACATATCCCGTCGGCAGGTGGGTGTGGCCAGCCTCGGTCAGCAGTGCCCGGATGATGTCTTCCGCGCGCCTGTAATCACCCTCGCCAAAATGCTGCGTGCGCAAGCGGCCACGCGCGTCCACGAAATAGTCCGCAGGCCAGTATGCGTTGTCGAAGGCCCGCCAGATTGCATAGTGGTTGTCCATGGCAACCGGATAGTGGATGCCGAACCGCTTGATCGCCCCGGCCACGTTGTCCGTATTCTTTTCGAACGCAAACTCGGGCGTATGCACGCCGATGATGACCAGGCCGTCATTCCGGTATTTCTGGTACCACGCGTTGACATACGGCAGCGTGCGGATGCAGTTGATGCACGAATACGTCCAGAAGTCGACCAGCACCACCTTGCCGCGCAGGCTTGCGGGGGTCAGCGGTTGGCTGTTGAACCAGTGCGTCGCTCCGCTGAGCGACGGCAGCTTCCCCTCGACGGGAAACGGCGCGGTGAATACCGCCGCAGAGGCCTTGGCGGGCGGATCGACGTGGTTCATCGCCGTACTGGGCGCGGAGGGCGGGCCCAGCCTGGCCGCGTCCAGCAAGTGCTGCTCCAGCCCGGTCGTACTCGCCAGCGACACGCGCGACAGCAGCCCCGTGTCGAGGCCAAGCGCGATCGTCACAACCGCCGCGATTACCACGACTCCGAGTCCGCGACGCACCCATTCCCCGATCCCGAGGCTGCGCTTCATCCAGGCGAACACGCGCCCGCCGACGAGCAGCGCACAAGCCAGCGACGTCGCGGCACCCGCCGCATACGCGAACAACAGGAACGTGGTCCCTGCACTCGCCCCGTGGATGGCGGCGCCAGCAAGGATCAGACCGAGCACCGGCCCGGCACAAGGTGCCCACAGCAGGCCGGTCGCCACCCCAAGACCCAGCGAAGCGCCCATTGAATCGCGCCCGTCGAGGCGGCCGGACAGGCGATTGCCCAAGGCCACCAGCGGACGCGTGAACCAGTCGGCAATACGGCGGGACACCAGCGTCACGCCCAGGGCGGCAAGCACGACCAGCGCGATGACGCGCCCCAGTTCATTGGCATGCACCGCCCAGCCGCCACCCAGCGCGGCGAGCGTCGCGACGGCCGCGAACGTGATCGCCATGCCGGCCAGCAGGGGCAGTCCATTGCGCAGGAACGGCCGATCGGCACGCATGAATACGAACGGCAGCACCGGCAATATGCATGGGCTGACGATGGTGAGGACACCACCAAGGTAGGCAAGGATGAGCAGCGTCATGGCAAGGCTCCTGAAGCCATTGCGGAGCGGATACCGGTTCGGATGATCCGCATGGCTGCGTCAATGCGGCCACGTGAATGAAGCTAGCCATGTGTCGACGCGAATTCATCACGAATCGGTCACGTGTTTACGATTTTGTGATGCCTCGCCGCGTGGCTCCATATACAGTCAGCCACGTTGACGCGCCCTAACCGGCGCCGGAGGAGCGGCATGCCCGATCGGATACTCTGCGTAGAGGACAACCGCGACATCGGCAACCTGCTCGTGACGATTCTCGGCCAGGCGGGCTATACGCCCGAGTGGGTGACCGATGGCGAGCGCGCGCTCGATCGCTGGCCACAGGCGGGACTGGTTCTCCTGGATCTCATGCTGCCCCGCATCGACGGGCTGGCCGTGTGCCGGCAGATACGCCAAAAGGACGCTACCGTCCCGATCATCATGCTTACCGCCCGGGCCGGTACCCGTGACGTCGTGCGCGGCCTGGAACTGGGTGCCGACGACTACATCACCAAGCCGTTCGACAGCAGCATCCTCGTGGCCCGCGTCAAAGCCTTGTTGCGGCGTCGCGCCACCATGCAATTGGCCCCGGGCCTGCCGACGCCGCACCCCGCCATCCGCCACGGCGACCTGCGCATCGACATCGACAGGCACCAGGTGACGCTGCACGGCCAGGCGATTCCGTTGACCGCCAAGGAATTCGCCCTGCTCGCCATGCTCGCGCGCCACCCCGGACGCGGCTTCACGCGAGGGGAACTGCTCGACAGCGTGTGGGGTCCCGAGTTCGACGGCTTCGACCACACGGTCAACACCCACATCAACCGCTTGCGCGGCAAGATCGAGGCGGATCCTTCCCGTCCCATGTACATCCATACCATCTGGGGCGTCGGGTACCGGTTTTCCGACGCGGACGATCACGAGACCACGCCATGACCCGGTTCATGGCGTCCCTTGGCCGGCTCTCACGCAGCCTGTACGCACGCATTGCGCTCGTGTATCTCATCAGCCTGCTGCTCCTTTCCGCGACAGCGGCGTGGATCGCGGTCAGCCAGTTCAGCAGTCTCAGCCGCGAGTTCGAGCAGCGCATGGAAATCGATCTCGCGCGGAACCTGCTGCCTCTCATGCAACCGGCACTGGCCCAGGGACCCCAATCAGCCGCCGCCATGCGGGTCGCGCGGCGGGTGGGGTCGATCAATCCGTCACTGCACCTCTATGTGCTCGACGCCAGCGGTCACATGGTGGGCAACTATGCGAGGACGGCGTGCCCGACCGGTGCGCGCGTGGACACGGGTCCGCTGGAGCAATTCCTTGGCGAGCATCCGATGCTTCCCGTCTTCGTCGCTGCACCGTGTTCCAACGATTCGAGCGTGTTCTCAGTGGCTCGCATCCGTTACGGGCCAACGGGTGAGCCCGGCTACCTGCTTGCCCTGTTCAACGGCGACCCCGGCCTTTCCATGTTCTCGATGCTGCGAACCAGCAGCGTCACGCATACGCTGATCGCTACCGGTGTTCTCGCATTGATCGTTTCCGGTGTGGTCGGCTTGTTGCTGTTCGCATTGATGACGCGGCGGTTCTCTGCGCTCACCGACGCGGTGCGGCGTTTTGCCGACAGCGACTACAGCCAGCGCATCAAGCCTGGCCGCAACGACGAGATTGGCTTGCTGGCGCGTGCCTTCAACGGCATGGCGGCCACGATCGAGGCGCAACTCAATGCACTGCGCGAGAACGACCGCCAGCGGCGTGACCTCGTTGCCGGCCTGTCACATGATTTCCGCACGCCGTTGACATCGCTGCGTGGATACGCCGAACAGTTGCGCGCAAGCGATGGCCTGACGCCCGCGGCACGCCAGGCCCATCTGGAGGCGATCCTGACCAACACGGATCGCCTGACCCGGCTGGCGCAGCAACTGTCCACGCTGGCGCGCGTCGACGCGAGTGAACAGGCCCTGTGCATCGAGCCGTTTCCGCTTTCCGAGCTGGCGTGGGACATCGCCGGCAAATTCACGCCGCAGGCACGCACCGCGAATGTGACCCTGGCCGTACGTTGCACGCCGCAGGCCATTTCCGTCATGGCCGACATCGCCTTGATCGACCGCGCGCTGGCCAACCTCGTCGACAACGCCCTGCAAGCGACCGCACCGGGTGGCCACGTCGACATCGACATCGCCACGCAGGCGAACAACGCCATCGTGCGCGTGATCGATACGGGTGTGGGCATTCACCCCGATGAACTGAAACTGGTGACCCAACGCTTCTACCGCACCACGGAAAGCCGCGGGAAGCGCGAAGGGTCCGGCCTGGGGTTGGCGATCGTGCAGGAAATTTGCGCGCGGCACGGCACGCGACTGGTAATCCAGAGCACGCCGGGCCAAGGCACGACCACTCAATTCACCCTGCCCCTGGCACACGGCAGTGGTGCGATCGATCAAAGGCTGCCGCGCCCCGGTGCATGATTCGGGCGACGCGCGCTGTCCGGCGGCCGGTGGCATGCCGGATGCTGAACCCGACGCGCCGCTTAGAACACCCAGGCCAGATTGACGGTACCGCTCACGCCCTCACGCACACCGGTGTAGCCCTGTACCGCAAAGTCGACGGTGAGCGGGCTGGCGGCCGAGGGCTTGGTGTGGAAGCCCAGTTCCATGATGCCCGTGTTGCCCTCCAGGCTGGGTGACGGCGTGGCCATGCCCAGCACGGTCGCGCGTGCCTCGCCATCAAACTGGCGCTCGAAGATCACGCCCACGTAACCGACCACCTGGTTGCCAAAGGTGTGGCTGAGGCGCGCGCCAAGCCGTGCGCGACTGGAATTGACGGCCTTGAAGTCGAAATCATTGCCGGCCAGGGTGGCCTCGTCGCCAGCCATGTGGGCGTAGTAGTACTGCGCCGAGAAGTCCACATCGGTGAGCCTGGTGAGCGGCTTGACGTAGCCGGCGCCGGCACGTGCGCTGTAGTAGTTGGACGAGGTGTCGTAGGACACGTGCGGGCTGCCCTGCATGTCGTCGCTGGCCCACTCGGAATGCACCCGGCCGAGCTGCACGCCGCCCTGGACGTACGGCCCGCCGCCGCTCTTCACGGCCCAGTCCTTGCGGATCAGCGCGCCGATTCCGGCATCGTGACTGTTGCCGTCGCCGCGGACCTTCTGGCCGCCATCGAAGTCGTTGTACGTGTTGTAGCTGCCCCAACCGCCCTGGAGGTACGCGCTTGCCAGCAACCGGCCTGACGCCTGCGGGAAGCGCCGCGCCACGCCCAGCAGCACGCCCATGCCGTCCGCATCGATGTGCGAGCCGGTGTCATAGCGCGCGTGGCCGCCGTTCATCGCACCAAAGAATGCGCCGGGATGCGCGTCGCTGGTCGCGGCAAAGGCGTTGGCCATGCCCGTGCCGTCGGCCAGGCCGATGCCGCGCAACAGCAACGCCAGCATGCCGGCGCGCGCCTCGACCGGCGCCTTGGTCTGGTCCACCACCGTGGGCGCGGACTGGACCGTGGCGAACACGTTATCCGCATCGGCGGACAGGCCGAAGGTGTAGTCCAGCGCGATGCCCTGGTAGGCGCTCATGCTGGCCTGGTCGATGGTGGCATCGGTCTTGACGCCGTTGGCGTTGTGGATCAGCGTGACGCGATCACCCTTCTTCAGCACGTGCCCGTTGCCCGATTGCAGGGCCACACCGATTTTGGTGCCGCGCAG
>CAYOEF010000069.1:0-11275 GCA_964402805.1 uncultured Rhodanobacteraceae bacterium | reverse complement strand
CGCCGAGGCCAGCCCCGCGGTGCCGGCCGACCGCATCGATCTCGTCGATGAATATGATGCACGGTGCATGTTTCTTGGCCTGTTCGAACATGTCGCGAACACGGCTGGCGCCAACGCCCACGAACATCTCGACGAAATCGGAACCGGAGATTGAAAAGAACGGCACCTTGGCTTCGCCGGCAATGGCCTTCGCCAGCAGCGTCTTGCCCGTGCCCGGCGGCCCCACCATGAGGATACCGCGCGGAATGCGCCCACCGAGCTTCTGGAATTTGCTGGGATCACGCAGGAAGTCGACCAGTTCGCCCACTTCCTCCTTGGCTTCGTCACAACCGGCGACGTCGCCGAAATTGACCTTGACCTGATCCTCACCCTGCAACTTGGCGCGCGATTTGCCAAAACTCATCGCCCCGCGCCCACCGCCACCGGATTGCATCTGGCGCATGAACCACACGAACAGGGCCACCAGGATGATGATGGGAAGCCAGTTGACCATCATGCTGAGCCAGGGATGGCCGTTGTCCGAGGGCTTCTGCGTAACCTGGACACCATGCTTGACCATCATCGGCACGATCCCGCTGTCGGAGACCGGTACCGTCGTCTTCAGGCGGCTGCCGTCCTTCAGCCGCCCCGTGACGCCGGCGGGCAGGTTCGGGCTGATGGTGACTTCGGCGACATTGTTGTTCTTTACCTGCTCCACGAACTGCGAGTATGGCATCTGCTGGACCGAACCGGCCTCGGGATTGAAGCTCTGGAAAACGGCAATGAGAATTACCGCCAGGACAACCCATAACAACAAGTGTTTGACCATTTCGTTCATGTGCTTTTGTTCGTGCACCGCCTGTCGGGTGCGGTTGGATGCTGAAACACCTTGTCAGCGTCTGGTGCAGGCCAGTGCGTAGACTTCGCTCGAGCGTGCGCGCGAGGCCTTGGGCTTGCGCATCGTGACGGACTCGAACCCGCCGCGCAAGTCACGCACGAAATCATCGAATCCTGCGCCCTGAAACAGCTTCACCACCAACGCGCCTCCCGGTTTCAACCACGAGTTGCCGAATGCCAATGCCAACTCGGCCAGATGCATCACGCGCGCCTGGTCCGCCGTTGCTATACCACTCATGTTGGGGGCCATATCCGACAGCACAAGGTCCGCCCTTTGACCATCCAGCACGTGTTCGAGTTGTTCCAGGACGTCATCATCGCGAAAATCGCCCTGGATGAATTCCACGCCGTCGATTGGTTGCATCGGCAATATGTCGAGTGCGACCACGCGCCCGCTGTCGCCGAGGTGGGCACGGACGAGCTGCGACCAGCCCCCCGGCGCCGCGCCAAGATCAACCACCAGCATGCCCGGACGCAGCAATTGATCCCGGGCCAGCAACTCCTCGAGCTTGAAGACGGCGCGCGACCGCCACCCTTCGCCCTGTGCCCGCTTCACGTACACGTCGTCAAAATGTTCCCGCAACCAGCGGGGACTGCTCTTGCTGCGTGCCATGACGAACGGGCCCAAATCGATCGGCAAGCCACGCATGATACCCTGTACGGCCAATGCGACGCGACTTGCAGCTGAACACATGACCCCGCAAACCCAATCCAGTCCGCGCAAGCGTGCGCATCGTCGCCCGGACGTGCCGGCCACCGGCCAGCGTGACGCAGATCCACAAACTCCGGCAACGACACCCGCTCCGCTTACCCCGACACAGGCACGCTACCTGCGCAGCCTCTGCCACCATCTCAAGCCGTCCGTCCGCCTCGGCAACAAGGGCGTGACCGCGGCGCTGCTGCGCGAACTCACGCTGACACTCGACCACCACGAACTGGTCAAGGTGAAGCTTTCCGGATCGGACCGGGCACAGCGCCAGGCGCAGATCGCGGAACTGCTGGATGCCACCGGTAGCGAACTGGTGCAACAGGTCGGCCATGTCGCCAGCCTGTTCCGGCGCAATCCGGACGCACCAAAACTCGCCCTGCCCGCCTGACACCGCCATGGAACTGCATCTCGAACACCCCGGCAACTATCCGCACGTCCACCATGTCGAGGAACGCGCCGTCATCGTGGTCCACGGGGAGCAGGTCCACCGTTTGACCGCGAGCTTCTTCCTGGGCGAAGACCATATTGCGGAGAATTGGCCGGTGACGGCCGCCGAGCGTCTGGAGCCGGCCCAGATCGAGCCCATTCTTGCGCTGCAGCCGGACGTCGTGATCCTGGGGACCGGCAACCGCCAGGTCTTCCCGCCGGCACGGGTGATGGCGACGTTCCTGCGCCACGGCATCGGCATCGAGCCAATGGACAATGCCGCCGCCGCGCGCACGCACACGATCCTCACCGGCGAGGAACGCCGCGTGGTGGCCGCGTTCATCCTGCCCTGACGCGCTGGCCTAGCCGCCGTTGGCGGGCAGGTACTTGAGCGGATCCACGGGCTTGCCCTTGTAGCGGATCTGGAAACCCAATTCGTTGCGCGGCGCACCGCTGGCGCCCATCAGCGCGATTTCCTCACCTGCCTTGACGTGGTCGCCTTCCTTGACCAGGCGCTTGCTGTTGTGCCCGTAGGCGGACAGGTAATTGTCGCTGTGCTTGATGATGATCAACTCGCCATAACCGACAAGCCCGTTGCCGCTGTACACGACCACGCCATCGGCCGCGGCGCGCACCGGCTCGCCGACCTTGCCCGCGATGTCGATGCCGGGTATGGCATCGGAGGCATTGAAGCCGCTCACCAGCTTGCCCTGCGCCGGCCATGACCATGCAATCCCGGCCACGGTACGCGTGGCACCAACGGAAATATTGGTGGCGCCGCTGTCCACGGGGGCATGGCTGGCGACAGGTGCCTTGCCGGCCACGGCAACCACTTCGGTGGCGGAACCGGTTGCCGTCGACGCCGTCGCGCCGGCTGCCGCCGGCTTGGCGGCGGCCGGCGCGGATGCGGGCGCCACCGTCTGCCCGCTCGTAGTGACGGTCTGGAATACGGGTGCGGGTGCCGGCGCGGCCGTCTGCGCCGATGCCGCAGGCGCGGGGCCCGCTACGCTCAACACCTGGCCGGGATGGATCACGTACGGTGCGCTGATGCCGTTCCACGCGGCCAACTGGTGGTAATCGACGTTGGCCCTGAAGGCAATGCTGTACAAGGTATCGCCACGCACGACGGTGTAGCTGTCGCCGTTCATCTGGCCGCTTGCGTGCACCGGAATGCCTTCGCTGTTGGTCTGCACCACCACGGTGTGATGCAAACCCGGAACCGAGCACGCCGCCAGCGATGCGGCCAAACCGGCGACCACGAGGCAACGGCGGATACGTGAAATGGCGACCATGTCCTCAGGCATATACAGACTCCGTGATCCTCTCAGCGCAGGGCAAACCACCACACGCCAGCCACCACCAGCAGGACCAGTACGCCCCACCCCAGGCGCTCGACGTGGCGATGCATGATGGCCTCGGCGCGCTCACCGAACAGGCGCACCAGCAGGGCGAGCACGTAGACCCGTTTCGCGCGCCCGATGGCCATGCACAGCGCGAAAGCTGGTAAAGGTACACCGACAATCCCGGATGACCAAGTGATGACCTTCATCGGGATGACCGGTTGCAGCGCCGCCAGGACCAGCACGCCCAGCATGCTCAACCAGTGCGCCCCCATTTCCGCACGCAGGGTTGCCACGGCCTGGTTGATCGGCTGCAGCAAATCCAGCCGTGCCAGGAGCGGTGTGAGTGCCGCAAAGGCGAAGTGTCCCAGCATGTACCCGACGAAGGAGCCGAGTATCGAGAACACCAGGCTGACGTGCGCATAGGTGAAGGCGCGATGCGGCCGGCTCAACGCCATCGGCAGCATCATCAGTTCCGGCGGCACCGGGAAAATGAACGCCTCGACGAAGCTCAGGCCCGACAAGTACCAGAGCGCGCGCGGCTTGGCCGACCATGTCAATGCACGCTCGTAGAGGGGGCCGAACAGGCGCATCAGGCATCAAACCGCGAACCGGCCTGCGAGTATCGTCGCGCCACGGGTCGCCACCTCCGGCTGTGCGGGCAGTGGCCACCACCAGGCATTCAGGCAAGGCCGCCCAACAGCGGCACGAAGCTGACCGCACCCAGGTTCTCGCTTTCCAGTGCGCCATCGTCTCCCTTGTACAAGCGCAGCAGGTTCTGTCGCCCGGGTTTTCCGACCGGCGCGACCAGTACACCACCCGGCGCGAGCTGTTCCACGAGGGTGCGCGGGATGCCTTCCCCCGCGGCGGTGGCGATGATGCCATCGAACGGGGCCTCCTCCGGCCAGCCCATGCGGCCGTCATCGTAACGCGAGCGCAGGTTTTCGATACCGAGTTGACGGAAGCGGCGACGCGCTTGGCGCAGCAGTTCCTCGATGCGCTCGACCGTGCAGATCCGTGGTACCAGCCGCGACAGGATGGCCGCCTGGTAACCCGAGCCGGTACCGACCTCGAGCACGTTCTGCGGCACGCCGTGTTCAAGCAGCGCCTCGCTCATCCGCGCCACGACCCAGGGCTGGGAAATCGTCTGTCCATAGCCGATGGGAAGCGCCGTGTTTTCGTACGCCCGCGAGGCAAGGGCCTCGTCGATGAACAGGTGTCGCGGCGCACGCCGGATCGCCTCGAGCACGCGCAAGTCGCGAATGCCGCCGTCGCGCAATTGCATGGCCAGGCGGTCGCGCGCGCGCTGCGAGGTCAGGCCCTCGCCACGCAAGGCCGACTCCGGAAGCGCAAACACGCTCATGCCATGTCTCCGGCCGTGTCCATGGCGGTCGACATGGCCTGCATCCAGCCGCTGATCTTTTCCAGCGCCCTGAAGCGCGTCAGGTCGACATGCAATGGCGTGACCGAAATGAAACCGCCGCGCACCGCGTCGAAGTCCGTGCCCGGCCCGGCGTCGTCCGCTTGGCCCACCGGGCCGACCCACCACATCGGACGGCCGCGCGGGTCGATCTGCCGGATACAGGGCTCGGACCGGTGACGTCGCCCGAGGCGGGTCACCTGGAACCCGCGGATCGCGTCCCAGGGCAGGTCCGGGACATTGACGTTGAGGATCGTGTCGGCGGGCAGCGGATCGGTCAACAGGCGCTGCATCAACAGCAACACGGCACGCGCGGCACTGGGGTAGTGCTCGCCGCGATGGTCGCGCGTGGCCAGGGACACCGCGATGGCCGGCAACCCGCAATAGCGCCCTTCCATGGCTGCGGACACCGTCCCCGAGTAGATCACGTCGTCGCCCATGTTGGCGGAGTTGTTGATGCCGGAAACGACGATGTCCGGCTCTTCGTCCAGCAGGCCGGCAAGGGCCAGGTGGACGCAGTCGGTTGGCGTACCAAACACGCGATAGCAACGCTCGGCAAGCTTCCCGACCCGAATGGGCCGGTCGAGCGTCAGCGAGTGGCTGGCGCCGGACCGGTCGCGATCCGGGGCTACCACCGTCACCTCGCCCACATCCGCGAGGCACTCCGCCAGCACGTGAATGCCGTGCGCATTCACGCCGTCATCGTTGCTTACAAGAACACGCATCGAACATCCGTCATGGCTGTGCCCGCCCCGTGGCGCGCGACCGATCGACAAATCCTGATTCTATCCGATCGATCCCTCCGGCAGGGAACAAACCAGCTCCCGGGTCACCGCCGTGGCGTAGCAACCGGCCGGCAATCGAAAGGCCAGCACGAGCACCTCGCCGCCCAGCCAGCGCCACGTGAAATCACGTACACCAAGGCGCAACGGACGGCGTTCCTGGTCCAGTCGCTGCCTTTCCAGCCCGCCGACCAGGTCCGGCCACGCGGCGGCGACACGCAACTCCAGTTCGCGTGCCGCCGCAGTCGTCGGCAACAGGCCCCGCCCCCACAGCGGCCCGGACGGATGGATGTCGCCACCGGCAAGGCGCTGGCGCAAGGCATCGGTCAACGGCTCGGGACCGAATCGCGCACGCGACCCGTCGAGGCACCACACTTCGCCGTCCAGTGGTCCGTCCCATGTGCCGTGCGCCACGCGTTCGGCAAGGACCGCATTGAAAAGATGCGAGCGGGCCGCCGAAATGAGCATGGAGCGTGCATTGCGGTCCACGCGGCGGCCCGCGAACATCGCCAGCGCCCGTGGCACATTGCCACCGTCACGGCCGAAACGCTGCGGGCCGAAATAGTTCGGCACGCCGCGCCGGGCGATCGCGGCCAGCACGTCATCCGCCTGCGCAAGGTCACCCTCGATTGCACGTATCGTCACTTCAAACCGGTTGCCGGACAGCGCGCCCGTCTTCAATTTGCGACGATGCCGTGCGCTCGCGACGATGCGGACGCCAGCGTGCGCGAAGGCCGACCAGTCGGGCTCCGCCGGGCCGGCAAGTTGCACGCTGAAGCTCTGGCGTGCAAGCGCGTTGCGGTCCTTGCGCCCGGCATACCCGACGGCACGCGACGGCACCCCGGCGAAGCGCGCCAGCTCCCCCGCCAGCCACGCCGTGTTCACGCCACGCTTCTCGACCGTCAGCAGCACGTGCTCGCCTGCCCCGTCGGCATCGTAACCGAGTTCTTCGATCACCACGAAGTCTTCGGGCGCCGAACGCAGGCGCCCGCGAAGTGGCGGGCCCCCATGGGCGTATGGCAGGTCCATCACGTCGACGTACTCAATGCAGCAGGAACAAGGTAGCCAGGCCGAGCACGATGAAGAACCCACCGCTGTCCGTGCATGCCGTGATCATGACGCTCGACCCCAGCGCCGGATCGCGCCCCAACCGCGCCATGGCCATCGGGATGGCAACACCCATGAAGGCCGCAAGCAGGAGATTGAGCGTCATGGCGGCCACCATCAGCACGCCCAGACCGACACTGTCGTAGATGGCGGCAATGATGATGCCGATGACGCCTCCCCATATCAGCCCATTGAGCACCGCCACCGCCAGCTCCTTGCGCCACAGGCGGCCGGCGTGTTTCACCGCCACCTCCTGCAACGCCAGGGCGCGCACGATCATGGTGATGGTCTGGTTGCCCGAATTGCCGCCGATACCGGCGACGATGGGAAGCAGCGTGGCCAGTACCACCAGTTTCTCGATGGACCCCTCGAACACGCTGATGACCCGCGAGGCAATGAACGCCGTGCCAAGATTGATGGCCAGCCATGCCCAGCGGTTGCGCAGGGACGACCACACCGACGCGAAAATGTCTTCCTCCTCGCGCAGCCCGGCCCGGTCCAGCGCCTCCTGCTCGCTCGCATCGCGAATGTGGTCAACGATCACGTCGATGGTGAGCCGGCCGATGAGGCGCCTTTCATCATCCACCACCGGCGCCGAAACGAGATCGTAGCGGTCGAAGGCATCGGCGGCTTCGTTGGCGTCATCAAGCGGCGAAAACGTGTTGACGTCACGGGCCATGACGTCACCCACCAGCTGCTCGGGCTGATTTAGCAAAAGCCAGTTGAGCGGCAGGACGCCAGTGAGCACGTTGTCCTTGTTGATCACGAACAGCTTGTCGGTCTGCTCGGGGAGCGTCTCGAAACGACGGATATAACGCAATACGACTTCCAGGGTCACGTCCTCGCGGATGGTGACCATTTCGAAGTCCATCAGCGACCCGACCTGGTTCTCGGCATAGGACAGCACCGACTGGACGCGCTCGCGCTGCTGCTGGTCCAGGCTGGCCATCAGCCCCGGCAGCATATCCGGCGGCAGGTCCTCGACGAGGTCGGCCAGGTCGTCGGCGTCCATCGGCTCGATGGCGGCGAGGATCTCATCCTCGTCCATGTCGACGACCAGCGATTCCCTAACGGCATCGCCAACCTCCAGCAGAATGTCGCCATCCTGGCCGGGTTCGACGAGTTTCCACACCGCCAGACGCTCGTCCAGCGGCAGGCCTTCGAGCAGGTCGGCGATGTCCGCCGGATGCAACTCCGCGAGTCGCTGCCGCAGGACGTCGTCCTGGTTTTGCGCAAGCAGGTCATGCACCTGCGCCAACTGGTCGGCGAGGCGATCCTTGAGGTTCCTGGCTTCTGTTTCAGTCATGGCACGCTCCCGCCCCGAAGGACGCGCGCCATCGGGACTACCGCATTAGGACGTTGGGCGATGTTCTATGTGAAGGTGGACTGGGCAAGTCCATGGTCTGGTATCCCGATCTGCGTTGGGCAGGGGGCGCATGATAGCAGTGTTGGGCGCGCGATGGCATTGGCGCGGGACTGGCGGCCGGGTGAACAGGACCCTGGACCCGGGACCCACGATTCAAGGCCCAGGGTCAGGGCCGGGCCTCGTGACGGACAACCTTTCGTTCGCCCTGGGCCCGGGGTTGCCGGGGTGCGCAGCGATTACACGCGGCTGAACGACCAGGATTGCATCTTGCCGTCGCAGTACGGCATGACGCCATGGAACGTTCGTGGATCGTCGTCGAACACGAGTGGCAGGAAAAGCCGGTCGCCTTCCCACAGGGGCAATTCCAGCAGGCGTTCGCGCTCCACCCAGCGCAGGGTGCCTTCGTGGTTGCCCTCGAGCGGTGTGCCGCGGTAACGGTCGATGACGAACACGAAGCCAAGCCAGTCCTCGCCGTCCCGCCCGAATCCCGGCCAGCTCAGGGTGCCGCGCAGGCGCATGCCCAGGCACTCGATGCCGGCTTCCTCGCGGATTTCGCGGCGCATGCAGGTGACCACGTCCTCGCCCGGCTCCATCTTGCCGCCCAAGCCGTTGTACTTGCCGTTGTGCAAGTCGTTATCGCGCCGATTGCGGTGGATCATCAGTACCCGCGACTGGTCGGCGGACAGCACGTAACCAAGGGTTGCGAGAATCGGCTTGTAAGGCATGCGGGACGTCGACGTAAAAGGGGGATTCTAGGGAGGCTGGCGCCAGAAATCACCCGCGTGCGGCAGATCGGTCATCGAACATCCGCCTTGCATGGCGAGGACCAGGGGCGCGACCATCTCGACATGATCCCTCGCATCTCCCGGCCCCATTTTGCATGCCACCGCGTGTGGCGATGGCTGCCGTGCCTCGCCCTGCTGGTGTTCGTTTGCACCACGGTATACGGAAGCGGTGTCGACAGCCGTACCGTCACATTCGCCAATTTGCCCTTCGAAGTGGCCAGTATCCACCTCGACCAGGCGCGGCTGCGGCTGTTCTGGCGCAACCCCGACACGGGCGAGCCCTTCGCCGACGTGTCAACCCTGGAGGCATGGGGTCGACGGCACGGGCAACGCCTGCTGTTTGCCACCAATGCCGGCATCTACGACACCCGGCACGAGCCGCTGGGCCTGTTTGTCGAGGATGGCCGCACTCTCGTGCCGCTCAACACGGCGCACGGCGACCCGACGCAGGGAAACTTTTCACTGCTGCCCAATGGCGTGTTCGCCATCGATCAATCCGGCCATGCCTCGGTGACCACCACGCGCGAATGGCAACAGGCGCAACGCACGCCACGTCTTGCCACCCAGTCCGGCCCCATGCTGGTCATCGACGGCAAGCTCAACCCGCACTTCATCCCGGATTCCACCAGCATCAAGTGGCGCAGTGGCGTGTGCACACCCGACGGCAACAACGTGTTGTTCGTGGTCAGCCGGGCGCCGGTCAATTTCCATACGTTTGCGCGGCTGTTTCGTGACCGGCTTGGCTGCCGCGATGCGCTCTACCTGGACGGCACCCTGTCCCAGTTGTACGTGGACGGCAGCTACTTCGGACCACCACGGTTCATGGTGCGCCCGTGGGCCGGCATATTCGCCGTATTCGTGCCGGCAGGTTCGGCGGGCGACCAGGACGCAACGTCCACGTCACCGTAGCGCCGCCTGTTACCCTGGCTTGCGTCCACGCGAGCCGATCAGGCCAGGAGCTTCGCCGCGATTCGCGCGTACGCCTCGGGCAGGCGCTCCAGGTCACGCACCGCGACGTTTTCGTCCACCTTGTGGATGCTGGCGTTGACCGGCCCCAGTTCCACCACCTCGGCACCGGCCGGTGCGATGAAGCGCCCGTCGGATGTGCCGCCGCCGGTGTCCTCGCGCGCCTCGATTCCGAGCACGTCGCGACACACCTCGCGGACGGCCTCGCGCAACCGTCCCTGTGGTGGGCTGAGGAAAGGGCGTCCGGAATCATGCCAGTCGATATGCCAATCGAGCCCATGGCGGTCCAACAGCGCCTCGGTACGCGCGCGCAGGGATTCGGCCGTGCTTTCCGTGCCATAGCGGAAATTGAACAGCGCCTTCAACGTACCCGGTATGACGTTGTTGGCGCCGGTCCCGGCGGTGACGTTGGATACCTGCATCGAGGTCGGGGGGAAGTCGGCGTTGCCCGCATCCCAGCGCTGCGCCACCAGTTCCGCCAGCGCCGGCGCAAACGCGTGGATCGGGTTCAGCGCCTTGTCCGGATACGCCACGTGACCCTGCACACCGCGAATTTCGAGCGTGGCTGACAACGAGCCACGTCGCCCCACGCGGATCTGGTCCCCGACTTGTTCGCTTGCGGAGGGTTCACCGACGACGCACCAGTCGATGCCGTCGCCGCGATCACGCAGCGCCGGCACCACCTTGCGCACACCGTCAATGGCATCGCCTTCTTCGTCGCTGGTCAAAAGCAGGGCCACGCGACCGGCATGGCCGGGGTGGGCGGCGACGAATCGTTCCAGCGCCACGACCATGGCGGCGACGGCGCCTTTCATGTCGGCGGCACCGCGCCCGTAGAGCACGCCATCGCGGAGCGTGGGCTCGAATGGCGGAGTGGCCCACGCATCGACGGGACCGGTGGGGACGACGTCGGTATGCCCGAGGAAAACCAGCGTGGGACCCGCTTCGTGCCCGTGCACGGCCCACAAATTGTCGACATCGCCGAAGCGCATCGATTCGACCGCAAATCCGGCCGCGGCAAGGTGCGCGGCAATGAGCGGCTGGCAACCGGCATCATCCGGCGTCACCGAACGGCGGCGGATCAGTTCACAGGCCAGGGCAAGAACGTCGGACATGGCGAAGACTCGAAGCGCGGGAAGGATTTCAGCCGGCGCGACCAAACCGTTGCTTGAAAGCATTGTCGCTGAAGCCGACGCTGACCTGGCCATCCTCGGTGACCGTCACCGGGCGACGCACCAGGGCGGGATATTCGCGCAGCAACAAGGTCCATTCGGGATCGGTGCCGGGATGCTTCCGTTGTGGCAGCAGGTTGCGCCAGGTGGTCGATGACTTGTTGACCAGCGCCTCCCAGCCACCCACCTTGGCCGACCACTCCCGCAGCACCTGCGGCGAAACCGGCTGTTCGCGATAGTCGACAAAATCATGCTCGATGCCGAAACGCCGCAGCCAGTTGCGCGCCTTGCGGCAGGTATCACAGGTCTTGAGGCCGTACAACGTG
>CAYOEF010000068.1:3691-11286 GCA_964402805.1 uncultured Rhodanobacteraceae bacterium | reverse complement strand
ACAGGATCATGGCATTGACCGACACCGACTTGCCCGAGCCGGTCGTGCCCGCCACCAGCAGATGCGGCATCTTGCCAAGGTTGACCACGACCGGCCGCCCGCCGATGTCCTTTCCGAGCGCCAGGGTCAGCAACGATTTGGAGGTGTCGTATTCCCGCGAGCGCAGGATCTCCGAGAGGTAGACGATCTCGCGGTTGCTGTTGGGAATTTCGAGGCCGATCACGCTCTTGCCGGGAATGACGTCGACCACCCGCACGCTCACCACCGACAGCCCGCGCGCGATGTCCTTCGCCAGGTTGCCGATCTGCGAACTGCGGATGCCCGGCGCGGGTTCCAGTTCAAAGCGCGTGATCACCGGGCCGGGATACACCCCGACGACCTTGACTTCGATGCGGAAGTCCTTGAGTTTCAACTCGACCTGGCGCGACAGCACCTCCAACGTTTCGTTGGAATAGCCGGGCCCTTGCGGCGCCGGCTCGTCCAGCAGCGACAGCGGTGGTAATTCACCCTTGGCCGCAGCACCGGTGAAGAGCGGAATCTGGGTTTCCCGCGCGGCGCGGGCGCTTTTTTCGACCTTCGGCGGCAACGGTTCGATGCGTACCGGCTCGCGCGCGGCCTGCACGAGGGCGTCCTGTTCCTTGACCAGCCTGCGCTCGGCCCGTGCCGAACGCGCCGCCACGTGGTCGGAATCACGGCGCAGGCGACGCCCGCACCATGCCAGGATGGCCAGCGTCAAGCGGCCCGTCCCGTCCATGATCCGAAACCAGGACAGGTTCGTGGCCAGGGTAATCGCCGCGAGGATGAGCGCGAACAGCAGCAACGGTGCGCCACGTGCGCCGAACGCCGCCAGCACCGCGCTGCCCACGGCGTGGCCGAGGATGCCGCCTGGTCCTTCCGGGGCAAATGCTCCGCCCGCGAGGCTCAGCCACGCCAGCGCCGGGCCGATGGTGAAAAACAGCACGAAACCCACCAGCCGCAGCGCCGGTTCCCATGTCGTCGGCTCATGCGACGCAAGGCCCTGGCGCAACGCACGCAGGCCGAGCACCAACAGCAATACCGGGAAAAAGTAGGCGACGAGCCCGAACACGTAACGCAGGAGGTCGGCGAGCCACGCACCGACCGTTCCGCCAAGGTTGTGCACGCGGCCACCGGCGGCGGCGACGTGCGACCAGCTTGGGTCGCCCGGATCGTAGCTGAACAGGCACACCAGCAGGTAAACCGCCACGGGGATCAGCAGCAATATGCCCGCTTCGCGCAGGCGGCGCTGGATCTCCCCGCCACTGCCGCGGCGGGGCGTGTCGGCTTTTGCGTCCATGCCTTTCTTGTCGTCGATGGCCTTGGCCTTGCGTGCCACGTCTAGTTTTGTCCGCCGATACGAGAAGTGATGGTGGCGCCTGTCTCGGCGCACAACCGTGGATTTCCGGCAATACCGATAACCGCTGCTGCGTGCCGGCGCCGGACGCTACGCGCCTCAGCCCAGCAATGCCGGGTGCACGATCTTGCCGTCTTCGACATTGATGCCGCCCCGCAGCGGCGCATGGTCACGCCATGAGTCACCCGCGGCCAAACGCTGCACGTATGGCAGGATCGCCGCCGATATGGCCAGCGAGGAAGTCTGCGGCACCGCGCCGGGCATGTTGGTGACGCAAAAATGCGTGACCCCGTGGACATCGTAGGTGGGCGCATCCCAGGTCGTTGGCCGCGAGGTTTCGAAGCAGCCGCCCTGGTCGATGGCAATATCCACCACGACGCTGCCGGCTTCCATCGACTCCACCATCGCCTTGCTGAGCACGTGCGGTGCGCGCGAACTGGGAACCAGGACCGCGCCAACCACGAGGTCGGCGCCCGCCACTTCCTCGGCCACGGAACTGGCGTACGAATACAGGGCCGTCACGTTCGGACCCAACTGGCGCATGGCTTCCATGTGTGATGGCAACAGGTCGAACACCACCACGTTGGCACCCGTGCTGGCGACTTGGGCCGCCGCCGCCCCGCCGGCGGTGCCGGCACCCAGCACGACGACCTTGCCGCGCGGTGCACCAGCCATGCCGCCCAGGAGCTTGCCCTTGCCGCCATACGGGCGATGCAGCAGCGTCGTGCCGATTTGCCCCGCGAGGTGCCCGGCAATCACGGACATCGGCGCCAGCAGTGGCAAGCCGCCGTTGACGGCCACCGATTCGAACGCCACCGCGACCAGGCCGATATCGAGCAGGTGCTGCGTCAACACCGGCTCAGCGGCCAGGTGCAGGTAGCAGAACAGCAGGTGGTCCCGGCGCAGATGTTCGAGGTCGCCCGCGATGGGCTCCTTCACCTTGACGATCAACTCGCCGCGTTCGTACACCGCAGCCGCATCCGGCACGATCCTGACACCCAGGGCACGGTAGGCGTCATCACTGAAACCGCTCTCGTCTCCCGCACCGGACTCCACGAATACCTCATGGCCGCGACGGACCAGTTCGGCCGCCGCGGCGGGCACCAGGGCGACGCGACCCTCGAGGATCTTGGTCTCTGCAGGTACTCCAATACGCATGGCGAAACATCCTCACGAATGAAAGCGGCAAACCTGCGCCGGCAGTCGGGCACCGGTCCCGCTCCCGCGGCGGCGTCCCTTGATTTGGGTGCCCGCCTTCCCCATTCTCATGACCAGCCCGCGGCGACCCGGCGCACTCCAGACGCGCTGTGTTGCTCCCCGGGAAGATGCCGACAATGGCACCGGCCGGTACCACTCAAATCAACCCGGGAAGTATACATGAGCACCCCCAAGCACAGCCGCCTCCTCATTCTTGGCTCCGGTCCCGCCGGCTACAGCGCCGCCGTGTACGCCGCGCGTGCCAACCTCAAGCCGGTCATGATCACCGGCCTGGAACAGGGCGGCCAGCTGATGACCACCACCGACGTCGACAACTGGCCCGGCGACCAGCACGGCGTGCAGGGCCCGGAGCTCATGCAGCGCATGGCCGAACATGCGCAGCGCTTTGACACGCAGATGATCTTCGATCACATCCACACGGCCGAACTCGGCCAGCGGCCCTTCGTCCTCAAGGGCGACAGCGGGGAATACAGCTGCGATGCCCTGATCGTTGCCACCGGCGCGACGGCACGCTACCTGGGGCTGCCTTCGGAAGAGCGTTTCAAGGGCAAGGGCGTGTCCGCATGTGCAACCTGCGACGGCTTCTTTTTCCGCGACCAGGAAGTCGCGGTCGTCGGCGGTGGCAATACGGCCGTGGAGGAAGCGCTGTACCTGGCCAACATCTGCAGCAAGGTCTACCTGGTGCACCGCCGCGATGCGCTGCGCGCCGAGAAGATCATGCAGGACAAGCTGTTCGCCAAGGTCGACGAAGGCAAGATCGAGATGGTATGGAACCACATCGTCGAAGAGGTGCTCGGCGACGACACCGGCGTGACCGGCCTGCGCCTCAAGAGTGCGAAGGACGACAGCCGGCGCGACCTGTCCGTCACCGGGTTTTTCGTGGCCATCGGGCACACGCCCAACACCGGCATATTCGCCGGCCAGCTGGACATGAAGAACGGCTACATCCGCATCCGCAGCGGGCTCGAAGGGCTCGCCACCATGACCAGCATCCCCGGCGTTTTCGCCGCTGGCGACGTGGCCGACCAGGTCTATCGCCAGGCCGTGACGTCGGCCGGATTCGGTTGCATGGCGGCCCTGGACGCCGAGCGCTGGCTCGACGAGCAACAGACCGCGGTGTGACTGGAGGCACGTGGCCGGCACCGGACCGGCGGCGCCCGTGACCACACCCCATCGCCGCATCGCCCATCCTCATGCCCCTCGTCCGTTTCCACGACGCGCTGGATGACATCGAGGCGGCGGCCTGGGACGGCCTCGTCGGCGACACCAACCCGTTCGTCCGGCACGCGTTCCTCGCCGGGCTGGAACACGCCGGCTGCATCCGTGCCGGATGGGGATGGAAGGCACACCACCTCACCCTCCACGAGGGTGACCGTCTGGTCGGCGCCTGCCCGCTTTACCTCAAGACGAACTCCCACGGCGAATACGTGTTCGACTGGGCCTGGGCCGATGCCTGGGAACGTGCCGGTGGCCGCTACTACCCGAAGCTTCTGTGCGCGGTACCGTATTCCCCCGTGCCCGGTCCGCGCCTGTTGGCGCCGACGCCCGCGCTGCGTGCCCTGCTGGCAAAGGCCATCGTCGAGGAAACGCGGCGCCTCGGCCTGTCGTCGGCGCACATCGACTTCCTTGCCGAGGGCGACCTGGACGCGTTCGGATCCCCCTGGCTTGCACGTTTCGACTGGCAATACCACTGGCACAACCGCGATTACGCGGATTTCGAAGACTTCCTGGGCAGCTTGAGGCACAAAAAACGCAAGAACATCCGCAACGAGCGCGACCAGGTACGCCACGCCGGCATCGAGTGCCACATGCAGCGCGGCGACTCGCTCGACGAGACCGACTGGCATACCGTGCATGCGCTTTATCGAAATACCTTCGACAGCAAGGGCAACTACCCTACCCTGACCCTGCGCTTTTTCCGCCATCTTGCCGCCACCTTCGGTGATGGCCTGCAACTCGCGCTGGCACGCCGGAACGGCCAAATCCTCGCCATGGCCATCTTCCTGTGTGACGGGCGGACGCTCTACGGACGCTACTGGGGCACGCGGGAACACGTGCCGGCCCTGCACTTCGAACTGTGTTACTACCAGGGCATCGAATACGCCATCCGCAACCGGCTGGCCCGCTTCAACCCCGGCGCGCAGGGCATGCACAAGCTCGCGCGAGGGTTTGTCCCCGAGCGCACGCATTCACGCCATTTCATCGCCAACCCCGCATTCCGTGAGGCGGTCGCCGCCGCGCTGGAAGACGAGGCGCGGCTGCAAGGCCGTATCGGACGCCAGCTGGATTCCCATTCACCGTATCGGTGCCCGTAGGGAACGGCCACCGGAAATCCACGCGGCCGACATGCGCCCGCCGATGGCAATGCGTTTCCGGCCCGCACGCCGGCGCGACGCCGACGCTCCAGCCGTGATTGGCCGGGGTATGATGCGCATACGCGAAGCGCTCGTACCCATCGTGGCCCACCTGCCCATCACATGGATTCGACCGGGGTCGGCTCCCGGCTTTCCCCCGCCGGCACGTGCCCTGCGCGAGCCGAACGGGTTGCTGGCCTTCGACGGCGACCTGTCACTCCGGCGACTCGTTGCCGCCTATCGCCACGGCATTTTCCCGTGGTTTGGCCCGGACGAACCCATCCTCTGGTGGTCGCCGGATCCGCGCTGCGTCTTCACCACGCGGACACTCCGCCCGGCGCGCACGCTGCGCAGGCAGATGCGCCGGGTCGACTGGACGATCACGATGGATCGGGCGTTCCGCGAGGTCATGTTGTCGTGTGCGGCGCCCCGTCCCGGCCAGCACGGCGGCACGTGGATCACGCCACCCATGGTCGCGGCCTACACCGCCCTTCACCGCGCCGGCCACGCGCACAGCATCGAGGTATGGCACGGCACACGGCTCGTGGGCGGACTCTACGGCGTGGCCGTGGGACGCATGTTCTGTGGTGAGTCCATGTTCAGTGCCGCCAGTGGTGGTTCCAAAGTCGCCCTGGCCTGCCTTGGCCAGCTTCTGGAGCGCTGGGGATTTCCGTTGCTCGACGCGCAGGTCGGCAATCCGCACCTCTACCTGATGGGTGCCAGCGACTTGCCACGAGCGGAATTCATCCGCCAACTCATGGTGTTGGTGCGGCAGACGCCCACGGATGAAGCTTTCCGCCTGCCGTCCGACGGTATTCCGGTCGCTGGCTTTGCATGAGGGCATGCGTGCCGCACGCATGCGGGCGCGGCACGCCAACGGCTCACGCCAGTTTTGCCGCCACGTGCACCAGTCGCCGGGCCTGATGGCTGATCGCGGCCTTGACATCTTCGGTGAATTTGGCGTCCTTGGTGTGGCTGTAGCCATACGGGTTGCCGCCCACCTTGTAGATGACCGGATCCGTGTAACCTGGCGCGACCACGATGCCGCCCCAATGCATCACGGTGGCATAGAAGGACAGCAGGGTTCCTTCCTGCCCACCGTGGGTAGTCTGTGCCGAGGACATGGCGGACACCGCTTTGTTGGCCAGGCCACCCCGACTCCACAACGGTCCCAGCGTGTCGATGAAGGCGCGCATCTGGCTCGCCTGCACGCCGTAGCGCGTGGGTGCCGAGAACAGGTAGGCATTGGCCCATTCCATGTCGGCAGCCGTCACTTCCGGGACGTCGGCAGCGCGTTCCATCTGTTCCCGCCACGCGTCCACGCTGGCGACCACGTCGGCCGGAGCGGTCTCGGGCGCCTTCAACAGCCGCACTTCGGCACCGGCACCCCGGGCCGCCTCGGCGGCAATCGAGGCCATCTGGAAGTTGGTGCCATAAGTCGAGTAGTAAACGACGGCAAGTTTGACGCTCATGCATGTCTCCTTTGAGATCAGTCGGTTGTATGGATGAATGGCTGGTTTGGCGCGTGTTCGAAACGAGGCGGCAGCTTGACGGGCACGCCCCCATCGACGAGCAGGCCGATGGCGGCACTCCAAAATGGTGGAAGGAAAGCTGTCGCTACTCCGAACGATTTTAGTATTTGTCACATAGATTAAAAAGTTGAAAAATATGCTTTAATCAATTCATGGATTCGATACATTCATCCTCGACCACGGCCACCGTATTCCCGCGCGTTGCACTGGAGCAATGGCGTGCGTTCCACGCCGTCGTCGAGGCCGGTGGCTATGCGAAAGCGGCACTGCACCTGCACAAGAGTCAATCGGCCGTGACCTATGCCGTGCAGAAACTGGAGCGCCAGCTGGGCGTGAAGGTGTTCCGGATCCATGGCCGCAAGGCGGAGTTGACGCCAGCCGGACAGGTATTGCTGCGCCGTGCGCGATCATTGATGGACGAGGCTGCAGCACTCGAAAACGCCGCGCGCCAGCTCGAAGCCGGCTGGGAGCCGGAGATCCGCCTGGCGGTCGACATCGCCTTTCCGACCTGGATGCTGCTGGAATGCCTGGACGCGTTTTCGCGGGAGCAACCCGCGATCCGCATTGACCTGCTCGAAACAGTGCTGGGTGGGACCGAGGCGGCGCTGGTCGATCGCCAGGTGGATCTCGCCATCAGCCCGATCGTGCCATCCGGTTTCTTTGGTGACCCGCTGATACGCCTGCGCTTCATTGCCGTGGCGGCACCCACGCATCCATTGCACCAATTGGGGCGCGAGCTGACGCGCGAAGACCTGCGCCACTACCGCCAGCTCGTCATCCGCGACTCCGGCCCCGGACGCACGCGTGATGCCGGCTGGCTGGGTGCGGACGCACGCTGGACGGTCGCCCACAAGGCCACGTCGATCCGTGCAACCTGCATGGGGCTGGGGTTTGCCTGGTATGCGGAAGGAACCATCCGCGACGAGCTGGCGTCGGGAACGCTCAAGCCACTGCCGTTGCGCACCGGCGCGGAACGTTACGCCGAACTCTACCTCGTGCTGCCCGACCAGGACTATGCGGGACCGGGGACGCGTCGCCTGGCTGCCTTGCTGCGGGAGGCAACGGATTCAGCCAGCCGGTGAAGGTCGCCCACCGCGGCCTGCAGGGCACGGCACGCGA
>CAYOEF010000068.1:1683-3591 GCA_964402805.1 uncultured Rhodanobacteraceae bacterium | reverse complement strand
GGCACGGCATGCGACGGAGGGCACGGCATGCGACGGAGGGCACGGCATGCGACGGAGGGCACGGCATGCGACGGAGGGCACGGCATGCGACGGGGGCACGGCGTGCCGTGCCCTCCCCCCGCCTATTTGCCGTGGATCCCGCCCTTGGTCAATTCCATGGGATCGAGAAGTCTGAGCAGTTCCTCGCGGGAAAGGCCCGTGGTTTCGAGCGCCACGTCAAGGATGGGACGTTTCTCCTTGTAAGCCTGCTTGGCGGTCGCGGCACCCTTTTCATAACCGATCACCGGATTGAGCGCAGTCACCAGGATGGGATTGCGGGCCAGCGTCTCGTTTACGCGTGCCTGGTTCACCTTGAACGTCGCAATCGCCTTGTCAGCCATCAGGCGTGACACATTCGCAAGTATTTCAATGGATTGCAACAAATTGTAGGCAATGACGGGCAACATCACGTTGAGCTGGAAATTGCCGGCCTGTCCACCCACGGTGATGACGGTGTCGTTGCCCATGACCTGCGCGGCAACCATCGTGGCCGCCTCCGGGATCACCGGGTTGACCTTGCCCGGCATGATGGATGAACCGGGCTGGAGCGCTTCGAGCTCGATGTCGCCGAGCCCGGCAAGCGGGCCGGAGCTCATCCAGCGCAGGTCGTTGGCGATCTTCATCAAGGCCACGGCCCAGGTCTTGAGCGCGCCCGACAACTCCACGGACGCGTCCTGCGAGGAGATGCCTTCAAAATAGTTGTCGGCTGGCTCGAACGCGACGCCGGTCAGTTCCTCGAGTTCGGCGGCCACGGTCGATCCGATCTTCGGGTCGGCGTTGATGCCGGTACCCACCGCGCTGCCGCCCAGGGGCAGGCGGCGCATGCGCTTGAGCGCGTCGCGGATGCGTTCGATGGCAAGCTGCGTCTGTGCCGACCAGCCTGACAGTTCCTGTCCGAACGTGATGGGCATGGCATCCTGCAGGTGGGTGCGCCCGGTCTTGACGACATCGGCGAGCTCGCGCGCGCGGCGGTCGATCACTTCGCGCAGGTGCTCCAAGGCCGGCAGCAGGTTCCCGGTCGTGGTCAAGGTCGCGCTGACGTGGATCGCGGTGGGTATGACGTCGTTGGAACTCTGGCCGTAGTTCACGTGGTCGTTGGGATGCACGGGCGTTTCGTCCGTGCTCGCCATGTGGGCAATGACCTCGTTCGCGTTCATGTTGGAACTGGTGCCCGAGCCGGTTTGGAAAATGTCGATCGGAAACTGCGCATCGACGGCGCCGTTGGCCACCTTGAGCGCCGCATCGCGGATGGCGTGCGCGCGCACGTCATCCAGGTGGCCCAGCTTCAGGTTGGCCTGCGCGGCGGCGGCCTTGATGAGCCCCAGCGCGCGGATGAACTCGCGCGGCAGCGCCAGTCCGGAGATCGGGAAATTGTTGACGGCGCGCTGCGTCTGGGCGCCCCACAGGGCGTCTTCCGGCACCTCCAGTTGGCCCATGCTGTCGTGTTCGATCCTGAACTTGCCCATGCTGGCTCCACACTTGCGAAAAAAATGATTATACCTTTGACGGGAACCCACGGCATGGCGCCTGGCTGCTTCAAGGCCGGCTCCCGCTACAATAGGCCGCTTGCATCGCCGCGCGCAGGAACCAACCGCCATGCACTTGTCTCCGTTGACCGCTCGTTGTCCTCTCGATGTCCGTGACGCGCGCGCCCTCGACGAACCGCGCGAGGTGCTTCTCGACGATGAACGCCCCGGGCTCTCCTCCGGTGGTGACGGCGAATCCGGTCGTGCCGTCGTCCGCCTCGACGGTGACGAGGAGGGTGCCGAGCACGTTGGTCCCGAAGCTCTGCCGCGACTGCCGGTATTCCGGGTAGGCGGACATGGGCGACGCGATGTGATCGTCGATCCAGTGGCCGGCGGACTGGTC
>CAYOEF010000068.1:567-1673 GCA_964402805.1 uncultured Rhodanobacteraceae bacterium | reverse complement strand
CGCCAAAACCGAGGCAACTCGGCCCAATTGCAGCGAATTCGGGCTGATGCATCGCCGCGTGCAGGTGGAGATCGGCTGGCTGCTTGCGCTGGGTGTGGAGCCTGGCATTGGCGAGTTGCCCCCGTTCGACGCCGACGCGACGCGGCGCCTGCAGGCGATCGCAACCGATTTCAGCACGGCTGACGGCGAACGCATCAAGGCCATCGAAGCGACGACCAACCACGACGTCAAGGCCGTGGAGTATTTCATCAAGGAACGCCTCGGCGACGACGCCACGTTGCAGGGCGCTCTCGAATTCGTGCACTTCACGTGCACCAGCGAGGACATCAACAACCTTTCCTACGCCCTCATGCTGCGCGATGCGCGCGAACAGGTGCTGCTTCCGCAACTGGCAGGCGTGATCGACACCCTGCGACGCATGGCCCACGGGCATGCCGACGTGCCCATGCTCTCGCGCACACATGGGCAAACGGCGTCACCAACCACGCTGGGCAAGGAGATGGCCAACGTGGTGGCGCGCCTCGAGCGGCAGCGCAAGCAGCTGGAAGCGATCGCCATTCCGGCCAAGATCAACGGCGCGGTCGGCAATTACAACGCACACGTCATCGCCTGCCCCGATGTCGACTGGCGCGCCTTTTCGCGCCGCTTCGTGGAGGGCCTCGGGCTGGCGTGGAACGCCTGGACCACGCAGATCGAGCCGCATGACGGGGTGGCCGAATACTGCGATGCCGTGCGCCGTATCAACACCATCCTCATCGACCTGTCGCGCGACATCTGGGGCTACATCTCACTGGGCTATTTCCGGCAGGCGCTGAAACAGGGCGAAGTCGGCTCTTCGACCATGCCGCACAAGGTCAACCCGATCGATTTCGAGAATGCCGAAGGCAACTTCGGCGTGGCCAACGCCCTGCTGAGCCACTTTGCGCAGAAACTTCCCGTCAGCCGCTGGCAACGCGATCTCACCGACTCGACCGTGCTGCGCGGCCTGGGGACCGCCTTTGGCCACACCCTCGTCGCCCTGGCATCGCTGCGGAAGGGACTCGGCAAGCTCACGGTCAACCGGGAGCGCCTTGCCGCCGATCTCGACGCCAGCTGGGAAGTCCTGG
>CAYOEF010000068.1:0-557 GCA_964402805.1 uncultured Rhodanobacteraceae bacterium | reverse complement strand
TGGCCGAGGCCATCCAGACCGTCATGCGCCGCCACGGCCTGCCCAATCCCTATGAACAGCTCAAGGCGCTGACCCGCGGCCACGGCATGACCCGCGAGACCCTGCGTGATTTCATCCAGGCGCTGGACCTTCCCGAAGAAGCCAGGTCGCGGCTGCTCGCCCTGACCCCTGCCACGTACACGGGACTGGCTGCCGACCTGGCGCGGGACATCTGAAAGGGCCATGGACGCCGCACCGGCCATCGAAGTCAAGGCGTCGCCAGGGCAACGCCTGGGCATGCCGGTTGCCTCGTTCCTGCGCGTGTACTGGCAGAAGCGCCCGCTCCTGGTCCGCAACGCCTTTCCCGGCTTCGTGCCGCCGCTTGAACCCGATGACCTGGGCGGCCTGGCCTGCGAAGAACTCGCGCTGTCGCGCCTGGTCGAACACGACCGCGCTGCCGACCGCTGGAGCGTGCGCTCCGGTCCGTTCGACGAGTCCGTGTTTGCTCGCCTGCCCGATCGCGACTGGACGCTCCTGGTGCAGGATGTCGACAAATGGGACGCCGACGTCGCGCACCT
>CAYOEF010000067.1:11152-11531 GCA_964402805.1 uncultured Rhodanobacteraceae bacterium | reverse complement strand
GCAGTCTGACTTGGGTCAGCACGCCTGGTCGTCCATGGATGCAAAGTGCGCCATGGACGGCCTTGGAGATTCCGGTCATGACACATGTGGTGACTGACAACTGCATCAACTGCAAATACACCGACTGCGTGGAGGTCTGTCCGGTCGATTGTTTCCATGCCGGGCCGAACTTTCTTGTCATCGATCCGGACGAGTGCATCGATTGCACCCTGTGCGTGGAGGAATGTCCTGTCAATGCGATATTCCAGGAAGACGACGTTCCCGCGGGACAGGAGCACTTCCTTGCCATCAATGCCGAACTGGCCGCTTCCTGGCCGGTGCTGACCGAGAAGATCGAGGCCATGGAGGGTGCCGACCTGTGGGACGGCATTCCGGACAA
>CAYOEF010000067.1:0-11142 GCA_964402805.1 uncultured Rhodanobacteraceae bacterium | reverse complement strand
GTTGCCGCAACTGATACGCGAGTGGCCCGATCAGTCCTGAGCGCCTGGGTCATCGTGTTCCTGCGGCGGCGCTTCGGCCCCGGTCGAGATTGACTCGCGGGCCTTCCCGCGCGGCGGATCGTTGCTGCCGGCCAGGTTCTTGTCGTCCAGCAGTGGCAGGATTTCGGGGGTTTCCAGGTTGCGGAACTGGCCGTCGCGCACGGCCCACAGGAACACGATCACCGCCACCACGACCAGCAGTAGTGTGGCGGGGATGAGGATGGTGAGGGCATCGGTGACCAGCGCGTTCATGCGGTTCGTTCGGTCAAGTGCAGGTGGTGGCCATCAGGCGGTGGCATGCCGTCGTCCGGAAGTTGCATGCGCACGGCATTGCCGATCACGACCAACGAGCTGACCGACATGCCCAGCGCCGCAAGCCAGGGCGGGACCAACCCCGCGGCCGCAAAGGGTATGGCCAGGGTATTCCAGGCCAGGGCCCAGCCACGATTCTGATGCAGCGTGCGTTTGGCGCACTCCGCCATGCGACGCGCCAGAAGGAGGCCATCGAGCTGGTTCTCCAGCAGCATGTCGGCATGTTGCCGTGCGAGGTCGGTCGCATCGACCAGGCTTGCGGAGACGCTGGCCGCCGCCAGTGCCGCCGCGTCGTTGGTGCCGTCACCCACGGCCAGCACGACCTGCCCGCCTTCGAGCAGGTCACGGACGTGCTGGTGTTTGTCCTGCGGGAGCATGCGTGCGCCCCACGTGGCAATACCCAGTTGCGCGGCCGTATCCGCGACCCGCTCGGGCGCGTCGCCGCTCATGATCTGGACCGCGATTCCCGCGTCCGCCAGTTGCTTGATGGTGGTGCGTGTACCGGGGCGCAGGGTTTGCGTTATCTCGAAGCGGGCCAGCGGTCCGTGTGCGTCGCTTAGCCACAGCGTCTTTCCATCGTCCGGTCGGCTGCGCCCGGAGGGATGGCGTCCGAGGGTCAGGGCGCGGCCATCCACGTGGCCGGTCACACCTTCACCAGCAATCACGCGAACGCCGTCGGTTTCGGGGATGGGCTGCGAGGAATAGGCCCGGGCGAGCGCGCGCGACAGGGGGTGGCTGCTCTCGCGCGCCAACGCCGCCGCGTACGCTTGTGCCTGCCTGACCGTGATGCGGCTGGCGTCGGTGACGGCGCAATCGGTTATGGTCGGCTGGGTAAGCGTGCCGGTCTTGTCGAACACGGCGGTCGTCACGTTCGGGAAAGCAGCCAACGCGAGAGGCCGCGTGATGCGCACCCCGCATTTGGCCAACAATGACATGGCGCGCGTGAGGGTTGCCGGCGCGGCCAGTCCGAAGGCGCAGGGGCAGGCCACCACCAGCACGGACACGGCGGCATCGAGTGCCCGGGCGGGGTCGCGCCACAACCAGAAAGCGAATGTGGCGGCGGCGACGGACAGGGTACCGCGGATGAACCAGGGTACGGCCACGTCGCGTGTCGCTTGTGTCGTACTGCGTTTTTGCGCGGCCGTACGCGTCAGGTCCTGCAACTGGGAAAGGCTGCTGGCCGCGCTGGAGCGCGAGACGGTAATGCGCACCGGTTGGTCCAGGACGATGCTGCCGGCGGCCACGGTATCGCCCGCGTGGCAGGGGGTGGCGTCGGATTCGCCGGTGTGCAGCGAGGTATCGAGGCTGGCCGCGCCTTGTGCCGTACCGTCGACGGGGACGATGGCACCTTCGTTCACGAGGATGGTGTCGCCGGGCACGAGCTCGGCCACGGCAACCGTTTCACGCCCGCCGTCGGCGCCGATGCGCAGGGTGGTCAAGGGTGCGTGTTGGCCGGCGGCCTGGTTGAGGGCGAGCTGTCGGCGCCGTTCGCGCAATTCCAGGTAACGACCCAGGGTGAGCGCAAACACGAGCATGCTGACCGAGTCGAACCAGGTTTCGCCGTGGCCGGTGACTGCCGCCACGGCGCTGGCCGCGTAGATGGTGATGATGGCAATGGCGATGGGCACGTCGATGCCAGGCGTACCGACGCGAACGTCATGCAGTGCATGGCGGAAAAACGACATCCCCGAGTAGAGCACGATGGGTGTCGTGGCGAGCAGCCCGAGCCATCGAAACAGCTGGCGGATGGCCGTGTCTTCCGGGTCGACGACGCCGACGTACAGCACCAGCGCGAACATCATGGCCTGCATGCCGAACACGCCGGCAACCAGCAGCCGTTTCAGGGCCTCGTCACTTTCACGGTCGCGCGAGGTGTCGTTGGCGTCATGTGGCAACGGGTTGGCCGGGCAGGCCGCCGCGTCGCATGCATCGAGGATTTGCGCAATGTCGACCTGGCGCGGGTCGAAGACCGTGTCGACGCAGCGCGCGCGGGTGTTGACATCGACACGTCCCATGCCGGTGAGCGCCGTGAGCGATTGCTCCAGGCGCAACGCCTGCCACGGGGTTTGCAGGGATGGCGCGCCGAGGGTCATTTCGACCTTGCCGTCGCGGCGCGGGTGCAATACCTGTTCACGCAGCGACGGGCGTGTCCAGATGGCGTAGGAGGCATTCACGGTGAACGGTCGTTGCCGGGTTTGAGTGACGGCATGGGGACGCCGAGGAAGGTCGGCACGTCGGGATCACCCACCGGAACGTAGGTGTAGCGCCGACTGATCATGACGGTCCAGATGCAGGCAACGATCAGGACCACCGTGATGAGGATGCCAAGCCAGGCCACTGGCTGCCGGTACCAGTGGTTGTCATGGACGGCTGCCGGATCGTTCGCCCGGTTATTGCGCCGATCCTTCGTCCTGGTGCGAGAGATGATAGACATAAGCCGCCAGTACATGGATTTGGCTATCCGAAAGCCGCTTGCTCCAGGTCGGCATGTGGCCTTGCCGTCCGCCGTCGATCGTGCGGTGGATCTCGGCCTCGGTGCCGCCCCATTTCCAGACGTCATCCGTCAGGTTGGGCGCGCCGATCGTCTGGTTGCCGGTGCCGTCCTTGCCGTGGCACGCGGCACAGGTGGACGCGAAGACGGGCTCGGCCGCCTTGGCCATGGCGGCATTGTGGGGTTGTCCGGACAGGCTGAGCACGTATTGCACGAGATCGTTGACGGTCTTGGCGCCCAGCGCGTGCCAGGCCGGCATGACGCCGTCGCGGCCGGCGGAAATGGATGTCTGGATGTCTTTTCCGGTACCGCCGTACAGCCATGTGCTGTCCGTCAAATTGGGAGCGCCCACCAGGATGTCGCCCGTGCCGCTGGTGCGGTGGCACGCCTCGCAATTGTCGCCGAACAGCCGCTGCCCGACCTGCATGGCCCGCGGGTCGCGCGACAATTGCGCAACCGAATAGGCATCGAAGCGGTGGAACAGTTGGTCGAGCTTTTGCTGGTTCTCGGCCTGCTCCTGATGCACCTGCTCGACTGAAGTCCAGTTCAAGGTGCCCTTGTTGGCGCCGAAACCGGGGTAGCGCGCCAGGTAGATGGCCGTCCCGATGTAGAGGCCGAGCGAGAAAAGGATCCACCACCGGGGCAGGCGATGCAAACCTTCGCGGATGTTGCCACCGCTCCAGACATGGCCTGTCGTGCCATCGTCGGCCACCGGGATCCTGGCACGTGGAGACCACGCGAGAAGGAAGAAGGTGATGCCCATGTTGAGCACCACCAGGACGATTACCCAGATGGACCAGCCGGTCGTCATGACTGCTCATCCTTCGTGTGTTCGATGTCCGTCGTGGCGGCGTCTTCCAGGGGCAGTTGCGCAAGGCGCGAAAAGGTTGGCAGGTGTGCCTTGCGCCAAACCCATATCCAGCCGCCGATGAAGGTGACGATCAGGATGACGAGGAAGACCCCGATGAGATTGCCCCAGATCGGGTTCATTGGCCTCCACTCCTTGCTTCCGGCGTGCCCGGCTTGAGCGACGCCGGCACGTTGTCGACACCAAGGCCCTGTATGTAGGCAATCAGGGCGTCCATCTTGGTTTTCCCGGCCACCGCCTTGGGCGCCGCCGCGATTTGTGCATCCGTGTACGGGGTTCCCAGTTCACGCAGCACGCGCATGCGGCGCTGCACGTCCTTCGGGTTGATCTTGATGTTTGCCAGCCAGTTGAATCGCGGCATGTCCGATGCCGGTACGAGTGACTGTGGATCCATAAAGTGCTGGCGCAGCCAGGCGTCGGAATATTTGCAGCCGACGTTGGCCAGGTCCGGCCCGGTACGCGTGGAGCCCCACTGGACGGGGTGGTCGTAGTAGATCGGCGCGGCCGTGGTGTAATGGCCATAACGCTGGGTCTCGAAGCCCAGTTTGCGCACCATTTGCGAGTGGCAAAGATAGCAGCCGTTTTCCTCGTAGGTGTTGAAGCCCACCAGGCGCAGCGGGCTGTATGGCTCTGCGCCGGCTGGCGGCTTCACCTGGTGCGCGCGGGCGAACAACGGAACGATTTCCGCCAGACCGCCAAACGACACCATGATTGCCGTGCAGATGCCCAGCAACGCGACGTGCCGCTCGATCTTTTCAAAGTGCTTGTAAGCCATGTGCGTATGCCCTTCAAGCCGGGCTTGGCGCGCCGCGGACGCCGAGGCGCGGAGGGATCGATGTCGACTGTTCCGAGACGTGCAGCGGCACCGGCTTGACGCCGTGGTGCCGTGCTTCACGCGCGGTCACCCACATGTTCCAGGCCATCACCCACATGCCGGCCACGATCAGGACGCCTCCCGCCCAGCGCGTGACGTAGAACGGCTTGATGGCGATCAGGCTGTCGAGGAAGGTGTACACCAGCGATCCGTCCGGGAAACGTGCTCGCCACATCTCGCCGGCGGTGACGCCCGAAACCCACATCGAGAGCACATACATCATGGTGCCGCCGACGTGCAGCCAGAAGTGCACGTTGATCGCCTGCACCGAATGCATCTTGCGGTGCCCGAACAGGACCGGCGCCATGGCGTACAACGAGCCGATGGTAACCATGGCCACCCAGCCGAGCGTGCCGTCATGGACGTGGGCGATGGTCATGTCGGTGTAATGCGACAACGAATTGACGGTCTTTACCGCCATCAGCGAGCCCGTAAACGTGGACGCGCCGTAGTAGACCAGCGACATCACCAGGAACTTGCATGCCGGATCGGTGCGCAGCTTGTGCCACGCGCCGTTGAAGGTGAGCAGGCCATTGGCCGCCGAACCCCAGCTGGGCATCAGCAGCACGATGGAAAACGCCATGCCGATCGACTGCGTCCAGTCCGGCAGGGCCGTATACATGAGGTGGTGCGCGCCCACCCACATGTACAGCGAAATCACTCCCCAGAAGTTGATGATCGAGAAGCGATAGCTGAACAGTGGTTTCTGGGCCTGTCGTGGCACGAAGTAGTACATCATGCCGAGGAAGCCGGTGGTGAGGAAGAACGCCACCATGTTGTGCCCATACCACCATTGCACCATGGCGTCGACGACGCCCGAATAGATGATGTACGACTTGGTGAAGGACACCGGTATGGCCAGGTTGGCCACGATGTGCATCATGGCGACGGCGATGATGAACGCGCCGTAATACCAGCACGCGGTGTAGATGTTGCGCACGCGCCGGCGTGCCAGCGTGCCGAAGTACACCACGCCGTAGGCGATCCAGCTGAACAGCAGGATGATGTCGATCCACCACTCGGGCTCGGCGTATTCCTTGCCCTGGGTGAGGCCGAGCGGGACCGTGATGAAGGCCAGGACACACACGAGCTGGAAGCTCCAGAACGCGAACTGTGCCAGGCCGCCGAATGCCAGGCGCACGTGGGAGGTGCGTTGCACCACGTACAAGCTGGTGCCAATCAGGGCGTTGCCGCCAAAGGCCACGACCACGCTCCAGGTATGGTCGGGGCGGATGCGGCTGAAGGTGAGCCACGGCGTGTCGAAATTGAGTGCCGGCCAGCGCAACTGGGCGGCAATCAGCAGGCCCACGCTCATGCCGACGATGCCCCAGATGATCGTGGCCTCGACGTATTGCCGGATGATCTTGTCGTTGTACGTCTCGAGCGGGACGCTCGCAGCCGTATCTTCGACAGGCAGCGCCGACGGCTTGCCTGCCGTAGCATTCAAGGTTGCGGTTTGCATGTGTTTATTGTCGGTGGCGACGGAGCCGGGACGGCTGACACGCGTCAATTATGTGCGGGCCCCCGTGTTGCCGCGAGTGACGCGATGTCGCATCTCGCAAAGTCACCCGCGGGAAATGCGGGCATTGCGCACTAGTCAGGCGACATGAAGATCGAGACTGTCGAGGCTTCCGTCCCACACGCCGAAGGTGGCTTCGGGCCGTTGCAGCGGATCGTGCGGGCCGCGCGGCGCCAGGCGAACGGCGGCGAGACCGGCCAGCCAACGTGACGCCAGCGCGATGACGCGTTCGTCGCGGCAGATCAGGGCATGCGCACCGCTGCTTTCGAACGCGGCCAGGGGCACACCCGCGATGGCCGCACTCGGCATCCACACGCGCCCATCGCCGTGGACGTCCATGCGCATGGACGCGAAGTCGAACCAGTTCGGGTTGGGGCGGTTGCGGGTCAGCACGGGCAACGTGCATGGAGTCGGTTCGCCACTGCCACAAATGACGAGCACCTTGTCGGGGGCGGCCGCCAGGATCGAATCGGCAAGCATGGGTGCGTCACTGTGTCCACCATGGCGCGCCTGCGCGCCGCGCACGAACGCCTCGGCGTCACGCAGCACGCCGGCCGGGAAGCCTCGGCCGCACGCGACGTTGTGTTGCCAGTTGCCTGGATCGTACAGGTCCAACTCGTGGCCGTCCTCGTCATACGCGGCGTTGGCCCATGACGGCGTCATCTGGTAGACGGATGCGAACGTGCGCGCGATCTTGCGCTGCTCGGGGCCAACGCCCAGCCAATCGTCGGTTTCGCCAGCGATGAGTGCGAACGTGGTGCCAAGCGACCCGCGAAACGGCGGGGCGATAAAGACGATGCGGCCGATCCCCGCGAGCGGATCGTCGGCGCCACGCAGCGCGAGCGCGGAACGCAGGAGCAATCCGCCCATGGAGTGCGTCACGAACCGGAGTTCGGGGCTGCGACCGGCACGGCGTTCGGATGTGGCCAGTTCCTCGAGGAACAGGGCCAGGTGGCGTGCGGAACGCTCCAGCGGCTGGCGCCAGTCGTAGCCGAAGACGACGACCGGCTCGGGGGTCAGCTTTCTGCGCAGGGCGTGAACCAGCGGTGCGCAGTTGCGCGAGACCACGCCGCCCGGCGCGAGATCGTACGCCGGCGTGTCGGCGCCGGTTTCGTGCAGCGCAAACATCGCCACGTCTTCAATCATGCTGCCAGGGAGAGCGCCTTCCATGGGCCAGCGCGAGGGTTGCCGCAGCGCATGGACGTCAACCAGCTCGGTACCCTTGATCCCCGGGATGAAAATGATGGCCATGGGTCGCCGTCGCTCCATGTGCGCGCGTCCCGTCCGCCGCGGGGCATCGCTGCCCCAACGATACACGGAGTTTGCGCCATCTTCACGTACGGGGCCGCGAGTCGTTGGACCCGTCGTCCCGTGTCGGATCATCACCCGGTGGCGCGATACGTGGCCACCGGTCGTGTGCGCCGGTGGATCAGCCGGCGTTGGCCAGCGCCAGCGCCATGTCGAGCATGCGGTTGGAGAAGCCCCACTCGTTGTCGTACCAGCCGAGGACCTTGACCAGCGTGCCTTCCATGACGCGCGTCTGCGTGGCGTCGTAGGTGCATGAAGCGGGGCAGTGGTTGAAGTCGATGGAAACCAGCGGTTTGTCGTTGACCGCCACGATGCCGCGCATCGCGCCGTGCGCCGCGTCGGTGAAGAGGCGGTCGATCTCGTCCTTGCTGGTCGCGCGTTTGGCGGTAAACGTGAAATCCACCAGCGATACGTTGATCGTGGGTACGCGCACGGACAGGCCGTCAAGTTTGCCGTCGAGTTCCGGCAGCACCAGGCCGACGGCCGCGGCGGCACCGGTTTCGGTTGGGATCTGGCTGTGCGTTGCCGAGCGGGCGCGACGCAGATCCTTGTGGTACACGTCGGTCAACACCTGGTCGTTGGTATAGGCGTGGATAGTCGTCATCAGGCCGTGCACGATGCCGATGCCGTCGTTGAGCACCCTGGCCATCGGTGCCAGGCAGTTGGTCGTGCAACTGGCATTGGAGATGATCGTGTCGGTGGGTTTGATCCGGTCGTGGTTGACGCCGTATACGAACGTGCCATCCATGTGCTTGCCCGGGGCCGACACCAGGACTTTCCCGGCCCCCGCCGCGAGGTGGGCGGCGGCCTTGTCACGTTCGCGGAACAGGCCGGTGGCCTCAAGCACGACGTCGATGCCCAGTTCACGCCACGGCAGCCGGGCCGGGTCGCGTTCCGCACAGACCTTGATGTGGTCGCCGTTGACCACGAGGTCGCCGCCGTCGACGCCCACCTCGCCGGGGAATTTGCCATGCGCCGTGTCGTATTGTGTCAAATGCGCATTGGTTTCGGCGTTGCCGAGATCGTTGACCGCGACGATGCGGATTTCGCTCGTACGTCCGGATTCATAAAGCGCGCGCAGGACATTGCGGCCGATGCGACCGTAACCGTTGATGGCGACCTTGATGGCCATGGGACAGCTTCCTCTGGAGCGATACGGGAAAGGGGCCGCGAACCGGCGGTGGAATGACGCGACATTCTACCGGGAAACACCCTGTGGCGCTCTGTGCGGAGGTACCGCCGTCCCGGCCCGCCGGCGTGGGATACTCGGCCAGTCCGTTGTGTAGTCCGGAGGTCCATCGTGCCCAGTTTGCGCCGCATCGCGGCCGCGGTTTTCCTGTCCCTTATGCTGGTGGCTCCTGCGGCGATGGCCTGGGGCCCCCTGGGGCACCGCATCGTGGCCGCGCTGGCATGGCGCCAACTCGATCCGCAGGCGCGCACGACGGTGGAACACCTGCTGGCCGCCGGCCACTGGGGCAGCCTCGTCGACGCGTCGACGTGGCCGGACGAGATCCGTGACCTGCCGCGTTACCGGCGCCTGTGGGAACGTACCCGCCGCCTGCACTACGTCAACTTTGGCAGCCGCGATTGCAACTACGTTCCACCGCGCGATTGCCACGATGGCGAATGCGTGGTGGCAGCGATCACCAGGTATGAGTCCACCCTTGGCAAGCATGGCGTTTCGGCGCGCCAGCGCGCGCGTGCCCTGGTATTCGTGGTGCATTTCATCGCCGACGTCCATCAGCCCCTGCACGCCGGCTATCGTCACGACGCCGGCGGCAATGCCTACCAGGTGCGCTTCGGGGGCAAGGGCACCAACCTCCATCGCGTATGGGATTCGGGTATGCTGCGCACGCGTGGCATGAACTGGCACCAGTATGCGGACTTCCTGGCGGCCGAGGGTCCGGTAACCCTGCCGCCGGCCGCGCCGGGGCTGGGTGCGCCGGCCCAGTGGGCCGAGGAGTCATGCCGCATTACGCGCCACATCTATCCACGTGGCCATCGCATCAACGCGGCTTACGTGCGGCGCGAATTGCCGGTTGCCGAACGCCGCCTGCGCGAAGCAGGCGCACGCCTGGCGGCCGTATTGAACCGCATTCTCGGATGATGCCTTCCGGGTGCCCGGCCTGGTGAACCCTTCACCGCAGGCGCTGGAGTTGCCCCTCGATGGCACGCTTGCGGGTACCCCAGTCGGCAAGGCGCTGGCGTTCCATGTCGACGACGCTGGCCGGGGCGTTGCCGACAAAATGCGCGTTGCCGAGCTTGCCCTCGCATTTCCCGATTTCCTGTTCGACGCGCGCAAGTTCACGCGCCAGGCGCGCCCGTTCGGCGTCCAGATCGATCAGGCCCGCCAGCGGGATCAGGACGCGCAGCTTGCCGACCACCGACACCGCGGCTGCGGGTTCGGCGTCCCCCGCTTCGAGCCACTGCTGTGACGGCATACGCCCCAGGAACGCCAGCGAGCCGGCGAAATGTTGCGTACGCCTGCGGTCCGTTGCATCGCCGTCCGCGAATATCACGTGGATCGACCGGCCTGGCGCGATGTTCATTTCCGCACGGATGCGGCGCGTGCCGGTGAGTACCGCTTTCAGCCATTCGACGTCGGCCGTTGCCTCCGGATCCGCGATGATGGCCTGGCCGTCCGGATAGGGTTGGCGCATGATGGTGTCGCCGCCGATGCCCAATCGTGGTGCCACCTGTTGCCAGATTTCCTCGGTCACGAACGGGATGATGGGGTGCAGCGCACGCAGCACCTGTTCCAGGACCACCAGCGAGGTGTGGCGCGTCGATGCGGCGGCATCGGCGTCGTCCCCATTGATGGCCGGCTTGGCCAGTTCGAGGAACCAGTCGCAGTAGTCGTTCCAGACGAACGCATACAGCGCCTGCGCCAGGTGATCGAACCGGTAACTGGCAAAATGCTGTTCAACCTCCTCCAGCGCGGTCTTCCACCGCGTCAGGATCCATCGCTCTGCCTCCGTGACGGGGTCTGGTCCGGCCTCCGGTCCCTGGACCCCGGTGCCCGCGTTCATCAAGACAAACCGCGCCGCGTTCCACAGCTTGTTGCAAAACGCCTTGTAGCCCTCGGCACGGCTGATGTCGAAATTGATGGTACGGCTGTAGCTGGCCAGTGCCGCGAAGGTGAAGCGCAACGCGTCCGTGCCGATGGCCGCGATCCCTTGGGGGTACTGCCTGCGGATGCGTTTTTCGACCTTCTCGCGCACTTGCGGGATCAGGAGCGACCGGGTGGATTTGGCCACCAGGGGTTCCAGCTCGATGCCGTCGATCAGGTCCAGCGGATCCAGCGTGTTGCCCTTGGACTTGGACATCTTCTTGCCTTCGGCATCGCGCACGATGGCATTGATGTAAACCTCGCGGAAAGGGATGGAGCCGGTGAAATAAAGGGTGGTCATGACCATGCGTGCCACCCAGAAGAAGATGATGTCGAAGCCGGTGACGAGCACCGCGCTTGGCAGGTAGATCCTGTCCGCGGTCCAGTTGGCAACCACATTGCCTGCGGCGTTGCGGGTCGGGCCATCGTTCGGCCAGCCCAGGGTCGAGAAAGGCCACAACGCGGAACTGAACCAGGTGTCCAGCACGTCTTCGTCACGGGTCAGCTTGCCCACGGGCGCGGTGTCGGCATGGGCCAGGGCATCCGCCTCGTCCTCGCCAACGAAGATGTTGCCGGCCTCGTCGTACCAGGCCGGGATCTGGTGGCCCCACCAGAGCTGGCG
>CAYOEF010000066.1:0-11659 GCA_964402805.1 uncultured Rhodanobacteraceae bacterium | reverse complement strand
TAACGCCGGGGCCTCATTGAAGCCCGACCGCCCACGTGGTGGCACGGTAACGGCGTCGCGGTATTCCCCGGCATAACGCCGGGGCCTCATTGAAGCGCGTCGTCCACCGCATCCTTGTAGGTCGTGATGCTCGTATTCCCCGGCATAACGCCGGGGCCTCATTGAAACCTCAACCCCCCTGAAGCCGCTGCCACGCATACCCCCACGCGATGCGTTCCTGTTCCAGCCGCACGCGTACGCCGAAGCGGTCATGTTTGAGGTCGGTGTAGAGGGTCTGTTCAACCGCGGTGAGGTTCTCTATGCGGCCGGCGCCGTGGGGCTTGGGTTCGGTGACCCACAGGGGCTGGTGCGCGAGCAGGGTGGCATGGTCCATGAGCACCGATTGGACACGCGGCAGGTGGCCCCGCAGGCGTCCGAGGATGGCCAGGCCGTGGGTGTCGATATCGCCCCAGTAGTCGATGTGTTCGGCGCGGGCGAGCCAGGGCAATGCGTGCAGGCGATCGATGGCGTAACCGCGTGCCATGATGAGGACGGTACCGGGAAGATCGTCGCAGGCAAGACCGGTCTGCTTGTTTTCCACGATCAGGATGCGACGGACCGGCAGGGCCACGCGGGCCAGTTCGCCGATGGGGGCCTGGATGTCACGCAGGCCGCCAACGTGGGTGCACAGGGATGCATCGAGTATGCGCAGACGTAAACGGTCCGCGTCACGGCGCAGGCCGCTCAGATCCCAGAAGCCGGTGTTGTCCGCGGGCGGTCGGATCAAGCGCAGCCATTCGGTGAGCAGCCCGACGTGTGCTTCGAGCCATTTGGTATCCAGTCCCGCGACCGGGAGTTGGCGTGCGAACAGATCCGAGGCGGGGTGGGCGTCGAGCCAGTGCAGCAGGTCGTACAGGCGTCGCCATGTGGCATCATCACAATCGGCAAGCCAGTCGAACCGACTGCGCAGGTGCGCCTCGAGCGCCGGCCACGCGGCGACGGCTTCGGCAAAGTGTCGCTCGGCTGTCTGCCACCGGAGTGTTTCGCCCACGGTGCTCGCCACATCGGTCGCTCGCGGCAATTGCCAGGTTTCCGGAACGGCCTGCCGGCCCAGTGATGGCCAGCGCCGTTCGCGCCATGCCACTTCACCGGCGCCGTTCCAGTTCCGCCAAGCACTGCGCCAAGCCTGGAATGCGTCCCAGTTGCGCATGACCGCGCGCTCACCGGGAACGGCCAGGTTCACCGCCAGCGGCCAGTCGCCACGTTCACCCAGCCAGTCGCCGGCATGCCGGCACCAGGTCGCGCGCACGTGCATGATGGCCTGCTCAGGATGACGCACCGGATGGCTCGCGGCTGTCGCGCGGCAAGGCCAGGCGGCGGCTGGCGGTGTCGTACTCGATCATCAGCACGCCGGAGTCATGGCGCCCGGTGATTTCGACGAAACAGGCGCCGCCGATGAACGGCTCCAGGGTCATGACCGATTTCAGCGGGGTGGCCACGATCATCTGGAAACCGAAATTCTCGAAGATGTGCATCGCCATGGTCGTGAATTCGTTGTCCGCCTTGTCGAACGCCTCGTCCAGCACCACGGCGGCGTATTGCGGCACGCCACCGTCCTCATCGCCAAGCTGGTAGCGCAATGCGGCAGCCAGGCAAGTGGTTGCGAGCTTCTGGCGCTGGCCGCCGGACTTGCCGGCACCGCTGCGGTAGACCTCGAGCACTGCGCCCGTGGCGCTGTCGCGTTCTTCACCAATGAATTCCACATGCAGGCGAACATCCAGCACGCGCGCGCGCCAGCGCTTGTCTTCGGGATCGGCGCTGGCCAGGCGCGCGACGAGGCGGCGCAAGCCCTCGAACTGGGCTTCGGCGCGCATGCGGTCCTCAGTACGCTGCTGCGAAAGGATGTCGGCCAGGTCACGGCGAAACTCGCGCACTTCGGCCTGGCCGCGGTCTTCGGGCCGGATCTGCAGGATGGAATCGCGATTGAACGCCACCTGTTCGAGACCGGCGTTGACGTCCTCCATGCGTGCCCGGATGGCCTTGTGTGCCTGGCGGATATGGGTCTGCAGTGCAACGAGGTTTTGCCCGCTCTGGGTACGCAGCAGGTCGAAGAACCGATTTTCGTGTTGTGGCAGGCCATCGTCTTCCAACCGCGCCAGGCGAGCGAAGAAGTCCGGTGCGCTCTCGGCATTGGCCTGGACGTCACCCGCATCCTGCGGCCAGCGGCGGCAAAACACGTCGAAGCCGTGCACCATGTACTGGCGCTGTTCCGCGCTGCGCTTCTCGATTTCCTTGGCCGATGTATGCAATGCGCGTTCGACGAGTTGGATGCGGCGATCGAGATCGTCGAGCGTCAACGCCCCGTCGCCCTGCTGCCGGCAGTGCGCCTCTAGTCCCTCGCGCTGGAGCGGGGTCAGGGGATGGGCAGCCACCTCGGCCCGCGCACGCTCCCGCCCGGCCTGGCATGTGGTGCATTCGCGCTGATGGTCGCGACGCGCATCGCGTACCGCGTCAAGCGCTTGCCGGGCGTCGCTCAGGTCCTTTTCAACGGCAGCGATGCGCTCGCCCAGTTCACGCAGCCCGGCGTTGCCGTCGCGCAACTCGGCCAAGGTACCGCGGGTGGCGTCCAAAGCGACCAGCACCGAAGCCACGTCGACGTCGGTCCAACTCAGGTTGACCAGGGACTGCGCGGCACGAGTGCACGCGTCACGTGACTCGCGTTGGGCCCGGGTATCGGCCAAGGCCTTGTCCGCAGCCGCGACACGGGCAGCCAGTTCCATGGCCTCCCGTTTGTACAACTCGAGCTTGTCGCGGTTGTCGAAACCGAGCACCCAGCGCCGGCGGTCATCGATGGGGTGGCGATCGTCTTTTTCATGGCGACTACGCCCGTGCTTGATCTGGCCTTGGCGGGTCAGGGCGCGTGTGGCCTGGCGCAACGCCTGTACACTGTCCACGCAGTCGTAGTCGAAGCGTCGCGCCAGTTCCGCGGCAAGCCAGTCCTGGTGGGCATGCCGTGCGAGTTCAAGCTTGCGCACGAGCGAGCGTGGCGAGGCCGCCGCGGCGTCCGGCAAGACCTCGCGACGCACGCGGTAATAGACGAGTTTGCCGCCCAGGTGGGTCTCGTCGACCCATGCCGCGACCTTGGCGTAATGACGCTCGTCGACCAGCAGCGACAGGGCGAAGCCATGCAGCACGCGCTCGATGGCGCCGTTCCACTCGGCCTGATCGGCGCGTACCTGGATCAGTTCGCCGACGAACGGCAATGCCGTGTTGGCCAGGCCGAGGGCCTCACACAAGCGATCCCGCAACGACTGCAGATGGGCGGGAATATTGGATGGACTGCTCTCCAGCGCCCGTATCTCGGCGCGAACCGCAGTGAGGGCCTGCTCGGCCTGGGTCTTGGCAAGGCTGCTTTCCAGCATGCGCTGGTCGGCCTCGGCACTGGCGACCTGCCCTGCATCCAGCAACTGTTGCGCGCGCGCGAGCTGCGCGGCGAAATCCGGTGAATTGTCGGCGATGCGCCATTCGAGCACGCGACAGGCCGTTTCGGCGGTAGCGCGCCGGCGCAGGCGTTCATCGCGGTCGCTTTCAAAACGCTCGTATTCGGCTTGCAGCTGCTCGATCCTGGCGCCGCCCTGCTCGCGGTGCCGCGCACGCAGGCTTTCCCGTTCGCCTTCCAGGCGCTGAAGGGTCTCGCGTCGTGCCGTCTCCTCGCCCGCCAGCCCCTGGTCAAGCGTCGCCAGCTCGACCAGCCGCGCGTCCAGCAACGCCAGTCGCTGCTGTTCACGGTAACCATCCACACCGGCCAACAGGTCGTCAAGCTGGCCATGCGTGTGCTCAAGCTTCTGCAGTTGCGCGTGCGCCGCGCGCGAGGGCTTGAGGGTATCGATCTGCTCACGTGCGGTAATGACGGCCTTATGTGCCTCGTCCAGTTCGGCGAACTCGTTCACCAGGCGCTCCGCGACCGCGAAGGTCTCCGGGCGCTCGAGCATGAAATCGCGCAAAAAGGTATTGAGGTCACCCAGGTTCTTGGCCGATTGGGTCTTGTGCAAAAGACGCAGCGCGCCCTCGTTGTGGATTCCCAGCAGGTGCCGGAACCGCTCGCTGTAGGCGCTGAAGGAGTCGTGGTGGTGGACGTCGGCCAGATGATGCTTGAGTCGGCGCAGGTCCATGTCAAAACCTTCGAGCGTGGCAAGATTGAAGTCCCGCTCGGCGATGACGTAATGCTTGCGCACGTCGCCAGCGGCGGAGCCGTTGCCGCGGATCCACAACAACCGCACCAGGGTCACCGTGCGCCCGACCGTGTTGCCGTAGGTCAACGCGAGCGCCGACCACGTACTGCCCTTGCGCAGGTACTGGGTGGCTACCTCGCCCGAGGAGTCGTCATGCTGGTCGGCCCAGGCCCCGCGCACGTAGGATACGAGCGAGCGATCACGCCCGCTGCGCTCGGCTTCGCGCGCGGCGGCATTGAAGTCGACCAGCGCCGGCGGTACCAGCAATGCGGACATCGCATCGAGCAGGGTGGTCTTGCCGGAGCCGGAACGACCCACGAACAGGAAGCCGCGCGCGGCGATGGGTACCACGTGCAGGCCGCTGAAAGTGCCCCAGTTGAACACCTGCAGCCGGCACATGCGAAACTGTTCCTCGCGCGGTGTCGGCAGGTCGGACAGGAACAGGTCCGTTGCAACTTCATCGTTCACGGGCCACGCTCCTGCGCGTCATCGGCGACACCCGCGTCCAGTGGATCACTGGCTTGCGCCCCGTCATCACGCAACGCGTGGTAAACCTCGCCGAGGGCCTGCACGTCCTCGGCGGAAAACAGCAGTTTCAGGGTCGGCGATACCTCGTGGCGCCCTTCGCTACCGCGGATGGCGCACAACACGCTGTGCTTTTTCATCTTTTCGATGGCGGCATTGACCCGGCGCGTGAAACCGGCGCTGTCAGTGCCTCTCACGGGAGCGTAAACGGCCAGTTGGGTCCGGATATCGTCTTCATCCACGACGGCGCGCCGGCCATGCGTTTCGGCCTCGGAAAGCTGCTGGCGCAGCCACAGCAACAATACCGAATCGATGAAGGTGAGTGGACTGGAGCGCAGCAGGGTCGGTGTTTCCAGTTCCCCGGTGTCGGCCTGGCGCACGAAGGCAACGCCAAGGTCGCGATCAAGCACCAATTCGAGGAACAATTCGTTCAAACGCGACCGCAGGGCGGTTTCCTCGCGCAACAGTACCGGCCACAACAGGCCGTGGCGATCGGCGTCCACGCTCGGGCCGGCCAGCAGTTGGCACAGGACGCGACGTGCCTCCAAGGGCAGGCTGCCCGTGTCGCCGGGAAACAGTGCATCGGATGAGTTCCCGGTTTCGGCCGCGTTGTCAGCAGCGGTGAGCGCGCCATCCTCAGTGTGTTCAGGCCAGTTCATCGCGTTTGTCCCTGAAGAAATACAACAACGGAATGCGCGCCCGGCGCTCATGCCCGTCCTCGCCACGCCAGGTGACGGATTCGTGGCGGTCCGCTATGCACATGCCGTGGCGGCTGCCCAAGGCCATGTAACCCACCACGCTGCCCAGTCCCTGGCGCGCCGGGTAAACCGCGAGCACTTCGCCCACCGAGCATGGCGTGCGGGTCTCAAGCATCGTGCGCACATCGTGTTTGAGGGCCCCAAAGTCGATTTCCGATCGCGCCACCAAGTCGCGCACGCTTTCGAGGGTAACTGAGGGGGCTTCGCCCGGCATCACGCTGCCATCGATTCGATTGCTGCGCGGATCATGGAGTCGCCAGCGCGCCACGGAATCGATGCGCACACTGGACTGGGCCAGGCGAAAGTCGATGATCTCGCTGGTGCGCACCTGATCGCGCAATTTCAGGGCCTCGGCGCGGGCCTGTTTGAGCAGGTGGTGCAGGCGGCGCTGCTCGAGATAGGCGTTCGACTGCACGAAGCCTTTCAGGCTTTGCGCAAAATGCTGCAACACGTCATGCACGTGGCCACCCCGGTCCAGCAGCGTGCGCGTGAGATACAGCAGGAAGGTCCGCTCGCGTCGACGCAGGTGTTGCGCGAAAGGGCGGGAGGTCACCGTGTCGATGGCGGCCTCCAGTTCGCCGCTTTGCTCGGCGTCGGTCAGCAGGCGCCAGAAGGCGTCGAAACTGCGCCCGGATTCACTGGCGGCAATTACGTCCACGCCGGCAAACAGCGCCTCCAGCACTTCGCCACGCTGGCGGTCATCATCGATGATCTGTTCGCGGAAACGGCGGTCCAAACGCTGGAAGTCGTCCCGCACGTGGCGGAAATCCTCCGCCAGGTCGTCGGCCAGGGCGATGATCTCGTGGGCACGTTCCAGTGCGCGGGCTTGATCCAGTGTTTCGACACGTCCGGCCTGCGCCGCTTCTATCTTTGCGTCGATGCGCGCACGCTCGGCCAGCAACTCGCGCACCCTGCTTTCGGGGTCGGTATCGGTGTCGCGCGCCAATTGCACCAACTGCTGGATGACGAGCGCCAGACGGCTTTCGGTGGCAACGCTGCGCGTGGCATCCAGGCTGTTAAGAAAGCGCAGCGCGGTGATCGCGGGCGCGGTCAGTTCGTACTGTTCCTCGCTGGAGCCGTCCGGAAAGCGACGCTCGAGCCAGCCCGCCGACAGCCAGTCGGCCACGTAGGCCTTGGCCGGCCGCGGCACCTCGATGCCGCGATCACGCAAATCCTCGAGTTGGCGCTCCAGTCGCTCATGCAACAGCGAAGCGGGCAACTGGCGCTCGTCATCCAGCAACAAGGCCTGCAACAGGGCTGCCACCACCGGGGCATGCGTCGCCGCGAGCAGTTTCCACGTGGGTTGCTCGCGCAGGCGCTGCCACGCGGCGATGCGGGCGTGTGGTTTTATCCGGAACGACTGTGGCAAGGGGGTGACACACGCATCAGGAAACCCGATTGTATGCGACCGGGTGCGTTGACGATGTCCGCGTGGCCGGGATCATGCCGGGCCGCAGTGGTCCGTCGGCAAGTTCAGGCGTCCATCCAGTCGGCGCCGGGGAGGTTGCCGAATGCGGTTTGCAGGCCGTCGGCCCAGGACTGCTTGATCGCTTCCATCCATGCGTCGCCTTCGAGCAGGCGGCGGCGTACGCCAACGCGCAGGCTGTCGCGTCGATACACGAGCAGGTCGAGCGGGGCGCCAACCGAGAGGTTGCAGCGGATGGTGGCGTCAAACGAGACCATGGCGCACTTGACCGCGTCGTCGAGGCTGGACTGGCGCGTGATCAGCCGGTCGAGCACGGGCTTGCCGTACTTGACTTCACCGATCTGGAAGAACGGCGTGTCCTTGAGGGCCTCGATGTGGTTGCCCTCGGAATAGACCAGGAACAGGCGCGGCGGCTCGCCGGCGATCTGGCCACCGACGATGAAGGTGGCGGTAGGGTCGATGGACTTTTCGCGCAGGTAGGACTCGTCGCGTGCGCGCACTTCGCGCATGGCTTCGCCGAGCAGGTCGGCGACGTGGTACACGGACCCGACGTTCCACAGCGACCGCGCGGATGGATCATCGCGCGCGCGCAACTCCAGCAGGCTCAGGGCGTTCTGCGTCACCGACAGGTTGCCTGCCGACAGCGTCACCAGCACGCGTTCCCCGGGGCGCTCGAAAACCTTCATCTTTTCGAACCGGGCGATCTTGTCGATGCCGGCGTTGGTACGGGAGTCGGAAACAAGCACGAGGCCCTCGTCGAGGTTCATGCCGATGCAGTAGGTCATGGGTTGGCGGGATCCTGCGCTGACGAAAAAGGCGGTTAGGGTAGCATCGTGGGCGTGCGTGCCGGCCCGTGGCGATTGCCGGTGTCGGTGGAGGTCATGAACTGTGCGACGATGGTGACGGTCAACGCATCCAGGCGCGCCATGAAGCTTTCGAGAAACGCCTGCATGCCGACCTCCAGCACATCGTCCATGCTGCCATAGCGCAGGCTCGACGCCAGCGCGCCGGCGCGCCGTTCGGCCTCGGTGCCCGGATGGCCGCTCAGGCGCTTGAGGCACTCGAGCAGGATGGCGCAGCAGGTCACCAGGGAGCGCGGCATGCGCCGGTCGAAGATCATCATCTCGGCCACGCGCAGCGGGCGCACGGCGTCGTGGTAGAAGTGGCGGTAGGTCTCGAACGACGACATCGCCTGCATCAGCGCACTCCACTGGTAGTACTGGGTGAAGTTGCTTGGTTCATGCACCTGGGTGTCGTCGTAGCTGGCGTACTTGACGTCGAGCAGGCGCACCGTGTTGTCGGCGCGCTCCACGTGGGTGCCCAGGGCCATGAAACGGTAGCCCTCGTCCCGTCCCATGGTGCCTTCGCTGACACCGCGAAACGCGGCCGAGCGGGTCTTGACCCAGTCGAGCAGGTCCGCCGCATCGTCCTCGTCGGACCCGTGCCGGTCGAACCGGTCCAGGTCCAGCCAGGAGACGTTCAATTCCTGGTACATCTCAGCAGTGATGGAGTCGCGTTGCGCCCGGCCCAGCTCGCGGGCCTGGTACAGGGCGCTGCGGATCGAGGCGGGGTTGCCGGCATCCAGGGTCAGGTAATGCAGCACGGCGGTCGAGGTAACCTCGCCGTGTGCGGCGGCAAAGGAATCCGCCAATCCGAGGGCATCGAGCGCGCGATGCCACGCCGTATAGCTGGCGTCGCCGGGGCTGAGGCGTCCGGGCAGCAACGCGATACGTTGTGTCAGGTCGATCAGGCGCGCGGTGTTCTCGGCGCGCTCGACCTGGCGCGCCATCCAGTACAGGTCGCTTGCGGTTCGGCACAGCATGCTAGTTCTCCAGCACCCAGGTGTCCTTGGTACCGCCTCCCTGCGAGGAATTGACCACCAAGGAACCATCACGCAGGGCAACCCGCGTCAGGCCACCCGGTACCACCTGGGTCTGCGCGCCCGAGAGGACATACGGGCGCAGGTCCACGTGGCGCGGGGCGACGCCTGCCTCGACGAACGTCGGGCAGGTGGACAGCGACAGGGTCGGCTGGGCGATGTAGCGCGCGGGCTCCGCCTCGATGCGGCGACGGAACGTGTCCAGCTCGTCACGGCTGGCCAGCGGACCAACCAGCATGCCGTAGCCACCGGCCCCCTGCGCCTCCTTGACCACCAGTTCGTCCAGGTGGTCGAGCACGTATTTGCGGTCCTCGTCATCGTTCAGCCAGCGCGTCGGTACGTTGAGCAGGATCGGATCCTCGCACAGGTAGAAGCGGATCATCTCCGGCACGTAGGGATAGATCGACTTGTCGTCGGCAACCCCGGTCCCGAAGGTATTGGCCAGCGTCACGCGACCGGCGGCCACCGCGGAAAACAGCCCGGGCACGCCGAGCACGGAATCGGCGCGGAACACGTGGGGATCGAGAAAGTCGTCATCAATACGGCGATAGAGCACGTGCACCTGCCGCGGTCCCTGGGTGGTGCGCATGTAAACCGTTGCGTTCTCGACGAACAGATCCTGGCCCTCGACCAGTTCCACGCCCATCTGCTGGGCGAGGTACGCATGCTCGAAGTAGGCCGAGTTGTACGAACCGGGCGTAAGCACCGCGACCACCGGATCATCCAGCGCATCGGGGCCCACCGATTGCAAGGTTTCCAGCAGCGCCGCAGGGTAATGCTCGACCGGCGCGACCGCATAGCGCGCGAACAGGCGCGGAAACAGGCGCATCATCATCTTGCGGTTTTCGAGCATGTAGGACACGCCGGAAGGTACGCGCAGATTGTCCTCCAGCACGTAGTACTCGCCCGCGCCGGCGCGCACCAGGTCGATCCCGGCGATGTGTGCGTAGACCTCGTGCGGAAGGTCGACACCGATCATCTGCTGCCGGTACTGGGTGTTGTCGAGCACCAGCGACTCGGGGATGCGCTTGTAGGAGAGGATGCGCCGGTCGTGGTAGACGTCGTGCAGGAACATGTTCAGCGCACGCACGCGCTGGATCAGGCCCGCCTCGAGCACCCGCCACTCACCGGCCGGAATGATCCGCGGCACGATGTCGAAGGGAATCAGGCGCTCGTTGCCGGACTCCTCGCCGTATACGGCGAACGTGATCCCCACGCGGTGGAACGACACTTCCGCCTGACGGCGCTTGCGTGTGATGCGCTCGGCACTGGCATGTTCCAGCCACGTGGCATAAGCCTGGTAATGCGGCCGGACGTTGCCGTCGGCATCGTGCATCTCGTCGTACGCTGGCACCATGTGCAACCCCCTCGTCACGCGGTCAGGGCAACTCCAATGCTAGCGCGCCCCGGTCCATCATGGCATACGGTTCGGCCGGCCCCAAGCACCGCTCGCCACGCCCCCGCAAACCCGGCCCGGGCGCCGGTTTACAATGACGCGGTGACCTACGTGCAACTGATCAACGTCGACTACAGCGTCGGCGGCCCGCTCCTGCTCGATCATGCCAGCCTCGACATCGGCGCGGGGCAGCGCATCTGCGTGGTCGGGCGCAACGGTGCCGGCAAGACCACGCTGCTGCGGCTGTTGGCTGGCGAGTTGACCGCTGAAGATGGCGAAGTGCGCCGCCGTGATGGCGCGACCACCGCGCACATGGCGCAGGAAGTGCCGCGCGGCGTAACTGGCAGCGTATTCAACGTGGTTGCCGACGGCCTGGGCGACTTGGGCGGCCTCCTCGCACGCTACCACCAGTCGCTGACGGCCGGTGACCTGGACGCCATGGGCGCCGCGCAGGCCGACATCGAGGCGCGGCACGGCTGGGACACGGACCATCGTGTTGCGGACGTGCTGGAACGCCTGGCGCTTCCCCCGGACGCGGACTTCGCCAGCCTTTCCGGCGGCATGAAGCGGCGCGTGCTGCTGGCGCAGGCGCTGGTGCAAACGCCGGACGTGCTGCTGCTGGACGAGCCGACGAACCATCTGGACATCGCGGCCATCGACTGGCTGGAAGGTTTCCTCAAGGCCTTTGCCGGCGCCATCGTGTTCGTCACCCATGACCGCCGTTTCCTGCGCCGGCTGGCCACGCGCATCGTCGAGATCGACCGCGGCCGGGTCACGGACTGGCCCGGCGACTACGCCAATTACCTGCGCCGGCGCGAGGAGCGCGCCCACGCCGAGGCGCTTGCCAATGCCGCCTTCGACAAGAAGCTGGCGGCCGAGGAGGCCTGGATCCGCCAGGGTATCAAGGCCCGGCGCACGCGCAACGAAGGTCGCGTGCGCGCACTCAAAGCCATGCGTGGCGAACGCGCAAGGCGGCGCGTGCAGGCGGGGACGGCCCGGCTGGCCCTGGCTGGTGGGAAAGCCTCGGGCAGAAAGGTGATAACGCTCGACAACGTGTGCCACGCCTACGGCCCACGCATGCTGATCGACGGGCTTTCCACCACCATCATGCGCGGCGATCGCGTAGGGATAATCGGCCCCAACGGATCGGGCAAGTCGACGTTGCTGAAGATCATGCTGGGTACACTGGCCCCGCTGCGCGGGCATGTCGAGTTGGGGACCGGCCTCCAGGTTGCCTATTTCGACCAGTATCGGGCCCAGCTTGACGAGCATTTGAACGCCCTCGACAACGTGGGCGAAGGCCGCGAATACATCGAGCGTGACGGCCGGCGCACCCACATCCTGGGCTACCTGCAGGAGTTCCTGTTCACGCCCGAGCGTGCGCGGGCGCCCATCACCCGCCTGTCCGGTGGCGAGCGCAACCGCCTCCTGCTGGCCAAACTGTTCGCGCAGCCGGCCAACCTG
>CAYOEF010000065.1:0-12060 GCA_964402805.1 uncultured Rhodanobacteraceae bacterium | reverse complement strand
GCCTGGGTACGGGGACCTGCTCCATCCAGATGCCTTCCGTGGGTTCGCGCTTGACCAGCGCCTTCATCAACCGGGCCATGAACGTACCTCCGAAGCAGCCGCTCCATTGTAGATCACCGGCGCATCTACAATGGCGCCATGAGCGCAGACCGACGCCCGCTTGCCGTATTTCTCACCGGTCCCACCGCGAGCGGCAAGACGGCCCTCGCATGTCGCCTTGCCGACCGGTTTCCCGTGCAATTGATCAGCGTCGATTCGGCCCTGGTGTACCGCGGCATGGATATCGGCACCGCCAAGCCCGACAAAGCCACGCTCGCGGCGTACCCGCACGCGTTGATCGACGTGCGGGATCCGTGGCAGCCCTATTCGGCGGCCAACTTCCGCGAGGACGCGCTCGCCATCATGCATACCTGTGTCGAGCGTGGCGTGCTGCCGCTCCTGGTCGGCGGCACGGGCCTTTATTTTCGCGCCCTGGAACACGGGCTCTCGCCGCTTCCGCAAGCAGACGCCGCCGTACGCCATCGCCTGTCCCAGGAGGCGCAACAGATCGGATGGCCCGCATTGCATTCACGCCTGGCACGGTTGGACCCGGAAGCCGCACGGCGCATCGGACCCAACGACGCGCAGCGTATCCAGCGCATGCTCGAAGTGATCGAACTGGGCGGGGGTCGGCCGTTCAGCGAACAAGTCGGAAAGGCGCGCAGCCCGCATTTCCCGTGGCGGACACTGAAGTTGGCCCTGGTCCCGTCCGACCGCAAGCGGCTGCACGCGCGTATTGCGGAGCGCTTTGGGATGATGCTCGAACAGGGATTCCTGGACGAGGTGCGAACCCTGCTGCGGCATGAGGGCATGACGGACGACCTGCCGGCGTGGCGTGCCGTGGGCTACCGCCAGGCACGCGCGTGGCTGGAAGGTCGCGTGGATGAAGCCACGTTCCGGCAGCGCGCCGTGGCCGCCACGCGCCAGCTTGCCAAACGCCAGGTTACCTGGTTGCGGCGTGAGGCCGATGTGCGCTGGATCGATCCCTTTCGCAACGACGCCGGCGACCTGGTGATGGATGCGGTGGGGCGTTTCGTGAAATGATAGCGGCGTGGTTTTATCGGCGGATCGGGAGCGGGAACGCCCGGAGCCGGATTCCCGCGCGCGTGCCTATAGGTGCATGATTGAAGCGATGCCGTCTGGCATGCCGGGCACACACCCGCCGTGGTCGCAGCGCCGGCCCGACCTGCATCCGCACGACCCGTACTTGATCTAAGGAGAAAAATTCATGACCAAGGGACAAGCATTGCAGGATCCGTTCTTGAGCGCCTTGCGTCGCGAACGCGTGCCTGTATCCCTGTATCTTGTCAATGGCATCAAGCTCCAGGGAACGATCGAATCATTCGACCAGTTCGTCGTGTTGCTGCGTAGCCAGGTCAGCCAGATGGTCTACAAACATGCCATTTCAACCGTGGTGCCGGCGCGCAACGTCCGCATCGGCGGGCATGACCAGGATGCGCACCACCAGGAAGGCGCGGATGAAGCCACCGCGGCATAAGGCGTCGTGATGGCTCCCGGGCCGACCATTGCAATGCGCTGCCGCGACCATCACCCGATCCCCGGTCCCGAGTGTCGAATCCCGCCAAAGGATAACCCCCCTGTTCGATCGTGAACGAAAAGGCGAGCGTGCCGTCCTGGTGTTGCCCTTCGAGCGCGATGGCGATGCCTCGGGCCACCGTGCCACGGAGTTTGCGCAGCTTGCGGCATCGGCGGGCGCGCAGGTGCTTGGCCAGGTCGTGGCGCGCGTGGTCGAACCGGGTGCGCGTTATTACATCGGCACGGGCAAGGTCGAGGAAGTGGCGCAGTGCGTGCGTGCCGTCGGCGCCGACCTGGTCTTGTTCGACCACCAGTTGACGCCAGTCCAGGAGCGCAACCTCGAACGGCAACTCGATGTGCGGGTGATCGATCGTTCCGGCCTCATACTGGACATCTTTTCGCAACGCGCCCGTTCGCACGAGGGCAAGCTGGAGGTGGAACTGGCCCAGCTGCGGCACTTGTCGACGCGCCTCGTGCGCGGCTGGTCCCACCTCGAACGCCAGCGCGGCGGCAGCATCGGCCTGCGTGGTCCCGGCGAGACGCAGTTGGAAACCGACCGCCGGCTGCTCGGCATGCGCGTGCGCCAACTCAGCAAACGCCTGGCCAAGGTGCAGACCCAGCGCCGCCAGCAGCGCCGCGCGCGTTTGCGCAACACGGTGCCGCGCGTGGCGCTCGTCGGCTATACGAACGCTGGCAAATCGACGCTGTTCAATGCCCTGACCGAGGGAAGCGTGTACGCCGCCGACCAGCTCTTCGCCACGCTCGATCCGACCGTGCGACGCGTGGAGGGCCTGGATTGCGGCCCCATCGTGCTGGCCGATACGGTCGGGTTCGTGCGCGAGCTGCCGCACGACCTGATCGCGGCGTTTCGCGCCACACTCGCCGAGGCGCGCGATGCGGACCTGCTGTTGCACGTCAGCGACGCCGCCGATCCCGAGCGGGACCTGATGGCCGACGTGGTCGATCGCGTGCTCGATGAGATTGGCGCCAGCGACGTGCCCCAACTGCGGGTGATGAACAAGATCGACGCGGCCGGACTGCTGCCCCGCACCGACGGAATGGCCGGACATCCGGCGCGGCGCGTGTGGCTGTCCGCCGCCACTGGCGCAGGAGTGGATGCCTTGCGCCAGGCACTCAGCCAGAACCTGGCGGGCGATCGCATCGACACGCAATTGGATATTCCCCTGGATGCGGGGCGCCTGTATGCGCGGCTCAAGGAGATTGGCGCGGTCGTCGGCGAGCGTGTCGACGATATGGGCTGGCACGTGCGTATCGCTGCGTCACGCGAGTTGCTGGCGTCCTTGCCGGGCGCCGAAGCGGCGCCGGTGCGTGCATTGGCCGCGCAAGGCAGGGAAGGCGGGGACGGGACCGCCGGTTGATGGCTTGGCCATGACGGGCTTCGGTGCCTGGGTGTCGTATTTTCCGAGCGGACATCCGTTGCGGTCCGCACGCACGCATGCGTGCGACAGGGCGCGCGGCATGGGTGTTCGCCACCGGCGCGATTCACCCTGGCGTATTCTGTTAGAATGCCGGTTCGTGTGGCCGGATCGTTGGCGTACCGGTCTCCCAGCGAGCCGCCGCTGGAGCCGGGTTCTCTCCCTGCACGGCGGTATCGGCGAGTCATTGAATCCTGGGTCGGCGGCGTACGCCGGCTGCAACCCTGCCCGTAGGGGGCTTTTGCATGTCGTGGAACGAACCTGGCCATGGCGGTCGCGATCCATGGAATCGCGACAATCACTCGGGAGGAGGCAAGGGCCCGCAGTGGGATGACCTCTTCAAGAACCTGCGCAAGCACCTGGGGCGGTTCGGCAAGGGGGGTGGCGGCATCGTCACCATCATCATCGCCATCATCCTGGCGTGGCTGATCCTGTCCAGCTATACCGTGATCGGTGCGCGTGAAACGGGCGTGGTGCTGCGCTTCGGCGAGTTCTCGCGCGCGTTGCCACCCGGGTTCCACCTGAAGCTGCCCTCGCCGATCGAGCACGTGTACAAGGTCAAGACCAGCCAGGTGCGTTCGATATCCGACGACGTGACGATGCTCACCAACGACGAGAACCTCGTGCAGGTCGGTTACAACGTGCAGTGGCAGGTCTCGAACGCACGCAAGTTCCTGTTCTCCATGCGTGACCCCGAGAGCACCATCCGCGCGGCGGCGGAAGCTGCCGTGCGCGCCGTGGTCGGCGCCAACACCATGGACAAGCTGCTGTCGGGCCAGGGTTCGCAACTGGTGACGCAAACGCGGACGCGGTTGCAGGCGACACTCGACGTCTATGACGCAGGCATGCAGGTAACCGAGATCAGCTTCCAGAACGTGGCGCCGCCAAAGGCGGTGCAGGCGGCATTCGACGATGTCAACAAGGCGCGCGAGGACAAGCAGCGCATCGTGAACGAGGCGGATGCCTATGCCAGCAAGGTGATCCCCGTCGCGCGCGGGGAAGCGGCGCGCATCGCCGCCGAGGCGTCCGCGTACAAGGCGACGCGCATCGCCGGTGCGCAAGGCGATGTCGAGCGCTTCAACCAGGTCCTCACACAGTACAAGGCCGCGGCGGGCGTAACGCGTACGCGCCTGTGGCTGGAGACCATGGAGGACATCCTGTCGGCGCACCCGAAGGTGGTCGATGGCTCGCAGGGTCGCGACGTGTTCTATCTCAACCTTGGCGGAGGCGGTGGAACGCCGGCCAGCGCGGCCAGCACGCTGCCGGCTGTCAATGGCGCACTCGGCAACACGCCGTCTGGCCAGGCCAAGGGGGGTGCACAGTGAAAAAGTTCTGGCCCATCATCGTCGTCGTGATAGTTGTTATCGTGGCGTTCAACAGCATGTTCACGGTGAAAGAGGGGCAGGGTGCGATCCTGCTTCAGTTCGGGCATATCGAGCGTTCCGAGTTCCCACCCGGGTTGTATTTCAAGTTGCCCTTCGTGCAGCAGGTCGTGTGGTTCGACGAGCGTATCCAGGCCCTGGATGCGCAGCCGGAAAGCTATTTCACGAAGGAAAAGAAAAGCGTTGACGTCGACTTTTACGTCAAGTGGCGGATTGCCGACACGGCTACGTATTATCGCAACACGACCGGCAACATCGTGCTGGCACGCCAGCGCCTGGCGCCGATCATCAAGGATGCGCTGCGTTTCCAGATCAATGCCAGGACCCTGGACAAGCTCATTTCCGGCAGCCGCAAGGACATCGCCCAAGGCGTCATTGCGCAGGCCAACGAGGCGGCGCGCAAAAGCCTTGGCATCGACGTGGTGGATGTCCGGATCAAGCAGATCGAGTTGCCCGAGACGGTCAGCGAGTCGGTGTACAACCGGATGCGTGCCGAACGCAAGCAACTGGCCAATGCGTTGCGGTCCACCGGCAAGGAAGCCGCCGAGAAGATCCGCGCCAACGCCGATCGCGAACGCCAGGTGTTGATTGCCGACGCCAAGCGGGACGCGTCCAACGTGCGTGGCGAGGGCGACGCCAAGGCTGCCGCAATCTACGCCGCGGCCTACACCAAGGACCCGGAATTCTTCCGCTTCTATCGCAGTCTGCGCGCGTACCGGAAGGCTTTTGGCGGCAGCAAGAGTATCCTCATCATCGACCCGCACTCGAAGTTCATGCAGTACTTCGAGGACGGGCAGGGCAAGACCGCCCCCTGATGCATGACTTGTACGCGGCCCTGTGCCTGGTCTTCGTGATCGAAGGCTTCGTGCTGCTTGCCGCGCCGCGGGGGTGGCAACGGATGGTGGGACAGGCCGCGGAAATGGATCCACGCGTGCTGCGCGTTTGCGGTGGCATCGCGGTCGTCGCCGGTCTGGCGGTATTGCAGTGGGTCAATCGATAGGTCATGCCGGGACACGCCGGGGACGGGGCGGCAGGTCGCCGGCATGGACGGGTTTTGCCGCTTGCGGCACGGGAGCACGAGCATGGGTAAGTCGGTCGTTGTGTTGGGGGCGCAGTGGGGCGATGAAGGCAAGGGCAAGGTCGTTGACCTGCTCACCGAACGCGTCGGCACCGTGGTTCGCTTTCAGGGTGGCCACAATGCCGGGCACACGCTGGTCATCGGCGGCCGGAAAACGGTCCTGCACCTCATACCCTCGGGAATCTTGCGGGACGGTGTGCGCTGCCTGATCGGCAACGGCGTCGTATTGTCCCCGACGGCATTGCGCGAGGAAATCGAAGCGCTGGAGGCGCAGGGCGTGGAGGTGCGTTCGCGCTTGGGCATCAGCCCGGCCACGCCGCTCATCATGCCGTATCACGTGGCTCTGGACCAGGCACGCGAGAAAGCCGCCGGAGGCAGTGCCATCGGCACCACCGGACGTGGGATCGGGCCGGCCTACGAGGACAAGGTGGCGCGGCGCTCATTGCGTGTCGCCGACTTGATGTACCCGCACGAGTTGCCGGAGCAACTGCGCGCTGCCATCGACTATCACAATTTCGTCCTCGAACACTGGCTCAAGGCCGCTCCCGTCGATTATCAGGAGGTGCTGGACGGGGTGCTGGCGGCTGGCGACTTCATTCGGCCCATGGTCGAGGACGTCTCCGGTACGCTGCATGGCGTGCGTGCCGACGGTGGCAGCATCCTTTACGAGGGCGCGCAAGGTGCGCTGCTGGACATCGACCATGGTACCTATCCGTATGTCACCTCCAGCAACACCACCGTAGGTGGCGTGCTCGCCGGGGCGGGCGTGGGCGCCTGCGATATCGACTATGTGCTGGGTATCTGCAAGGCCTACACGACTCGCGTTGGCAGTGGTCCGTTTCCCACCGAATTGCATGGCGAGATGGGCGAGACCTTGCGCCGCGCCGGCCGTGAATTTGGTGCCGTCACCGGCCGACCGCGCCGTTGCGGCTGGATGGACGTCGTCGCGCTCAAGCGGGCCGTGCAGATCAATGCAATCTCCGGCCTGGCTGTCACCAAGCTCGACGTCCTTGATGGCCTTGCCAGCATCAAGGTGTGCGTCGCCTATGAGTATCGCGGCAAACGCCGTGAACTGGCGCCGCTGGATGCCGATGGCTGGCGCGAATGCAAGCCCGTGTATCTTGAATTTCCGGGCTGGGAGGAGAAGACCTGTGGCGTACGCTCATGGAAGCGCCTCCCGGCGGCGGCACGCGCCTATCTGCGTGCCATCGAGGAACTTTCCGGTTGCCGCATCGCCCTCGTGGCCACCGGCGCGGATCGCGACGATACGATCATCCTGCACGAACCGTTTGCCTGATCGTTCGCGTAATAGCCGGGCATCGTGATCCGCCGCGGCTCCGAATCCGTCCGCCCGGTGCTGGTGCGTGCGCCTCCCGGCGGGAGGCGACCCGTCGTCATCGTGTGGCCACCGCCGATACGGGCGTGTCCGCGTTAAGGTGACTGTTCAGGCTGATACCGTGACGACTTCCCGCGCCCATTCCGAAGCAACGGCCGACCCGGACCGGGCCGGCCAGCGCGGCTGGATCCTGCTGGCATTGATGTGCAGCATGATGCTGGCGGCGATGGACACCAACATCGTGGCGACCGCGATACCGCAGATCGTGGCGGACCTTGGCGGATTCTCGCTGTTCAGCTGGGTGTTCTCGATCTACCTGCTGGCGCAGACCGTGTCGATTCCGGTGTATGGCAAGCTCGCGGACATTTTTGGCCGCAAGATGATCCTGCAGGTGGGAACGGTCATTTTCCTGGCCGGTTCGACGGCTTCGGCATTGGCCTGGAACATGCCTTCGCTGGTCGTGTTCCGGGGCTTGCAGGGACTGGGTGCCGGTGCCGTCATGGCCACGGTGGCAACCCTCGCCGGCGACCTTTATTCGGTGCGCGAGCGTGCGAGCGTCCAGGGCTGGCTGTCGAGCGTGTGGGGCATGGCGGCCATCATCGGACCGGTGCTCGGGGGTGCCTTCGCCGAGTACGCGACGTGGCGCTGGATTTTCCTGGTCAACCTGCCGATCGGCATCGTGGCCATGTTCCTGCTCGGCATTTTCCTGCACGAGACCTTCGACCGGCAGCGTCATGCCATCGATTACACCGGGGCGGCGCTGATCCTCCTCACCGGTGGCCTGCTCATATTCGGCCTCCTGGAAGGCGGGCAGAGCTGGCCGTGGTGGTCCGCACCCAGCATCGGCATTTTCCTGGCCGTCATCGTGCTGGCCGGGATGCTGGTCTGGGTTGAACGCCGCGCCGCCGAGCCCATCATGCCGGGCTGGCTGTGGAGCCGCCGTGTCCTGAGCGGGGCCAACCTGGCCACGGTCGCCATGGGCATCGTGATGATGGCGCCGAGCACCTATTTGCCCACGTATGCGCAGTCGGTGCTCGGGCTGGGCGCGATTGGCGCCGGGTTGACCCTGGCCAGCATGAGCATCGGCTGGCCCGTGGCATCATCCCTTTCAGGGCGCATGTACATGCGTGTCGGCTTTCGCCAGACGGCGTTGTGGGGTGCGCTGTTGATCGTGGTGGCAGTGGCGGGGTTCGCCTTCTACCCGCCGCCGCTGTCCGCCTGGGGTACGGTGGTCGACGTGGTGCTGCTGGGCGCGGGCTTCGGCCTGTTGTCGACGCCGCTGCTGGTGGGCGTGCAATCGGTGGTGGGCTGGGACCGGCGCGGCGTGGTCACCGGCGCCAACATGTTTTCACGCTACCTCGGGGCCAGTCTGGGCGCGGCGCTGATGGGGGCGATATTCAACGCGACCCTGCGCGGCTGGCTGGAACGTGCGCCCGATGCGCTGCACGGTGAGCTGCCAGGTGGCATCAACCAGGTCATCACCGTGCTCCAGCAGGGGAGCATCCCACCCACCGCGCGCGCCTACCTGCGCGATGCGATCAACATGGCGACTGTGCATTTATACCTTGCCGGACTCGTCGTGGCCGGTTTGACGGTCCTGGCCGTCCTCGTCATCCCGCGCCGGTTCCACGAGGAAGCGCCCTAGCGTGTCGACGTCGCCGGATTCAGTCGTGCCGGGTGCCCGTGCGGGACGTCCGCTTGCACAGCCACAGGATGGGAATCAACGCCAGCAGTACCCATGCCAGCATGCGCATGATGTCGTTGAACGACATCTGGAAGCTTTGCCGGGTGATGGCGTCGTTGATGACGGCGAGCGTCGCGTTCCCATCGGTCTGGCTCATGTGCCTGATGGCCTGGGTCGCGATGGGGTTGTACAGATTGATCTGCGCGCTGAGGTACGCGTGGTGGGCTACCGCGTGGCGGTCCCACATGAAGGTGATGATGGAGGCGGCGAAGCTGCCGCCAAGCTGGCGCAGGAAAGTGGACGTGCCGGACCCGGAGGCGATCTCGTGGCCCTCGAGATCGGACAGCACGATGGTCAGCACCGGCATGAAGAACAGGGCGACGCCGAGGCCCTGTATCAACCGTACCGTCGCGATCGCGCCGAAGCCGACTTGTGCGGTAAAGCTGCCGTTGGCGAAGCAGGTGACCGCGAAGATGACGAACGCGACGGCAGCCAGCTTCCTGAGGTCCATGCGTGTGGCGTACTTGCCGACGAAGAACGTCAGCAGGATCGGGAAGATACCCACCGGCGCCGTGGCCAGTCCGGCCCACAGCGAGGTGTAGTCCAGCACACGCTGCATCCATAGCGGCAACAGCAGCGCCATGCCGAAAAACGCCGCGTAGGACAGCACGAGGACCAGCGTGCCGGCGGCGAAGTTGCGATGCCGGAACAGGCGCAGGTCGACGATGGGGTCGTCGTCCGTCAGCTCCCAGATCATGAAGATGGTCAATGCGATCACGGCCACCACGGCCAGCACGATGATGAATGTGGAGTGGAACCAGTCCGCGTCATTGCCCTTGTCCAGCACCACCTGCAAGGCGCCGACGCCCACGATGAGCGTGCCTAGCCCCACGAAGTCCATGCGCGGGCGCGTCGTGTGTTCTTCCACGCCCGCCAGTTGCAGCGCCACCACGATGCTGGCGAAAATGCCGATCGGCACGTTGATGAAGAAGATCCAGTGCCATGAATAGCTGCCCGTGAGCCAGCCGCCCAGAACCGGGCCGATGATGGGCGCGACGATCGTGATCATGCCGATCAGGGCAAGCGCCATGCCGCGTTTGGCGCGCGGGTAGCAGGCGATCATGAGGCTTTGCGTCACTGGATAGAGCGGGCCGGACACGGCGCCCTGGATGGCCCTGAACAACAGCAGCATGCCCATGGACTCGGACAGCCCGCACATCAGCGAGGCCAGCGAGAACAGCACCGTACACCAGATGAACAGCTTCACTTCCCCGAAGCGACGCGACAGGAAGCCCGTCAGCGGCAGGGTGATGGCCATGCACACCGTAAACGAGGTGATGACCCAGGTGGCCTGGTCGTAGCTTTTGCCAAGGTTGCCGGCGATCGTGGGCAGCGACACATTGGCGATGGTCGTGTCCAGTACCCGCATGAAGGTTGCCAGTGACAGGCCCACGGAGGTGAGGGCCAGGTTCGCCGGATGGAAGCCGCTGTCGCTCAAGGACCTGCCTTGACCGGAAACAAGTGGTACAGGGTGCCCGGTATTGCGTTCTTGTCAATGTTTTCGCGCGTTCGACGCGGCCATCGGCAAAGTTGCCCCGGCACGACAGGAAGGGCAAACTTGTCATTGTTGGTACATCACCGCGTGCGGTGGAGGAAACCATGGCGACCGGTTGGGCAGGCGACAATGCCGTCAATGACCAGATCGACGCAACCGTCGACGATGCCGTCCGGCGTGCGCGCAGCCAGATGCACAAGGGACCGTCGCTGACTCATTGCGAGGAGTGTGGCGATCCGATCCCGGAAGCGCGACGCCACGCCGTACCCGGTGTACGCCTGTGTCTGGCGTGCCAGCAGGATTATGATCGTGAACATGGCGCATTCAGCGGTTACAATCGCCGCGGCAGCAAGGATAGTCAGCTGCGTTGAATGCAGCGTGGTGCATGACCTCTCGCGTGCCGGTCGCCATGATGCGGCCGGTTTTCCCGTTTCCGCGCGTATTGCCGGAGTGTTTACAAGGATGGCATTGAGAGCCGACATCCGCCCCCGGGCGCCAACGGCGGTGACCTCGGCATGAAACGGAAACCCGTCGTCATGCCCTGGATCGTGGCGCTGGTCCTGGTCGTGGCCATCATCCTTGGCGCCAGGTACTTCCAGCACCAGCGGATCGTGCATCAGCAGACGATCGCCGTGGCGCCCGGTGCCACGGCATCGGCATCCACGCCGGCAACGGCTGCGGCAGCGGCGACGGCGGCGTCCGCACCGTCGCCGCGCTTTCCGATAGCCAACGTCGTGGCTCCGGCGCCGGCCAGCAGCGCCGCTTTGCCACCGTTGGGCAACAGCGATGCGAAGGTGTCGGCGCAGATGACCCATATGCTGGGGAACGACGACCTGGCGCACTTCCTTGCATCCAGCCACCTCATTCAGCGGTTTGTCGCCACGATCGACGCGCTTCCACGTCACAAGGCGGACCGGCGCATCTTCCCGTTGAAGCCGCCGGCGACGCCATTCACGGCCACCCGGGTTGGCAGTCAACTGCAGCTGACCGCTGCCGACTTTGCACGCTACGACATGTACATGGACTGGGTGCGCGGGGCGGACCTCACGCAGTGGATAGCGTGGTACAAGCATACCTATCCGCTGTTCCAGGCCGCCTACCGCCAGCTCGGCTATCCCGACGGATTTTTCAATGATCGCCTGGTAGCCGTCATCGACAACCTGCTTGCCGCCCCCGAACCAAAGGGGCCGATCCTGATCGAGCAGACCGACGCAGGCTACGTCTTCGCCGATCCGGCGCTGGAGAATCTCTCGGTCGGGCAAAAGCTGATGGTGCGGGTGGGGCCCGCCAACGAGAAAATTCTGAAACAGAAGTTGCGCGTGCTGCGCGCCGCGCTTGCCGGCAAAAACCAACGGTCGGTGGGCAGCGTCGCGCTGCATTGATGCGTGCGTCGTCACGTGCGCCGCAATTGCCGGGGTGTGAAAGCACGCTTTGGATCATGCACGGGCCAGGGCCACATCGACTGTTTTTTGCCGCATGGCCGGACGCAGGCGCCAGGGCGCGCCTGGAACGCGTGGCCTGCCGCCTGGAAAAAGACAACCCCGGTGCCGTGCGTTGGGTGCGCCCGTCACGTCGCCATCTGACACTGTGCTTTCTTGCCAGTGCTGACCCGTTCCCGCTGCGCCTGGCGACATGCGCGCTCGAGGCGGCGGCGAACGTGCGCGTGCCGGCACTCGGGTGGCGCATCGATCGGGTCGAGAGCTTCCGGGCCCGGCGCCCGCCATGTGTCGCGACCGGTCCCGACCCCGACCACGCGCTGTCTTTCCTGCACCGCGCGCTGGTGGACGCGCTCGGCGACCGCGGCGTGACCGTCGCCGCCACGCGTGGTTACCACCCCCACGTCACGCTCGGCTACGCAAAGTCCGGCCACGCGCTGACGGCGCGCCCCATTGAACCGATCGCCTTTCCGATCCACGAGATGGTGCTGCTGCACAGCGCGCCGGGAGTCCGCGAATATCGCCAGTTGGGGTGTTGGCCGCTGCAAAAATTATGATTGCTTGACAAACGCATGAGC
>CAYOEF010000064.1:0-12092 GCA_964402805.1 uncultured Rhodanobacteraceae bacterium | reverse complement strand
GCCGCCGATCGAGACGTTCACGAACAACACGCCGAGCGTGGCGTACTTGAAGCGCCGCGAGAGGCCGGCCGCGTAAAAGCTGTCGCGCAGCAGCAGGGCCGCCAGCGTCATGGCCGCCGGCTCGGTGATGAGCGATCCGAACAGCGGTACCAGCACCAGCGTGACCACGAAGGTGGCCGTCGCCGTCTGAAATGGCAGCAAGCGCGATCCGAGCCGTACCAGCGCAAGTGCCACGCTCACGATTGGACGGCTGGCTGCGACCACCATGATCACGAACACGAACATCGGCTCGGTGAAATCGCGCGACTGGAGGTAATCGAGCGCATGCGACGGCCCTTCCACGAGCGCCAGGTAAACGATCAGCACCGCCGCCCAGAAGCCGAAGGCGACCTCGAGTTCACCCAGCAGGTGCCAGGCTCCGGCGTGTGCGGGCTGGCGGACCGCCAGCTTCTCGAACGAGGCGACCGCGAAGGTGTGCACGACCGCAATCGCAAACAAGACGGCCGCTCCAATCTGGGCTGTTTCCGGATTCAAGCTGTGCTCCCTGCACCACGTTGGAATGCCCGGCCGTCGGCACGAGGGCGCCGCCCCTGCCGGTGCGTGCCCATGATACGGCACGCGGCGCTTCTGGCCGCCATGGCGCGTGCCGACCCAAGGGCAGGGATTACACCGGTTGCGCACGCGGCGCAGGAAGACATCCCTGGTGCCGGCCGACCCGGGCAGTCGACGCATCAGGCAGGCAGCGAATCCGAGTCAAAAATGCGCTTGCTTCAATCGTTGCTCTCATGATACGTTCGTTCACATGTACGAACCATGTGCGTATATATGAACAATACGACATTGCGAACGGTGGCAATCCTGCAGGCCATTGCGGCGGCGGATGGTCCCCGGCGCTTACGCGACATATGCGCAATGGTCGACATTCCCAAAAGCACCGCGCTGGGAATCCTGCGTGCGTTGGTGGAAAAGCACTTCCTCGAAGTGGATACGGATGGTTATCGGCTGGGATTGGGCGCCTTTGAAGTGGGTTCCGCCTACCTGCGTGGCGTATCGCCCGCGGCGGTGGTGCGCCCGGCGCTGCTTGAACTTGTCAAATCGTTTGGCGTCACCGCGCATTTCGCCATACTCGATGGCGCCGACGTGCTCTATCTGGAAAAGCATGATCCACCCAACGCCTGGGTGCACCTGGCCAGTGCCGTCGGCATGCGCCTCAAGGCCTGGCACACGGCAGTGGGGCAGGCCCAGCTTGCGTATTTGCCACGCGACAAGGTCATTGCGCGCATTGGGAACGGCGACTATGAATACCCGGACGGCACCGGTTCCTGGAACCAGGAAACGTTCTTCGAGCGCCTGGCACGTGTGCGTTCTCGCGGCTACGCGGTGGATGACGAAAAGACCGTGCACGGGGTCACCTGCATCGCGGCGGCGGTCTTCAATACGGATGGGCAGTGTTGCGGTGCCATGGGCGTCAGCTTTCCCAACCGCCCGAAAGTACTGGATGTCGACCGCGTCGCGGCGGCCGTGCGCGAGGCGGCGCGGCAGGCATCCGGGCGCCTGGGCTGGTACGTGGAAGAGGCCGAGCAGGCATGAACGTGGCCGCGACGCATGGCGGTCGGGTGCAAGGGATGCGGCGTCCGCCACGCAAGCCGGGACGGGCACGCCGTCCCGTGTTCCCGGTGATTCACCCGTGCCTGGCCCATGGGAGGGGCAATCGCCTCATCGTACCCGGCATTACCGAGTCGGCGGCCCTTTCGGGCACCGACGAGCTGGTAGGCATCGTTGTACCGTCCCCGGCATGGCGTACGCCTACTTTTCTTGTGTCGCTTCATGCAAATAAACCACATGGGAGAGAGCAATGAAAATGAGACGTCTACTCTGTGCGGGCCTTGTCGGCCTGTTCGGTTCAATGCTTGCGTTCACAACCGTGCAGGCGGCATCGACCACGCAGGCCAGCCTTCACCACCTGCTGCCCGCGCATATCCAGAAGGCCGGTGAAATCGTCGTCGGCTCGGCGATCAACTATCCGCCGTTCGAGTACTACGCACCGGATGGGAAAACGCCCATCGGGTTCGAGGTGGATCTGGCGAAGGAACTGGAAAAGGTATTGGGCGTAAAGTTCAAATGGGAAAACGCCAGTTTCGACACGCTGTTCGCGTCCCTGAAAGCCGGGCGCTATGACGTCGTCTATGGCGCGACCAACGATACCGCGGAGCGGGAAGCGCGTTTCGACATGGTCGACTACCTGCAGGCATCCCAGGCGTTCGTCGTGCAAAAAGGCAACCCGCAGCACATCGTCGAGATCACCGACCTGTGCGGCAAGAAGGTCGCCGCGGTACGCGGCGGCGTGCAGGCGCAATGGATCAACGGAAAGGGCAGTGACATCTGCAAGAAGAACGGCAAACCCGGAATAACCGCACTGACATTTTCCGGTGCCGCCGGTGAACAGCTTGCCGTACGTGAAGGGAAGGCCGTGGCGCTGCTGGAGAACTTTCCCACGGCGGTGGTTTTCGCGAGGGAGTCGAAGGGTACCCTTGAAGTGGTGCCGAAGATCCGCGTCCTGAAGACCTACTTTTCCATGGTGGTACCGAAGGACAAGCCGAAGTTGCGTGATGCGCTGCAACAGGCGTGGAACGCGATAATCAAGAGCGGCGCCTACGGCAAGGCCCTGGCGAAATGGGGCGTCGAATCCGCGGCATTGACCGAATCGTATGTGAACGGTGCGACCACGCACCCACCGAAGTAACCATGGGTGATGTACGCACCCTGGCCAGGCGGGTACGCCTTGCCGGATTTGGGGGAAGCACAACGGACACGGATGTCGGCTTCCCCCGGCCTGCCGGCTTTCGCGCCGGTGACGGCCGGGCATTGACGTTGGGGAGGTTGGGCGGATGAGTGTGGTGGAATCAACCGGGTTGCCGCAACAGCCGGAGGAAGAAATCGTCCCGGTGCGCCATTATGGGCGATGGGTGTTTGCGCTCGTTGTCGCCATTGTCGTTGCTGCCATTGTTTATGAATTCGTCAACGCCGAAATCGAATGGAGTGCGATCGGCAAATACATTGGCAGCCCGCTCATCATCACCGGGATGTTGCACACGCTTGAGCTGACCATACTGGCCATGGTCATCGGACTGTCCCTGGGGACGGTGGCGGCGGTCATGCGGCAGTCGTCCAATCCGGTCCTGAAGGGCTTGGCGGCGTTTTATGCGTGGCTTTTCCGTGGCACTCCGCTACTGGTACAGCTTCTCATCTGGTTCAACCTGTCGCTGGTTTTCAAGACAGTGACCATACCCGGCATTTACAGCGGGCAGATGAATGAGTTGATGACGCCGTTTGTTGCCGCGCTGCTCGGGCTTGGCGTAAACGAGGGCGCCTACGTCTCGGAGATCATCCGCGGTGGAATACTTGCGGTCGACAAGGGACAAATCGAGGCGGCACAGGTCATCGGGATGAACTACGGCAAGTTGATGCGCCGGATTGTCCTGCCGCAGGCGTTGCGGGTAATCGTGCCTCCACTGGGCAACGAATTCATTGCCATGTTGAAGTACACGTCCCTGGCGTTCACGATTTCATACTTTGAACTGCTGGATGCCGCGACGCGGATTTATACGGCCAACTTCCTCGTCATGGAACTCCTGTTCACGGCGGCCATCTGGTACCTGGTCCTGACCACGGTGTTCACCATTGCCCAGGTAATGCTCGAACGTCGAATGAATCACGAACGTGATGCCGACTCATGGCTCGGTCGCTTGCGGCACAACCTTTTTTCGCTGGACCGGGCCAAGGTGCGCAACCCATGACCGCAATGATCAGTGCCACGTCGGTGAGGAAGCATTTTGGCGCGCTTGAGGTCTTGCGTGGCGTCAATCTCGAGGTGGAACGCGGGCAGGTATTGTGCATCATCGGCCCTTCCGGATCCGGGAAATCGACCTTCCTGCGCTGCATAAACCACCTGGAAAAAATAAATTCCGGGCGATTGATGGTGGATGGGGAACTGGTCGGTTATCGCCGTCGCAAAGGCAAGTTGTATGAGCTCCGCGAGCGCGAAATATGCAAGATGCGCCTTCAGATCGGCATGGTGTTCCAGCACTTCAACCTGTTTCCGCACATGACGGCATTGGGCAACGTGATCGAGGGGCCGACGCAGGTACAGGGCAAGCCGAAATCGGAGGCGATCCGGCGCGGCCATGAGCTTCTGTCACGGGTGGGGCTCGCCGACCGTGTCGACCATTATCCGGCACAGCTGTCGGGCGGACAGAAACAACGCGTTGCCATTGCCCGTGCGCTGGCGATGGATCCGAAACTGATGTTGTTTGACGAACCGACTTCTGCGCTCGATCCCGAGCTTGTGGGGGAAGTGCTGGCTGTCATGGGCGATCTTGCGCAGTCCGGGATGACCATGGTGGTCGTCACGCACGAGATAGGGTTTGCGCGTGAGGCGGCCGATACGGTGGCGTTCATGGATGGCGGGGCCATCGTGGAACTTGGCCCTCCGGACCAGGTCCTCGACAACCCGCGCGAGGCGCGTACCCGCGAATTCCTCAGCAAGGTGTTGTGATTACCCGGAGCATCGCAGCGTGATTGGGGTCGTGGGGACGGGTTTCGTCGACTCGTTGTCCCGATGCCCGGTCGCTGGCGGCGTCGGCCCGGTTGTTCGGTGCGGCAATAGCCATACGGAGACATGAGAAGATGAGTTTTCCAAAGACCACCATCCCGCTGATCGACATGAGTGGTGTGCGGACGGGCGACAAGGCTGCCCTGGAAAGGGCGGGCGAAGCCATTCGCCACGCCTGCGTGGAGATCGGCTTTTTCTACATCGTCAACCACGGCGTTCCCGATACGGTGATTGATCGGGCGATGCAGGCTTCGCGCGATTTTTTCGCACTGCCGTTCGAGCGCAAGAGTGAGGTGGCGGTCAATCAGCGGCACCGCGGCTACCACCGTATCCGTGGCGCCTTGATGTACCAGGCGGCGCGCCCGGACGAGAAGGAGTTCTACAGCCTGGGACTGGATTTGCCTGAAGATGATCCGTGCGTACTGGCGGGTGAGGCACTGCGCGGGCCCAATCAATGGCCGAGCTTCATGCCGGAGTTCCAGGTGGCAATGGATGCGTATTTCCTGGAAATGGGACGGTGCGGAAAGTCGCTGTTACAGGCCGTGGCCACGGGACTCGGTATCGACCGTGATTTCTTCGTGGGCAAATACACGAAGCCGCTGCAACGGACACAGAGTATCCACTACCCGCCACAATCCCCGACCCGGCCGGAAGACGAGTTTGGTGTTGCGCCACACACGGATTACGGCTGCATCACCCTGCTTTACCAGGATTCCGTGGGTGGGCTGCAGGTCCAGGAGTTGCAGAGCAACAGTTGGATCGATGCCCCGTTCATCGCCGATTCGCTGGTCATCAACGTCGGGGACTTGCTGGCGCGCTGGTCCAATGACCGCTTTCGATCCACCATGCATCGCGTCATCAACGCGAGCGGCCGTGAACGCTATTCCATCGCCACGTTCTACGATCCTGACTACAAGGCGCTGGTGGATCCGGTGGATCTCGGGGTATCGCGCGAGGCCGCGGTCTATCCCCCGGTACTGGCTGGCGACCACATCCTCGGGCGAATCGATTCGTCCATGAAATACCGGCAATCCGGAACCGGCAAGTGACCCCATGCGCGTCTTGCCGCGGCATCCGCTTGAAACGTTCCACTGAATGGACCAGGTGATGGAACCCGCATTTTCCGCTGATCAGGGACATACGACGTTGCGTGAACGCGCCTTGAAGCTGTATGACGCCGTCAAGGCCCGTGGGCTGGATTTGAACATGGCGCGCGGCAAACCGAGCACGCAGCAATTGGATCTGGTCGGGCGGCTCCTCGAGCTTCCGGGCCGGGAGCATTACCGGGCGCGTGACGGGCTGGATTGCCGCAACTACGGATGCAGCGAGGGCATTCCCGAGGCGCGCGTGCTTTTCTCGAAACTGCTCGGGGCCGCGCCGGAGAACACGATCGTCGCCGGCAATTCGAGCCTGGCCCTGATGCATGATGCCATCGTGTTCAGCCTGCTCAAGGGCAATCCGGACAGTCCGCGGCCATGGTGTCGTGAAAGCGCGGTGCGATTCCTGTGTCCCGTGCCGGGCTACGATTATCATTTTCACATTACGGATGCCTACGACATCGGGATGATCCCGGTACCGCTCCTGGAGGACGGCCCGGACATGGATGCAGTCGAATCGCTGGTGCAGCGTGACGCATCCATAAAGGGCATGTGGTGCGTACCCAAATACAGCAATCCGACCGGCACCGTCTATGGCGATGCCACGATTGAACGACTCGCCCGCATGCGAACCGCCGCACCTGATTTTCGTATTTTCTGGGACAACGCGTATGCGATCCATCATTTGACTGGCGAGCGGGTGGAAATCGCCAACATGCTCGATGCCTGTGCCCGCGCCGGTCATCCGAATCGGGCATTCGTGTTCGCCTCGACCTCCAAGATCAGCTTTCCAGGGGCCGGTGTTGCCGCGTTTGCGGGTTCGCACGACAACGTGGCGTGGTTTCTGGACCGCTCCGGCAAGCGCTGCATCGGGCCGGACAAGATCAACCAGTTGCGGCACGTGGCGGCATTCCCTGACGAAGCTGCGCTACACGCGCTCATGGATCAATACCGGCAAATCCTGGCACCCAAGTTCCAGGTGGTGCGCGATACGTTCCAGGAGCACCTGGGCGCGGGCCTGGCGTCCTGGACAAACCCGCGCGGGGGCTATTTCATAAGCCTTTACACGCCGCCGGGGTGTGCGCGGCGCGCCGTGGAACTGGCCGCGACATTGGGAGTCACCCTGACACCGGCAGGTGCGGCATTTCCCCATGGCCACGATCCGCGTGACAGCCATATCCGCATCGCACCGACCCAACTGGCACTCGACCAGGTGGCGCAGGCCGCCGAGGCGGTCGTGGCCGCCGTGCTCATGGCGGCTTCGGAGCACAAGGAAAACGCCCGTGGCTAGACGCGCCGTCATGATCGTCGTGGTGTGGACATGAAACGCCGGTATGCATCGCACCATCACTGGAAACGGGCCAAAAGCGTCGCCGAGCTCGCCGACATGGCACGGCACCGCCTTCCGGCATTCGCCTGGGAATACGTCCACGGCGGGGCGGGCGAGGAGCGGACGCTGGCGGCAAACCGCCGTGCATTTCACCATTGGATCTGGCGACCCAGGACGCTGGTCGACATCAGCTGTGTCGATACGGGCACGCAACTGTGGGGCCACCCGCTCGCCATGCCGCTGATCATCGGTCCGACCGGCTACAACGGCATTTTGTGGCGGGACGCCGATATTGCGCTGGCGCGCGCGGCGCGGCAGGCGGGCACCCTGTTCACGTTGAGCACGGTCTCGTGCAACAGCCTGGAGGAGGTGACCGCGGCCGCCCCCGGCAACGTCTGGTTTCAGCTTTATTGCTTGCGTGACAGGGGCATCACGACCGATCTGTTGCAGCGGGCACGCGATGCCGGTGTCGACACCCTGCTGGTCACGACCGACGCCGTCATCCTGGGACCCCGCGAGTGGTATGCGCGTTGCTACGGCAAGGCGATGACATTGACGTCGCGATGCAAGCTCGATGCGGCGCTCCATCCGCGCTGGCTTGGCCAGGCGCTGTTTCCGAAGGGCGTGCCCACCCTGGGGACCCTGAGTCCCTACCTGCCGGCGGACAAGCGCAGTGCCGCCGGTGCCGCGAGTTTCATCGACGCGCAGATGATGCGCGAATTGACCTGGGATTACCTTGGCCAACTGCGGGAGCAGTGGCCGGGAAAACTCATCATCAAGGGGATCCTCGACGTGGGCGACGCCCGGCGTGCCAGGGATCTGGGCGCGGACGGCGTCGTGGTGACCAACCACGGCGGGCGCCAGCTCGACGGCACGTTCGCGTCACTGGATTGCCTGGCCGCCGTGGTCGATGTGGTTGGCGGGGACCTGCGTGTCCTGTTCGACAGCGGCATCCGCCGCGGCAGCGATATCGCCAAGGCCGTCGCGCTGGGTGCCGACGCCGCACTGTGCGGCCGCGCAACACTTTACGGTGTGGCCGTCGGCGGAACGGACGGGGCAAGCCTTGCGTTGAGCATGCTCCGTGAACAGCTCCGCACCACGCTGGCCCTGTTGGGGCGGCCGGGCCTGGACATGCTGGATCGGACCTGCCTGTACCGCGCAGGCGCCAACGAGGCGCCGGGGATGACACATGACTGCTGACGACACGGTTGCCCGCGCCCTCGCGGATGCCCTGGGTGGAATGGTCCTCGCCGCGGAGGCCATTCCCGAGCGGTATTGGACCGATGCCACGGGACACGCGCCGTGTCGCCCGCTGGCGCTGGTCCGGCCAAGGTCGACGGCGGATGTGGCCACGGCACTGCGTTTGTGCAATCAACACCGTTGCCCGGTCATACCGCAGGGTGGCTTGTCCGGCCTTGCCGCTGGCGCCGTCCCGTCGGCGGGCAGCGTGGCCATTTCCCTGGAGCATTTGTCCGGCGATATCGAAGTGGATGCCACCGCCGCGACGCTCACGGCCGGTGCGGGCAATACGCTTGTCGCCGTCCAGGAAGCGGCCCGGGATGCGGGCCTGCGTTACCCGGTCGATCTCGGTTCGCGCGGCAGCTGCCAGATTGGCGGCAACGTGGCCACCAACGCCGGCGGCCACGCCGTCCTGCGTCATGGCATGACGCGTGATCGCGTCCTGGGCCTGGAGGTGGTGCTTGCCGACGGCAGCGTGCTGGACCTCATGAACACGATGGTCAAGAACAACGCCGGGTACGACCTGAAGCAATGGTTCATCGGCTCCGAAGGCACCCTGGGCGTCATTACCCGGGTCGTGCTGAAACTGGCACCCAGGTCAGGGGAGACCCACACCTTCCTGTGCGCGGTGAGGCGTTACGAGGACGCCATCGGCCTGCTGGGGGCGTTGCGTACGGCGGGCCTGCCCGTGGAAGCGTTCGAAGTCATGTGGCAGGACTTCTACGTCATGTCCTGCGGCTGGCTCAACGGATCCCCGCCGCTGGACACGGATTTTCCGTTGTATGTCCTGTGCGAGGTGGAGTGCGAGGCCGCCGCGCTTGAAAATGCCCTTGAACCGTTGATCGATGATGGCCGCCTGGTCGACGTCGTCCTGGCAAGCTCGGGTGCGCAGGCCGCGCAACTGTGGCGCATCCGCGAAGCCACCGGCGAGTTCCCGTCCCGCCTCGATGCCATCAACTTCGACGTGAGCCTGCCGATTGCCCGTATCGATGCGTTCGTCACTACATTGCGCGAACGGCTGCAAAGCAGGTGGCCCGACTGCATGAGCGTCGCGTTCGGCCACATCGGCGACAGCAATCTGCACTGGACCGTGGACGGCAACTCACTCCCGGAAAATACCGCCGGCATGCATTACGAGGTGGAGGCCCTCGTCTACGCGCTGGTCGGCGCCTGGGGCGGATCGATTTCCGCCGAGCACGGCATCGGACTGCTGAAACGGGATTTTCTCCATTACAGCGTCAACGCCCAGGGCTTCGCCGCCATGCGTACGATCAAGCACAGCCTCGACCCGCATGGAATCCTGAATCCGGGGAAGGTGTTCACGGTTTGACGGCGTGTCGGCCCGGGCCGCGCACTGGTGGGAGTTTGTCATGCAGGAAACACGCGACACGGCGACCGGCGCCTTGGTCGATGTGCGGATACTGGACTTCACACGCGTGCTCTCCGGTCCGTTCTGTACGGCGCTGCTGGGCGATCTCGGCGCCGAGGTCATCAAGGTCGAACCGCCGCAGGGCGACGACTACCGTGACATCGGCCCAATGCGCAACGGCCAGAGCGCGCTGTTCAACGTGGTAAATCGCAACAAGCGCGGGCTGGTGCTCGATCTCAAGACACCCGAGGCACAGGCTCTTGTCCACCGCATGGCGGCGCAGGTCGATGTCGTCGTGGAGAATTTTCGACCTGGTGTGGCCGATCGGCTGGGGATCGGTTACGAAGCGCTCGCTGCTGTCAATCCGAAGCTGATTTATACGAGCATTTCCGGATTTGGACAAGACGGCCCGGAGGCGCGGCGGCCCGCGTACGACATCATCATCCAGGCTATGAGCGGGCTGATGCAATCGACCGGATTCCCGGACGGGCCGCCGACGCTGGTCGGCGAAGCCGTATCGGACGTGGTGACCGGCTTGTTCGCGTCGTGGGGCACCTTGGCTGCGTTGCACGGCCGGCAGCAGACCGGTCGCGGCACGCACGTCGACGCAGCGATGCTGGATTCCACCCTGGCATTCACGGTCACGGCGGTGGCCCGGTTCCTGTTCACCGGGCGCGACGTTGCGCGGGTCGGCAATCGCCATCCGCTGTCGGCCCCATTCGGCGTGTTCCAGGCCCGGGACGGGTACTTCGTGCTAGCGGTGCTCAACAACAAGCTGTTCGCGCAGTTGGCAACCACCATCGGCCAGCCGGAACTGGCCACTGACGTGCGCTTTGGAAGTGACGAAGCGCGCTCCAGCAACGAGCCGGCGCTGCGTGCACACATCGAATCATGGTCCCGCCAGCTCGGTGTGACGGAAGTCGTGGAACGTCTTGGCGAGGCGGCGGTCCCGGCGGCGCCGATCTGGAACGTGCGCGAGGCGCTCGACAGTGCGCAGGCGCGCCATCGCGGATTGCTGCGTGACGTTACGCACCCGGCATTGCCGGATTTACGCCTGCCGCACCAGCCGGTCAGGTTTTCCGGATGGAGCGAAGGCCCGACTCACCCGGCTCCATCGCTGGGGGGTGATACCCGCAATGTCCTGCGCGACGTGTTCGGGCTGACCATGGAGGAAGTCACCGCCTTGGCCGACAGTGGCGCGTTCGGCAAGGGGTAATCTGCCCGATCCGGCCTGCTTTACGAGGTGAAACACGATGAACATGCGTTTTGGCGTCACCGGCGAAGACCAGGAAATCGCGCGCGCCGTGGCGCGGTTCGCGGCCAGCGAACTCGCCCCCGTGGCCGCCGTGCTCGACGAACAGGCACGCTCGGCGACCTGTCACGTTCCCGGCTTGTCGGCGCTGGGTGTCATGGGCATGAACCTTCCCGAACGCTGGGGTGGCCCCGGCGTCAGCCCGGTGGCGATGCTGTTATCGCTGGTCGAGATTGCACGCTGCTGCGCGGCGACCGCGTCCATGATCGGGTCGCACTACTTGGGCACCGACTCCATCCTCATTGGTGGCGATGACGGCCAACGTGACCGCTATCTTCCGGACGCCGCCGCGGGCAAAACGCTTGGTGCGTTTGCGCTGACCGAACCGCGTGCCGGGTCCAACCCCGCCGACATGGCGACCCGGGCCGTGCGCGAGGGCGATGGTTACCGCCTGTCCGGCACCAAGCACTTCATCTCGAACGCCGGCGAGGCCGATTTCATTGTGGTGTATGCCAAAACCGACCCCGATGTGGGGCACAAGGGCATCAGTGCCTTCGTGGTAGACAAGGGCACGCCGGGGCTGGTCGTGTCGCCGCCGGAAAATCTGATGGGGATCCGCGGCGGGCATGCCTTCGAGGTGTCGCTGGATTGCCACGTGCCAGCAGGCCAACGCCTCGGGACCGAGGGCAGTGGCTTCTACACCGCCATGAAAGTGCTGGACAACAGCCGCCTGGACGTTGCCGCGACCAGCATTGGGGTGTCGGAGGCGGCCCTCGATGCCGCGGTGGCATGGGCGAAGCAACGCCTGATCGGGGGCGAACCGTTGGCCGGGAAGCAGGGCATCCGCTGGATGCTGGCCGACATGAAGGTACGCCTCGAGGCGGCCTGGGCGCTGACCCTACAGGCGGCCGCAAAACGGGCCCGGAGCGAGCGCTTCTCCACGGAATCGGCCATGGCCAAGCTGTATGCCTCCGAAGCGGCCGCCTTCGTCACGGACCGCGCCCTGCAGATCCATGGTGGCTACGGATTCACCCGCGATATGCCCCTGGAGCGTTACGTGCGGGACGTCAGGATATTGCGCATCTACGAGGGATCCTCCGAGATCCAGCGCATGATCATCGCGCGCAGTCTGTTGCGGTGACCTGTCCCGGGTGTGTGTACGGGGGCACGGCGTGCCGTGCCCTCCCACGGCG
>CAYOEF010000063.1:0-12152 GCA_964402805.1 uncultured Rhodanobacteraceae bacterium | reverse complement strand
CGGCGCACCAGCGCATTGATGCGCGCGAGCAGTTCCTCGACATGGAACGGCTTGACCAGGTAATCGTCGGCGCCGTACTTGAAACATTCCACCTTGTCCTGCCAACTGGAACGTGCCGTAAGAATGAGGATCGGGTAGCTGTACTGTTCCGCCCGCAGCGTCCGCACCAGGTCGACCCCCGACAACTTGGGCAGGCCAAGGTCGATGATCGCCATGTCGAAGGGGACCTCGCGCCCAAGATACAGGCCCTCCTCGCCGTCACTGGCGGCGTCCACCGCGAAACCGTCCCGCCGCAAGCGCGCCGTCAGCGTCTCGCGCAGCGGGGCTTCGTCTTCCACCAACAAGATACGCATCAATGGGTCTCCTCGGATTTGCCGGTCGCAGCCCGGGGCGGCTGCGAGCGCAGGGATATCACACGCACCCGTCCGTCTGGCGTCAACACCTTGATCCAGTACTCGGTCACGTCGCCATACCTGCGCGAATTGGCGCGCAGTACCTTGCCGTGGGTGTCATGTTGCACCTCGGCAACCGCCTGCTCGATGGTCAGTGGGCCGGTGCGGGTCCGCTCCGGTGCATGGTCACCTGCAGATGCGCCGGTCGTATCCGCCGCCACGACCATGGGCGCAACCGACGCGCCCAGGGCGATCGCCAAGCCAGCCGCCAGCCATTTGCGTGTCGCGTTGCGCATGCTGCCATGATGCCGCAACGAGGTGCACGGCTGCTGAACCTGAACAAAACTCAAGCCGCCCTCAACACCGGCTCCACGGCCTCGAGTACCTGTTCAAGCAATCCGTAGCCGGCACACGGGGCCCGCATGCCCTCGCCAAGCAGGCGCCGGAACAGGCGCGCCCGCGGCTGGCCGTGGTAAAGGCCCAACATGTGGCGTGCGACGTGCCGGAGGGTGCCACCGGCGGCCAATTCCGCCTCGACGTACGGGCGCATGCGGCGCACGATGCTGGCGCGCGTCGGCAACGGTGTTCCCCATAACGCATGTTCCAGCTCGGCCAGGATCCAGGGGTCCCGGTACGCGGCGCGGCCCAGCATCACGCCATCCACGTGGCTGAGATGTGCCACGGCCTGCGCGACGTCGGTGATACCGCCATTGATGACGACGATCAGCCCCGGATGCTCCTGCTTCAGGCGATAGACGCGGTCGTAATCGAGCGGTGGGATGTTGCGGTTTTCCTTGGGCGAGAGTCCGTCGAGCCACGCCTTGCGCGCGTGAACTTCAAGCACGCTGACGCCGGCGGCATGCACGATGTCCGCGAACCGTTGCAGGTCGGCCCAGGCATCCTGGTCATCCACGCCGATGCGGCACTTGGCCGTGACCGGCACGTCGACCGCCCCACGCATGGCCCGGACGCACTGCCCCACCCGCTCCGGATCGCGCATCAGGCATGCCCCGAAATTGCCGGACTGGACCCGATCCGACGGACAGCACACGTTGAGGTTGATCTCGTCGTACCCGGCTTTCACCCCGTAGTGGGCGGCCGCGGCCAGCAGTGCCGGGTCGCTGCCGCCGAGTTGCAGGGCAAGCGGATGCTCGCCGCCATGCCGCAACAGGCGGTGGCGGTCGCCGTGCACCAGCGCGGCGGCAACCAGCATCTCGGTGTACAGGCGCGCATGGGGCGAGAGCAGGCGATGGAAGTGGCGGCAGCTGCGGTCGGTCCACTCCATCATCGGCGCCACGCACAAGCGCCAGCCACGGGCATCGATGCCACGCGCCGGCGCGGTGTTCGGACGATCATCGACGATGCTCGGGGTCGGATCGTGCACCATGTTCCGGGCCGCGGTCTGCGGAAAAGCAGGCATTCTACAGCAAGCCCGTACGGGCGGTTCAATGCGCCAGCCGCGCCGGCCAGTCGCATGCCGGGTCGCCCACGGCCATGAACTCGGGATTGATGAGCGACGGCTTGGCGTTATACACCAGTGGCGCGCCGTCCAGGCGCACCACGGCGCCGCCCGCCTGTTCGAGCACGCATTGCGCGGCGGCCGTATCCCACTCGCCGGTGGCCCCGGTACGCAGATACAGGTCGGCCTCCCCGGCGGCCAGCAGGCAAAACTTCAGCGAGGAACCCATCGCCACCTGGGTGTATTCACCGATTCCCGAGAGCAGGTGCGCCTGTCGCGCATTGCCGTGGGAGCGGCTTGATGCGACCACCACGGGCGATGACGGCTCCCGCGTGCGCAAGGCGGCAGCCTGCCCGCGCCGGCGCATGTGTGCCCCATGGCCGATACTGGCGAAATAGAGGTCTCCGCTGGCTGGCGCCTGCACCACGCCCATGACACTGCGGTGGCCCTCTATGAGGGCGATGTTGACGGTGAATTCGCCGTTGCGCTTGAGAAAATCCCGGGTGCCGTCCAACGGGTCAACCAGCCAATAGCGCGACCAGCGCCGGCGCTCTTCCCAGTCGATGTCGCTCGATTCCTCGGTGAGGATCGGAATGTCCGGCGTGAGTGCGCGCAAGCCGGCGATGATGATCCGGTTGGACGCAAGGTCCGCCTCGGTCACGGGGGAGTTGTCCGCCTTGTACTCGACACGGAAGTCGGCGCGACCGTACACCGCCATGATCGCCGCCGCGGCACGCTCGGCCAGCCCACACACGGCCTCCAGCGACGGCAGGCTGTCGACGTGCATGCTCATGCCGGACGGTACCGGCCGGCGAGGTATTCGCGAGCCATGAACAACGCCGCGATGGAGCGCGCCGAGCTGACGTCTTCACGCGCAATCAGGGTGTGCAGATCGGACATGCGCCACGGGACCACTTCCAGTTCCTCCGGCTCGTCGCCCGGCAGGCGGTGCGGGTACAGCGCGCGCGCCATGACCACGTCCGCGACGTGGCTCATGTAGGCCGGCGCGAGCGCCAGGCGCCCCAGCACGGTCAGCTCGCGCGCGCCGCAACCGACTTCTTCCTTCAGTTCGCGGTTGGCGCCATCGACGGCATTCTCGCCAGGCTCCAGGCGTCCCTTGGGCAGTCCCAGCTCGTAATGCTGGAGCCCGGCGCTGTATTCGCGTACCAGCAACACGGTGTCGTCGTCGCGCATCGGCACGATGATGGCCGCACCGTGGCCCGCATTCAAAATGCGTTCGTAGGTGCGCCGGGCGCCATTGGCAAACTCGAGGTCCAGCTCTTCCACGCGCAGGAAGCGGCTGCACGCATCACCGCGGCGCGCCAGGATTTTGGGCGGCTTGGGCATGGGGGCATTGTAACCCGCCCTCACGCACCACCTGCGGCACATGCGAGCGTTTCACGCACGTCCGCGTGCAGCGCGGGCACCGCCGCCAGCACGCTGCGCGTTTCAAGATCCAGTTCGGCACCATCCAGGTCGGTGAACACCCCGCCCGCCTCGCGTACGATCACGGCCAGTGCGCCGATGTCGAGGATGTTGACGTCCGACTCCACGACGATGTCCACGCTGCCACGGGACAACAGGTGGTAGTGGCAAAAATCGCCATAGCCGCGCACGCGGTTGACCCGGCCGACCAGGCCGCCGAAGGCGCGCCAGCGCGGCAGGTCCATCGCCAGCGTGCGCACGTTCCCAAAGGACAGTACGGCCTTGTCCAGCGTGCCGGTATCGGCCACCGCCACGCGTCGGCCGTTCATCCACGCGCCACCGCCACGGCGCGCCCACAGGGTTTCGCCAAAATGCGGCGCCGCGGATACGCCAAGTACCAGTTGCCCGCCGTGCATCAAGGCGATCTGGGTCGAGTAGAACGGCGTATCGCGCACAAAACTCTTGGTGCCATCCAGCGGATCCACCAGCCACAGGAACTCGCCAGCGCCCTCGCGACCCTGCTCCTCGCCAAAGATCGCGTGATCGGGATAGTGGCCACGGATCACCCGGCGAATGGCCGATTCGGCCTCGCGGTCCGCCGCCGTCACCGGACTCGCGTCGGCCTTGTACTCCACGGCCACCGACCCGGCGCGGTAATGCGCAATCACCTCGGCCGCCGTGGCCGCGGCCTCGCGGGCCACTCCCAGCGCATCGTCCAGCCACTTGTCAGTCATGGTCACAGCATCTTCTCCATCGCCGCCAGGCCTCCCCGGTATCGAATTTCCACCGCCCCCGTGCCATCGCGCGTGCCGAGTCGATCGAGCAGGCGTGCCAGACGCGGATTCGCATGTCGCTGGCGCACCGTCACGTCCACGCGCCAGCCCAGGGCCGACACCACCACGCCTCCGTCCAGGGCCACCGCGCCGTCACCGGTGTCGGTCAGTCCACCGCTGATGACGCCCCCCGGCCGCGATTGCCAGTTCGAACGCAAGTCCCCCAGGTCCAATGCGTGGCCATCCTTGAGCAGCGTGGCCGTGCGCCAGTCCACCCGTGCCTCGAGCACTCCCGGCCAGCCATTGACCAGGCGCAGGTCATTCACCTTGCCCACCAGCGTGCCGCCGGGCGTGAAACCGGCGGGCAAGGATACTTCGAAGCGCGTGGCGGGTATACGGAATGTCACGTCGCTGAAGACGAGGACGCGATCGGCCGGACGGGTGACGCGCCCTTTCACCGTCAGCCCCGTTCCATGCAGGGAAAACGTCGCGCGCGCGGTGCCCAGCACACTCAGGCGCGCCACGGTCCAGTCAAGCCGCCCCAGGGACTCGCCGCGAACCGCCAGGCCATCTGCCGTCCCGTCCCAGACGCTGCCGTGGAGATCACGCAGCGAAACCCCGGGATAATCGTTGCGCGCCAGAAACCACGCCCAGCGCGCGGGGAACCACCAGGCGAGTGCCAGCAGCCCGGCGAGAACCACCAGCAGGCCGAGCCACCACCGACGTCCGCGGCGGGCGGCCATCAGTCGGGTTCCAGCGGCGGATGGAAGCGAAGTGCACTCATCATGCGGCCAAGCGTGCATCGTGCGGGCTGAACCATCCGATGAACGCCGGGGAGAGGGTTGTCGAATCGAACGTGGATGGTAACCGGCCCGCTCCGGAAGCGGCAGGACGAAAAGCACGGGCACGTTGACGCGCTACGCAAAAGAGCCGACAATTCACGCCTTTTCGCACGCAACCCAATTCGGAGTCACCCCTTGGCCAACATCAAATCCGCGAAGAAGCGCGCGCGCCAGTCGGAGCAAAACCGTCAGCGCAACGTCAGTGCACGTTCCATGGTGCGTACCGCGCTCAAGAAGGTTACCAAGGCCATCGAGGCTGGCGACAAAGCCGCTGCCACGGAGGCCTACCAGGCCGTCGTGCCACTCCTGGACCGCCACGCCGCCCGTGGCCTGATCCACAAGAACAAGGCGGCGCGCCACAAGAGTCGCCTGAACGCCGCGATCCACGCCATGGGTTGATCCCGCGTGCCATCGTGGCGATGCAAAAAGCCGGTCGTCGCGACCGGCTTTTTTGTGTTGGTTCAAGCGTCGTGCGCGTGTGGATCGTCGTCCGGTGCGGCCCGTTCACGCTGGCGCTCGCGTTCGACGTCGAAAAAGCGCTGCACCCGGTTGCACAACTCGTGGGTGCCCTCCCGCAACGTCGCGGAAATCAGGAACCAGGGGGCCTGCCAGTCCAGCCGCTCGACCAGATCGGCGACGACGGCGTCGCGGGTTGCCGGGTCGAGCATGTCCGACTTGTTGAATACCAGCCAGCGTGGTCTGGACAACAGGTCCGGATCGTACCGCGCCAACTCGCGCGTGATGGCCTCGACCTGCCCTGCCGGGTCGCTGCCATCCACGGGGGCGACGTCCACCATGTGCAGCAGCAGGCTCGTGCGTGCGATGTGCTTGAGAAACTGGATGCCCAGGCCGGCCCCATCGGCGGCGCCCTCGATCAGGCCGGGAATGTCGGCAACGACAAAGCTCGAGCCGGAGCCACTGCGCACCACGCCCAGGGCGGGGTGCAGCGTGGTGAACGGATAATCGGCCACGCGCGGCGTGGCTGCCGAAACAGCGCGTACGAATGTCGACTTGCCCGCATTCGGGAACCCCAACAGGCCGACGTCGGCCAGCAGTTTCAGCTCCAGCTGCAACTCGCGTTCGTCGCCGGCCGTCCCCGGTGTCGCCCGGCGTGGCGCCCGATTGACGGAGCTCTTGAAGTGGATGTTGCCGAGGCCGCCCTTGCCGCCCTGCGCGACCTTCAGGCGTTGCCCGTGCGTGGTGAGATCACCGATGACCTCCGCCGTCTCGACATTGGTGACCACCGTGCCCTCCGGCACGCGCACGTCCAGGTCCTGGCCGGCCTTGCCATACCGGTCGCTGCCCATGCCGTCCTGGCCCCGCCCGGCCTTGAAGTGGCGTCGATGGCGAAAATCGACGAGGGTGTTGAGTCCCTCATCGGCAACCAGCCACACGGAACCGCCACGACCGCCGTCGCCGCCGTCCGGCCCCCCCTTGGGGATGTATTTCTCACGTCGAAAACTGACGCACCCGTTGCCACCGTCGCCGGCCTTGACGTGGACATGGACTTCGTCGACAAATTTCATGAACGGGCAACCGGCCGAACGACGAGACCCCGCGCGGTGGCGGGGTCTTGGAGAATACCGCAGTACTTCAGGCGGTCAGCTCGGGACCACATCCACGAACTTGCGCCCTTTGGGGCCGCGCTTCTTGAACTGGACCTTGCCGTCGGTGAGCGCGTAAAGCGTGTGGTCACGCCCCAGGCCCACGCCATCGCCGGCGTGGAACCGCGTGCCACGCTGGCGCACGATGATGTTGCCGGCCTCGATGGCCTGGCCGCCATAGATCTTGACGCCAAGGTATTTCGGGTTGGAGTCGCGACCGTTCTTGCTGGAGCCTACGCCCTTTTTGTGTGCCATGGTTGCCTGCTCCCGTTATGCCTTGCCACCGGTGATGCCGGTGATCTCGATTTCCGTGTAGTACTGCCGGTGTCCCTGCCGCTTCATGTGGTGCTTGCGACGACGGAACTTGATGATGCGCACCTTCTTGCCACGGCCGTGGCTGCGTACGGTGGCACTGACACTGGCACCGGCCACCGTCGGCGTACCGACGATGACGTTCTCGCCGTCACCCACGAGCAGGACCTGCTCGAACGTGACGGTGTTGTCGACATCGGCGTCCAGCTTCTCCACGCGCAGGAACTCGCCCTGCATCACGCGGTACTGCTTGCCGCCGGTCCTTATGACTGCGTACATGGTGTGAACCTTCTGTTGTTATTCTGTGGTGCTTTCGCGATCGCGAGCCGGGCATTTTACTTGCAAATGCCGGCCGCAGGCAAACGTGGGTCACGACAGCCCGAAGATTTCCCCGTCCGCATCAACGCCCATGCCCTGGGCCGCGGGAACCCTGGGCAACCCCGGCATGGTCATCAACTTGCCACAGATCACCACGACAAACCCGGCGCCGGCCGACAGGCGCACCTCGCGGACCGCAAGCGTGTGATGCGATGGCGCACCGAGCAACGTCGGATCACTGGAAAAGCTCTTCTCGGTCTTGGCGATGCATACCGGCAAATGGCCAAACCCCCGGCGTTGGAGGTCTTCGAAACGTCGTTCGGCGCTTTTCTCCGGGGCAATGCCGTCGGCCCCGTAGAGCTCCCTGGCAATCGTTTCGACCTTCTCACGCAGAGTCAGTTTGTCGGTGTCGTAAAGCGGATGGAAACGGGTCTCGCCACTTTCGGCAACCGCAACGACCTTGCGCGCCAGTTCCTCCGCGCCCGCGCCGCCATCGAGGAAATGCGTGCATACGGCACTGTCTACTCCTTCGGCCAGGCCCGCGTCGCGGATCACCTGGAGTTCCGCCTCGGTGTCCGTCGGAAAACGGTTGATGGCAATGACGGGCTGTACGCCGAAGTGCTTGACGATGCGCATGTGGCGAATCACGTTGGCGCAGCCGGCGCGCACCGCCTCGACGTTTTCCGCCTTGAGGTTGTCCAGCGGCACCCCACCGTGCATCTTGAGCGCGCGCACCGTCGCCACGATCACGGCGCAAGCAGGCGTCAGGCCGGCCTTGCGGCATTTGATGTCGAAGAACTTTTCGCCCCCGAGGTCGGCGCCGAAACCGGCCTCCGTCACGACGTAGTCGGCCAGCTTGAGCGCCGTGCGCGTGGCCATGACCGAATTGCAGCCGTGGGCGATGTTGGCAAAGGGTCCGCCGTGGATGAACGCGGGGTTGTTCTCCAGCGTCTGCACCAGGTTGGGCATCAGCGCGTCCTTGAGCAGCATCGTCATCGCGCCGTCAGCCTTGAGGTCGGCAGCGGTGACCAGTTCGCCGTCCACGGTTTCGGCCACCACGATGGCGGCCAGCCGCCGTTGCAAATCGGTGATGTCCCTCGCCAGGCACAAAATGGCCATGACTTCGGACGCCACCGTGATGTCGAACCCGGCCTCCCTTGCCACGCCGTTGCCCGCGCCAAGCGCCACGACGATGTCGCGCAGGGCGCGGTCGTTCATGTCCATGACGCGGCGAAACGACACTTTGCGCAAGTCGATGTGCAGCTTGTTGCCCCAATGGATGTGGTTCTCGATGAGCGCCGCCAGCAGGTTGTGCGCCATGCCGATGGCGTGCATGTCGCCGGTGAAGTGCAGGTTGATGTCGTCCATCGGGACGACCTGCGAATAACCGCCGCCGGCGGCGCCGCCCTTCATGCCGAACACCGGGCCCAGGCTCGGTTCGCGGGTGCACGAAACCGCCTTCTTGCCGATGCGGTTGAGGGCATCGTTGAGTCCGACGACGGTTGTCGTCTTGCCTTCGCCGGGCGGCGTCGGCGTGATCCCCGTCATGAGCACCAGCTTGCCGTCCGGCCGGTCGGCCAGCCCGGCGATGTAATCCAGGCGGATCTTGGCCTTGGTGTGGCCATACGGCACCATGGCCTCCCAGGGAACACCCAGCGCGGCGCCAATTTCCTCAATGGGCTTGAGGTGTGCCGCGTGCGCAATTTCGATGTCGGAACGAAGCTGGCCTGGCGTGGGACCCTCATTCTCCGATTGACTGCTAATAGCCATCGTCGACTCCTGCGGTGTGTTGAGAAGGCAACTTGAAATTCAGGCAGATTCTTTGATGGCTATCAGCTTAATAACTATTTGTCAAGGAGTTGTGCTGGGAAAATGCGCCCCCGTCTCGGTGACGACGCACTGCATGGGGATGTCGTGCGCGGCCGGTCGGATGGTGTCGATTCGGCAGCATTCGTAGCCTGCGCCGACGAACAGGCGCACCGGCGGCAATACGGCCATCGTGCGGTCGTAATAGCCACCCCCGTTGCCAAGCCGATAGCATGCATCGTCAAAACCGAGCGGCGCCGCGACCACGGTTTCGGGAATGATCTTTTCATCGGTATCGGGCACGTGGAAGCCATGGGCGTCACGGCGCATGCCGATGCCCGGTCGCCACGGCCGAAACACCAGCGGTGTCCAGCGTTCGACCACATCGGGAAGTGCGACGCAAATACCTTCGTCATGCAGGTGCTGCATCAGGTGGCGTGTATCGAATTCGCCGCCGAAAGGGAGGTACAGGCTGATCACGCGCGCGCCCGAGTCCATCAGCATCGGATAAAGAACGGCTTCAATCGCCTGGTTGAATCGGGCCCGGTCGTGCCGCGGAACGCCGAGGCGTTTTTTACGCAACTCGACACGCAGCGCACGCCGCCAGGATTTCACGGAATCCCGGCTGGCGTCCGCCGGCGTGGAACCTGTGTTGTCGTCGCCTGCCCCATTGCCCATGCCATGCCCTGCCGCGCGTGCGTCTGCACACCATCATAACGCCCCGAATCGCGCTCGGCCTGACGCACGCAGGTGATCCTCACCTGCCCCGCACCACCAGCACGTAAGTGGCGAACGAAGCAAGCAGGACGACACCAAGCGCAGTGCCTGCCAGCAACCCCCAGACCTTGCGCCAGGCCGCACGCGAGGCCGCACGCTTGCAGGCAATGACCAGCCAGAGCAGGAGGATTCCACAACCCGGCAGCGCCCAGATATTGAAGTGCGACCAGCCCGAGGCCGTGGCGCCCACGGCAATGAGGAACACCCCGATGGTGCACAGCACGCACAGCAGCAGGGCTGCGACGAACGCACCCCAGAATCCGGTCTGCGATTGCGCCGCCGGTTCAACGTTGCCTGTCGCCACCACGAATCCTCCCGTTCGCCGCCAGCCACCCTTGCATGGCCAGTCGCGCAACCTTGTCGCGTGCACCGCGCACGCCCTGAAGAGCACCCGATACATCCGGGCGGATGATCAGTTGCTATAGTGTAGCGTTCACCTGTCCGACACGATGCATCCCTCATCGTGCCCGCAATACCGGGACTTTCGACCATGAGCGAGATCCGCATTCGCGGCGCGCGCACCCACAACCTCAAGAATCTGGACGTCGACCTGCCACGCGACCGGCTGATCGTCATCACCGGCCTGTCCGGCTCCGGGAAATCCTCGCTGGCCTTCGACACGATCTACGCGGAGGGCCAGCGACGCTATGTGGAATCGCTGTCGTCCTACGCACGGCAGTTCCTGTCCATGATGGAAAAGCCGGATGTCGATTCGATCGAAGGCCTCTCCCCGGCGATCTCCATCGAGCAGAAATCGACCTCGCACAATCCCCGTTCCACCGTGGGCACGATCACGGAAATCCAGGATTACCTGCGCCTGCTGTTCGCGCGCGTAGGCACGCCGCGCTGCCCGGACCATGACATCCCGCTGGCGGCGCAGACAGTCAGCCAGATGGTCGATGCCACCCTGGCCCTCGACGCCGAAAAGCGCTGGATGCTGCTGGCGCCCGTCATCCGCGAACGCAAGGGTGAGCATGTGCAGGTGCTGGATGCCCTGCGTGCCCAGGGTTTCGTGCGCGTGCGCGTGGATGGCGTGGTGTACGACCTCGACGCCGTGCCGCCGCTTGGCCTGCGCATCAAGCACAACATCGACGTGGTGGTCGACCGCTTCCGCGTGCGCGAGGACATCAAGCAGCGCCTGACCGAGTCCTTCGAGACGGCACTGCGGCTGGGCGAGGGCCTCGCCGTGGTGGCGGACGTGGACGATCCCGACGCGTCGCCCCAGCTTTTCTCGTCGCGTTACGCCTGTCCCGTGTGCGACTACTCGTTGCCGGAACTGGAGCCGCGGCTGTTTTCGTTCAACTCGCCGGTCGGCGCGTGCCCGACGTGCGACGGCCTGGGCGTGAGCGAAGTGTTCGACCCCGAGCGCGTGGTGCTCCACCCCGAACTGTCCCTGGCGGGCGGTGCGGTGCGCGGATGGGATCGGCGCAACGCCCACTTCTACCAGTTGGTGATGTCGCTGGCGCGGCACTACCGGTTCGACGTGGAAACGCCCTGGAACAGGCTTCCCGGCGACATCCAGCGTGCAATCCTGTACGGATCGGGCGAAGACAAGATCGCGTTCCGCTACCTCACCGAACGTGGCGGCAACGTGACCCGCACGCATCGTTTCGAGGGGATCATCCCTAACATGGAGCGGCGCTACCGGGAAACCGAATCCTCCGCGGTGCGCGATGAGCTGGCCCGGTACATCGCCGAACGCCCGTGCCCCGCATGCCATGGCCAGCGGCTCAACCGTTCCGCGCGGCACGTGTTCGTGGGGGACCACAACCTGCCGGAAATCGGCACCTGGGCCATCGGCACCAGCCTTGCGTTCTTTCGCGCCCTCGACCTGCCCGGTTGGCGCGGTGACATCGCCAAGCGCATCGTGAAGGAAATCCGCGACCGGCTCGCGTTCCTCGTCGACGTGGGGTTGGAGTACCTCACCCTCGAGCGCCACGCGGATTCCCTTTCCGGCGGCGAGGCACAGCGCATCCGCCTGGCCAGCCAGATCGGCGCGGGCCTGGTTGGCGTGATGTACGTGCTGGACGAACCATCCATCGGCCTGCACCAGCGCGACAACGCGCGCCTGCTGGGGACGCTGACGCGCCTGCGCGACCTCGGCAACACGGTCATCGTGGTCGAGCATGACGAAGAAGCCATCCGCAGCGCCGATCACATCCTGGACATCGGCCCCGGTGCCGGCGTCCACGGCGGCGAAATCGTCGGCCAGGGCACGCTCGAGGACATCATGGCCGCGGAGCGCTCGGTGACCGGCCAGTTCCTTTCCGGGCAACGCGCCATCGAGGTTCCGGAACTCCGGCGCGAGCCGGCGGAAGCCGGCTGGCTGACGCTGGAAGGGGCCCACGGCAACAACCTCAAGGACGTCGACCTCGCCATCCCGGCCGGGCTTTTCACCTGCGTGACGGGCGTGTCGGGCTCTGGCAAGTCCACCCTGGTCAACG
>CAYOEF010000062.1:10980-12312 GCA_964402805.1 uncultured Rhodanobacteraceae bacterium | reverse complement strand
GTGACGATGGCTTGCCGGGCCTGGTCAAGGCATATGACTGGAAACTGCCCAAGAAAGACATCGTCGTGGTGCAGGAATCACTGGTCTACACGCAGGTCGCCAAGGGCGAGCAATGCAATTTCGGGGACGTGTTCACCACCGATGGCCGTATCCCGAACCTGCACCTCGTCCTGCTGCAGGACAACAAGCACTTCTTCCCGCCGTACTTTGCGGCGTTGACCATGCGGGATAAAACCTTCAAGAAGTATCCGCAGCTTGCCAAGCTGTTTGGTCCGGTCTCCAAGGCCTTGACACTGACGACCATGCAGGCGCTCAATTCGGCAGTCGATGTGAAAGGCAAATTCCCGGAGCAGGTTGCCCACCAGTTCCTGGTGAAGCACAACTTCATCGCCAAGTAACTGTCGCAACGGAAGCGGATCATGCCGGTCTCGCGAGGCCGGCATGATTCATGTGCGTGGCATGTGTCGTCGGGGGTACGAATGCGTATCGGTCTTGCACAGATGGACAGCCTGCTCGGGGATATCGCGCACAACCTCGACAAGATGCGGGAGTTCGTCGCATCGGCACGTGCCAAGGGCGTGGATCTTCTCGTGTTTCCCGAGTTGTCCGTCACTGGATACTCACTGGGACAGGTCAGCGAGGAAATTTCCATCACGCCCGATGATCCGCGCCTGCAGCCGCTGCTTGCCGAGGCTGGCGACATGTCGCTGACCTTCGGATTCCACGAAGACGGTGGCTTGCGTACCTACAACAGCGCCGCGTATTTCGAGGCCGGCCAGCTCGTCCACGTACACCGCAAACTGTATCTGCCCACCTACGGCGCCTTCGAGGAACGCAAGCACTTCAGCCCGGGCCAGAGCATGCGCGGCTTCCACAGCGCGCTGGGCAACATGGCGCTGATGGTATGCAACGACGCGTGGCAGCCGGTGGTGCCCTTCATCGCCGTGCAGGATGGCGCCGAGGTGTTGTTGATACCCACCAACAGCGCCGACAGCCGCTTCCCGGGCAGCGTCGACAATGCCGATTACTGGTTCGGCATCACGCGGTTTTTCGGGCGCATGTTCGAAAGTTTCGTCGTGTTCGTGAATCGCGTTGGCCATGAGAACGGCCTCGTATTCTGGGGACGTTCGCACGTCGTGGGCCCGGACGGCACCGTACTTGCCGAGGCGCCCGCATTCGAGGAGGCATTGGTAACCGCCGATATCGACTTGCACGACGTCCGCCACTGGCGCCGGCGCGTGCCGCTGGTCAAGGAAGCACGCCTGGCATTGCTATGCCGCGAGTTTGACCGGCTGGCGCAGGAAGGCGGGGATTTGTAGATCCAGGCCGGCA
>CAYOEF010000062.1:0-10880 GCA_964402805.1 uncultured Rhodanobacteraceae bacterium | reverse complement strand
TGTCACCGAGGCCGCAATGGAACGGCGGCGGTTGCGAGTACGCGCAGGTTGGGATGGTGGCGCAGGAGATCTTCCGCGCCCTCCGCGTCGCCACCACGCAGGCGCGCAACGGCCAGCCACAGTGCCGCTTCCGTGGCGGCTTCACCATCGGCGGTTGCGCACAGGTGACGCAGGGTCGTGATGTCCGGTGGTTCCTGTCCGCGCGTGGCCAAATCCTCGTTTGCATGCGCACTGCCCGGAAAGGCGCATGCCGCGATGTCGCGAAAATACGACGCTTGCAGCAGGAGGCGCTGCAGTTCGGCGACGGGTTTTGGATGGTCGTCCACGCGCAGATTGACTTCGCGGGCGGCAAGTCCGGCCGGATCCGCCGCATGTCGCGGGACGGTGCGCACGGCGCCTGCCTGGCGCCCGCGTGCATCGCCTCCCACGCCGTCGCCCGCCGCAAGCGCCTCGAGGAGGCGCGATGCGAGACAGCCGCATGCACCGTCGAATGCTTCGACCATGGCATCGGCCACGCCATCGGCGGCCAGCATGTTGCCGACTGCGATGACGCCATGGCCGGTGCTTGCGCTGGTGTGCGGGAGACAGGACGCACCCGTGTGCGAGGCGGTTCGGCCGCGTGCATCGATGACTGCGACCTGGCGCAGGGCTGCATCCGGATCGCAGGCCAGCGCCTGTTCCAGCGCCACGTCGGCGGATCCGCCGGCTGCCATGGCTTCCAGGCAACGGGGGCCGTATGCCGGCTCGGTGAATGCCTGCGTGGCCACCGCCCCGGCGTCGACACGGCACCACGGGACCATGGCACCCACCGCGATCCAGTGGCTTGCGGTGGCTACACCGATTTCATCGTCGCTGCAGGCGAGAATGGAAAACGTCATGTGCAGGTCCTCCGGGGTGCTGGACAGGGTGTTTCGCCGCGTGCAGGCTCTTGGCACCGGCCAACGGGCTACTGCTGCGGAGTGTGGTCGAAGGTCTCGAACTGGGCGTGGCGCGTTTCCAGGTCACGCAGCCGCGCCTGCGCACTTTCCCCCAGCCGGGCAGCCGTCGCGGCGAACAGGACGTTGATGAGGCTTATCGGTGCCACGAAACTGTCGAACACGCCCGCACTTTCGGTATGGCAGTAAATGCGCACGTCGGCACGCTCGCTGGCCGGACAGGGCCAGATGTCGCCGATCGTGACCAGGCGCGCGCCGCTGTCCCGGACGGCCTGGCTGAGCCGGTTCTGGTCGCGTTCGGGACGTCGGAACGGGAACATCACCACCACGTCCCCCGGGCCGATGTCGAGCATGCCGTCGACGGCGGTGGCGCCGAGGACCGGCAGCGAACTCACGCCCGGGCGGATGACCCGGAACAACGTGGTGGCGTAATAGGCCAGTGCGTACTGTTTGCGGAAATCGGCGAAGACGAGCTGTTTCGCGCCGCACAGCAGGCTGACGATGGCCTCGAGGTCCTGCAACGGGAGATCGGCATAGGTTCGCGAGAGATTCAGCTGGTCGCGCCGATAGGTCTCGCGCAGCAGCAGGCCGAGGTCGCCGTGGGTGGTCGCCAGGCCTTCGGCCATGATCTGCAATGGTGAACCGGCGGCAAATTCGTGGTTCGCGCGCGCCATGTGCCGGAAGTCGTCGAAGCCGGACAGGCCAAGCTTGCCCACGAAACGGCTCACGGTCGCCTTGGATACGCGCGCGGAGGCAGCCAGCTCGGTCGCCTTGAGGGTGGCGATGATGGCGCCTCCCCCGAGTACCGTGTCGGCCACGCGGCGTTCGCCGCTGCTCAGCACGCCATAGCGTGAGCGCACCAGTTCGGCCAGCGAGCCGGCGGGTCGGGAATGCGCCTGGATTTGCGGGTCTTGTTTCAGCGTGCGTTTCACGATGGGCGGTTTGCCATGTCCAGCAGGGTATTGAGCAACACATTGGCCCCGTTCGCAATGTCATCCCATGACGTTGATTCGAGTGCGGAATGGCTGCGGCCGTCGCGGCTGGGCACGAAGATCATTCCCGCTGGCGCCAGTGCGGCCATGACCTGGGTGTCGTGGCCGGCGCCGGAGGGCATGCGGCGCGTGGAAAGCCCGAGCTTGCGCGCGGCGCGTTCACTGATGTCCGCCAGCGCCGCATCCATGGCGATCGGTGCAGTCGAGCTTTCCAGGGTGTATTCCAGCCCAAGGTCGTGGCTGGCGGCGCATTCCCGGGCGGTATCCAGCATGGCGGCCTCCAGGCGCCGCAGTGCTTCCGGGTCTTGGTCGCGGAAATCGACGTGGACGACCGCGCTGGATGGAACCACGTTGTTGGCGCCGGGAGCCACATGCAGCTGTCCGCAGGTGGCCACGCTGGTCGGGCTGCCGTGTTTGCCCGGCAATGCCGGGAGCCGGTCGAGAAAGGCCGCGGCCCCACGCAGGGCGTCGCGGCGCAGATGCATCGGCGTGGTTCCGGCATGGTCGGGACGCCCGGTAAAGGTGAACACGCCATTGTTGATGCCCACGATGCCGGTGACGATGCCGATGTTGGTGGCGTTGTCCTCCAGTACCGGCCCCTGCTCGATGTGAAGTTCCACGAAGGCGTGGACGGCGCCCGGTCCCAGGGTCGTGGCCGTGGCCCGTGCGGGGTCCACGTGCCAGCGGGCCAGGGCGTCGATGACACTGGCGCCTTCGCTGTTGTGCATGGCTCGCAGTTCCGGCTCGGTCCAACCGTGCGCCAGCCCCTTGGAACCCAGGAAGCCGTGGAAGGCGCCCTCCTCGTCGCAGAAGGCGGCCGCGGCCACGGGGTGCCGCAAGGGCACCGACTCCTCGCGGAGGCGGCGTACGCATTCCAGGGCGGCCATGGCACCCAGGGCGCCGTCAAACATGCCGCCGTGCGGGACGCTGTCAAGATGCGAGCCGCTCCATACGGCGGCTTTTCCGCTGCTTCCCAGGCGTGCCGTGACGTTGAACAATCCGTCCACGGTGACGGCCAGCCCGGCCTGGCGGGCAAGGTCGGCATACCAGCGCCGGGCCTGGATGTCCGCTTCACTGAGCGCCGGGCGCGTGATGCCGCCATCGGCCTCGCGTCCGAACGTTGCGAGCTGTTCAAGGTTTGCGCGCAAGCGCGCCGCGTTCACCTGCATGCGTTGCCTCCTTTCGTGGTGACGCGTGGCCTGGTACCGGGAATGGCCGCGAGCAGGCGTTGCGTATAGGGATCACGGGCGCGGGTGAAGATGTCTTCCCGCGTGCCACGTTCGACGATGCTGCCCTCGCGCATGACGGCGATGTGGTCGCACAACGCCTCCACGACCGCCAGGTCATGTGATATGAACAGGTACGTCATGTTGAACTCGCGCTGCAGGTCGCGCAGCAGCGTCAGGATCTGTGCCTGGATCGACACGTCCAGGGCCGATACCGGCTCGTCCAGCACCAGGATTTCCGGATGGACCGCCATGGCGCGGGCGACCACGACGCGTTGGCGTTGTCCGCCGGACAGCTCATGCGGATAGCGCATGGCGAATTCCGGGCGCAGTCCCGATACGTCCAGCAGCTTGGCGACGTTGCGCCGGCGTTCGGCGCGCGACTGGCCGGCCAGGAAGCGCAACGGGACGGCGATCGACTGCCCGATGGTCTTGCGCGGGTTCAGCGACGAATACGGATCCTGGTACACGTACTGGATGCTCTGGTGCAGGGTATGCGCCGCCATCGTGTCGGTGGCATCGCCTTCCAGCAGCACCGTGCCGGTGGTGGGGCGTATCAGGCCCGCAACCATGCGCGCCAGGGTCGTCTTCCCGGAGCCGCTTTCGCCCACGATGCCGAGCGTGGAACCGCGTTCGACTTCGAGGTCGATGGAATGCACCGCCCAGGTTCCCGGGTCGGGTGGCCGCAACAGGTGCCGCCGTGCGCCGTATTGCTTGCCCAGGCCCCTGGTCGCCAGGATGGGGGAGTTGGTCATGGACGGCTCCCGGGCTTGATGCAGGCGGCCTGGTGATCGTCGGGACCCGCGAGGAACACATCGTGCGCGCGGCAACGGGCTTCGGCGACGTCGCAGCGTGGATGGAACGCGCATCCGCCGGGCAGGGCATCCAGTGCGGGCGGCAGGCCTTCGATCGGGACCGGCATGCGCGCCTGGCCCGGTTGCGGCACGCAGGCGATCAGGCGCCGCGTATAGGGATGTTGCGGATCGGACAGGACCGCGGCGGTCGGGCCATGTTCGACTATCCGGCCCGCGTACATCACCAGCACGCGATCGCTGATATCCCTGATGACGCCAAGGTCGTGGGTGATGAACACCATGGCCATCGCCATGCGCTGCTTGAGTTCGGCGAGCAGGTCGAGGATCTCGGCCTGTACGGTCACGTCCAGTGCCGTCGTGGGCTCATCGGCGATCAGCAACGCCGGCTCGTTGGCGATGGCCATGGCGATGGCCACGCGCTGACGCTGGCCACCGGACAGTTCGTGCGGATAGGCGCGTGCACGTTCCCGAGCGTGCGGAATCTTGACGGCGTCCAGCAGCTCCACCGCACGGGCCCACGACGCTGATCGGCTCAGGCCGCGATGACGGCGCATCACCTCGCCAATCTGGTCGCCCACGCGGAACAACGGGTTGAGGCTGGTCATGGGATCCTGGAAGATCACGGCCATCCGGTTGCCGAGCAGTGAGCGCACGTGGGTCCGCGGCGCGGTCACCAGGTCGTGGCCCTCGAACAGGATCGACCCGCTGGCGATGCGCACGGCCGGCGGCAGCAGGCCGAGGATCGACAAGGCCAGCATGGACTTGCCCGAGCCCGATTCACCGGCCACGCCGACCGTTTCGCCGCTGGCGACGGCAAGGTCGATGCCGCGCAATACGTCAAATGCGCGCCGGTGCGAACGGACCTGCGTGTGCAGGCCGCGAACCTCGAGCGCCATGGATGCCACGGGCCTTCCCGCGTCCTTCCCGGCGGATATGGGTATGTGCGTCATGACAGCTTCGGGTCCAGTGCGTCGCGCAGCCCGTCGCCGAGGAAATTCAGCGAGATCACCACGATGAAGATGGCCAGGCCCGGCACCAGCGACACGTGTGGTGCGAACGACAGGAGGTCGCGCCCGTCGGCCAGCATGGAACCCCAATCGGACGCCGGTGGCTGGGCGCCAAGTCCCAGGAACGACAAGCCGGCGGTTTCGATGATCATCCAGCCGAGCGTGGTCGACATGGTGATGAGGATGGTGGAAAACACGTTCGGCAGGATTTCCATGAACAAGGTCGACAGGCGCGAACGGCCGCACAGCAAGGCGGCTTCCACGTATTCATTGGACACGACGCCCAGCGTGGCGCCGCGCACGGCCCGCGCGAAGAAGGGGATGTTGACCACCGCGACGGCAATCATGGCCTTGGACAGTCCCGGCCCCAAGACCGCGATGAGCGCGATGGCCAGCAACAGGTACGGGAATGCCATGATGATGTCGATAATGCGCATCAGCCCATGGTCGACCAGGCCGTGGAACGTCCCCGTCACCAGCCCGATCAACGAGCCGACCACGGCGGACACCACAGTGGCGACGGCGCCGGCGAGCAGGCTTATGCGTGCTCCCCAGATCACACGCGAGAGCAGGTCGCGGCCAAGGTTGTCCGTACCCAGCCAATGACCCGCGGAGCCGGGCGGCAAAAGCTTGTGCACGATATCGATGGCGGCCGGATCCGGAAGCGGCAGCAGCGGTGCCAGCAACGCCAGCACGACGACCAGCGCCACGACGATCAGCCCCAGGATGGCCAGGCGGCTCTCCAGCAGGCGCCGCCAGGCGCTGTCGCGGACGATGGCGGGCGGCACCGGGTCCGGGCTGGGGAGGGCGTGGGCTGCGGTGGTATCGGTCATTGCGCACGGATCCTCGGGTCGACGGCCGCTTGGAGAAGGTCGATGAGCAGATTGAGAAGCACGTAGACGATGGCCACGATGAGCACGCCCCCTTGCACGAGCAGGATGTCGCGCGTGGAGATGGCCGTCACCAGCATGCTGCCGACACCCGGCCAGTCGAAGATGGTTTCGACATAGATCGCCCCGCTGAGCAGAAACCCGATCTGCACGCCTATCACCGGGATGATCGTCACCATGGCGTTCTTGAGCGCATGCTTGAGGATGACCACGTACTCACTCAGGCCCTTCGAGCGTGCGGTACGCAGATAATCCTCGCCCAGCACCTCGAGCATGCTCGAGCGCGTCAGGCGTGCGATCACGCCGGATGCCGCCAGGCCGAGCGTCACCGCCGGCAACACCAGGTGCAGCCCCAGGTCCTGGAGTCCGCCGCCGCCGTAGGGCTGGTGCATGCCGCTCGCGGGAAACCAGCCGAGCGACACGGCAAACACCAGCACCATGATCATGGCGAGCCAGAACGTGGGTGTGGACAGGCCCATCAATGCCAGGGTGGTGGCCACCCGGTCTGGCCAGCGACCGCGCCAAACCGCGGCGACCACACCGGCCAGCATTCCCACGATGACGCAAATGACGAGCGCCACGGCGGCCAGCAGCAGGGTGTTGCCAAGGTGATGGAACACCACCGTCACGACTGGCAGGTTCAGGGAATACGAGACGCCGAGGTTGCCACTGGCCGCATGCACCAGCCACGTCCAGTATTGCGCCCAGAACGGCTGGTCGAGGCCAAGCTGGGCGCGCAGGGAGGCGAGGTTGGCGGCCGTGGCATACGGCCCGAGAATCGCTTGCGCGGGATCGCCCGGAATCAGTTGCAGCAGTGCAAAATCAAGCAGTGATATCCCGATCAACACCGGAATCAATTGCGCCAGCCTTCGCAGCGCGTAGCGGAACATCGTCGGGCTTCTCCGGCTTGGGATCGCATCTCCGGACCGGCCACCGCCACGCGTGTGCCGATGGCCGGTACCGTCTCGTTTATTGAAGTACCGCGTTTTGCAAATAGAACACGTGCGGGGCATTCAACCTGACGCCGTGCAGGTGCTTGCTCATCGCCACCACGAACTTGCCGTTGGCGACAAACACCCACGGCGCGTCATCGACGACGATCTGTTGCAGCTTTGCATACAGCGCCTTTTGCTTGGCCGTGTCGGTTTCCGTGGACAGCTTCTTGATGATGGCGTCCACCTTGGGGTTGGTGTAGTAACCGGAATTGAAACCACCCTTGTCGGGGAACGCTGCCGTGCGCAAGGTCAGCCGGGGCAGGGTGATGGGGGCGTTCGTGGTCCACGACATCTCGGCCATGTCGGCCTTGCCTTCCAGTCCGGCATTGACCAGGTTGAGATAGGTGTTCCATTCAAACGTCTGGATTTTCGCGTTGATACCAACCTTGCGCAGTTGTGCCTGCATCACCACGGCCATCTGCTTGGGGTCAAGCATGCCCGAGCCGCTGCTGGCAACGTAGAACGTGACCTGGGTATTGCTCTTGTACCCGGCCTCGGCGAGCAGTTTCTTCGCCTTTTGCGGGTTGTAGGGGTAACCCTTCAGGTTGGCGTCGTATACCGCGCCGAACGCGGGGGCGATCGGTCCGGTGGCCACCGACGCCGTACCGGAGAGTACCTGGTCGACGATCACCTTCTTGTTGATCGCATAGTTGACTGCCTGGCGCACGCGCTTGTCATTGAACGGCGGACGCTTGCAGTTGAGGATCAGGAACCAGACGTTGGGGCTGGGATTGGCAACCACCTTGACGTTGGGATCGGCTTTCAGCTGTGCGTAATTGGTGGCCGGCACGCTGACGATCAGGTTCACGTCACCGGAGCGCAGGGCCGCGATGCGCGCACTGGCGTCGGTCAGCGGCCGGAAGACGACCGTGGATGTCTTGGGCGCGCCGTTCCAGTAATCCTTGTTCGCCGTCAGTACGACGCTCTGGTTCGGCGTCCATGACTTGAATGCGAATGCGCCCGTACCGACCGGATGACGCCCGAAATCCTTGCCGTATTTCTTTACCGCGGTGGGTGAAACGATCAGCCCGGTCGGGTAGGCCAGGTTGCGCAGGAACGATGGCGATGGCTTCTTGAGGGTGAACTTGACTGTGTGCGGGTCGACGACCGTCACTTTCTGGACATCGCCAAAGAACTGCTTGGCCAGTGGAAACGGGCCCGTGTCGCTGCCCGGCGCGCCCTTGACCAGCATGCGGTCGAAGTTGAATTTCACGGCCCCGGCATTGAACGGCGTGCCGTCCTGGAACGTCACGCCCTGGCGCAGCTTGAACGTATAGACCGTGCCATCGTCGCTGGTGGTCCAACTCGTGGCGAGTGCCGGCACCGGCTTGAGGGAGCCGTTGGCGTACGTCACCAGCCCGTCGTAGATGTTGACCAGGATCTGGAAATCATTGAGTGCGGTATCGACCGCCGGATCCAGCGACTTCGGTTCGGCCGTCAACCCGGCTACCACCGGCCGGTTGCCGGCCCCGGTCGATGCGGCGCCCCAGGCGCCGGCCATGCCGAGCATGGTCAATGCAATGACGCTTCCTGCGGCGAGCATGAACGTCCGTATCTGGCGGTACTTTCTTTTCATGACACCTCTCCCGACCGTGTGAAACTATTGTTCCTGAAATTTACTTACAAGAAACAATATTTGCAACGATGCTGCAATAACCTGCGCGCGCAAGTCAAGCGATGGCCGCCATGCGGGGCGATTTCCACATGGCCATGAAGGTGTGAAGTGGCCGTCCGGCCGCCATGGGCGCGTGGATCATCCTTTGCGCAAGGCAGTTATGGCCGTCGCGCGACGCGGTTTCCCGGGGGTACTCCGGGGACGGCGAATCCTGCCGGGGGAACGGCGTCCGGAGCGGTGAACCAGGAATGGCGGTCCGCGCCCATCTCACCATCCGCGACGTCGATGAGGCATGCTTGTGGCCTCCGCGTGGGGGTGTGCATGTTCCATCTTCATTACGACACCAGTCTCGAGCGCCTGGCCGATCGCCTGGCCGATCTGCTGGCGCATCGCGATGCCGCTGACCTGTTGCGGCCGCAAACGGTGTTGGTGCCCCAACCGGGCCTGGAGCGCTGGTTGGTGCAACGCCTGGCCGGGCGACACGGTATCGCGGCGAATCTCGAGTTCCTGATGCCGGCGCAGATGGTTTGGCGGGTATTGCGGGCATGCCACCCGGAGTTGCCGGTGCATTCGCTGTTCGACCGCAACGTGCTGGCCTGGCGATTGCTGGATCTTCTGGAACGCCTGGCGCCGACTCAAGCGGCAATCGCGGCGCTGGTGGAAGGCGAGGGCGGGCAGTTGCACCGCTTTCAGCTCGCGCAGCATCTGGCGCAGTTGTTTGAACGCTACCAGGCCTATCGCCGCGACTTGCTGGATAGCTGGGAGCGTGGCGCGGAACCGGCGGATGTGCAGGCGATCCTGTGGCGGGCGCTGGTCGAAGCCACGTCCGAGCCGTCGCGCAATCGCCTGCTCGGCGATTTCCTGCGCAAGCACGATGCGGCGCAGGGTACGGCTCCGCCACCGGGGCTTCCGGCACGCCTGTTCGCCTTCGGATGCATCAACGTGTCGCCCGACGTGCTGCGTTTCCTGGGTGTGCTCGGCCGCCATGCCGACGTGCATTTCCTTTTCCCGACGCCTTGCCGCGAGTACTGGGGCGATATTCCGCCACGGCGCGACGCCGTGGCCGCACAGCTGTGCGATCGCGGCGGCGATTATTTCAACGAGCCTCCCAATCCGCTGCTGGTGTCGATGGGCGGCCTGGGCCGCGATTTCGTCGCCCAGGTGTTTGGATACGACGAAGTCCAGCCGGACACGGAAACCGGCCCGAGCGAAATCGAACCACCGCGCGACACCCTGCTGCATCGGGTACAGGCCGACGTGATGACGCTGGCATCGCCCGGGGCCGGTGCCGGGTGCGCGAACGACGACGACTCGCTGCAAATCCACGTGTGCCACTCGCCGATGCGCGAGGTCGAGGTGTTGCACGATCGCCTGCTCGATCTGTTCCAGCGGCATGCGGACCTGGAGCCGCGCGACGTTGCCGTGATGGTGCCCGACATCGCCAAATACGCCCCGTGCGTGGAGGCGGTATTCGGTGCCTTGCCCGGGGACGATCCGCGCCGCATTCCCTGGACCACAGCCGATCGCCCCGCGGGCCAGGACGACACGGTCAGCGCCGTGTTCCTCTCGTTGCTGGATATCCCGGCCTCGCGGCTGGGCCTGGACGACGTGCTGGGCGTGCTGGCGACGCCGGTCGTGGCCCGGGCCATGGATCTGGATGATGCGGATTTCGATGACCTGGCAGCCATCGCCGCCGAGGCGGGCATCTGCCGCGATGAAGACGCCGCCGATCGCGAAGCCCAGGGACTTCCGGCGTATCGCGAGTTCAGTTGGGAGTTTGGGCGTACCCGGTTGTTGCTGGGCTACCTGCTGGGCCGCGACGCCGCGGACGGTGACGATCTGGTCCACGGCATCGCGCCACTCACGGACATCGAAGGCGCGCACGCAAGCGCGCTCGGCCAGCTTCTGCGGGTCGAGCGACTGTTGCACCAGTGGCGGCAGGCGGCGCGCCGCGAACACACGCCCGCACAGTGGCAGCATCTGCTGAACCGCCTGCTGGACGCCCTGGTGCCCGATACGTTCGACCACGTGCAGGAGCGGGCGCTGGAATCCATTCGCCGTGCCGTGGCCGCCCTGGGTGAACAGCCCGGACAGGCCGCCTATGCCGGACACATCGACTGGCAATGCATGCGCGAGTTCCTGCGCCAGCAGCTGGCCGACGCGCGGATGCACCAGCGCTTCCTGGCCGGCGGTGTCAGCGTGTGTTCCATGGTGCCGTTGCGCAATGTGCCGTTCCGCGTGATCTGCGTATTGGGGCTTGATGCACAGTCCTACCCCCGTCGTGATCCGGCCGACGCCCTGAACCGCATGCATGCCGACGTACTGGCCGACCACCGTCGCCTTGGCGATCGCTCCGTGCGCGAGGACGACCGCTACCTCTTCCTGGAAACCCTGATGGCCGCGCG
>CAYOEF010000061.1:0-12381 GCA_964402805.1 uncultured Rhodanobacteraceae bacterium | reverse complement strand
CCATAAAGAGGTGGTGCAAGTATACATGTGGGCGTGGGCGATGGGATCCAGGGCCCGCTTAAGCCAGCCGGCCGTTTCAGGCGACGGGGTTTTTCGCGCGCATGACGCGCTGCTTTTCGCGGTTCCAGTCGCGTTCCTTTTCGGCGGCGCGCTTGTCGTGGGCCTGTTTGCCGCGTGCCAATCCGATCTCGACCTTGATGTGGTTGGCTTTCCAGTACATGGCGGTTGGTACGAGCGTGAAGCCCTTGCGCTCCACGGCGCCGATCAGCTCGTCGATTTCGCGCCGGTTGAGCAGCAATTTGCGGGTGCGCCGGTCGTCGGCCACGACGTGGGTCGACGCGCTGATCAGGGGTGGGATGGACGTGCCGATCAAGTGGATTTCGCCGCCCTTGATGAGCGCGTAACTGTCGCCGAAATTGATGCGGCCGGCGCGCAGCGACTTCACTTCCCATCCCTGCAGGGCGATGCCGGCCTCGAAGCGCTTGTCGATGTGGTATTCGTGGCGCGCACGCTTGTTGAGCGCGATGGTGCCGCCTTGTTTGTGCTTGTTCTTCGCCATGTCCGTTAAGATAACGCGCTGGAGGCGCCTGGTGGCGCCGCATGATACCGAACCGGGGACGCCGTGATCGAAATTCGCCGAAGTGCGCTGGTGAATCGCACCCCAAGCCAGATGTTCGACATGGTCAACGACGTCCTGGCCTACCCAAGGCGCTTTTCGTGGTGTTCGGATGCCGAGATCGTCGATCGTGATGGTGACACGCTGGTGGCGCGGCTGGACTTGCGCTTCGCGGGATTGCGCCACAGCTTCACCACGCGGAATGTCACGCAGCCACCGGACCGGATCACCATCAGCCTGGTGCAAGGTCCGTTCCGTTCGCTGGAGGGCCAGTGGTCGTTCAGCCCGCTGGGTGACGAGGGTTGCAAGGTGACCTTGCAGTTGGACTTTGATTATACGGGACGATTGGGCAGCGCCGCCTTGAAGCTCGGCTTCCAGAGCCTGGCCAACCGCATGGTGGACGACTTTTGCCGCGAGGCGAGGCGTGCCCATGACTGATGGCGCGCATCCATTGCGGGTGGAGGTTGCTTACGCCGAAGCCGATTCGGTGTGGTCGCGTGAGGTGGTGTTGCCACCGGGTGCGACCATCCGGCAGGCCATCGAGGCATCCGGAATCCGGCGCGAACGGCCGGACGTGCGCCTGTCCGACGATTGCGTCGGCATATTCGGCCGTCGTTGCCACCCGCTCCGGGAAGTACGTGACGGGGATCGGGTGGAGATCTACCGTCCATTGCGGCGCAATCCCATGGATGCCCGCCGCCGGCGCGCCCGTGGGCCGGCGTGACGCAACCGGCTGTCAGTCCTTGTCGCCTTTGGGCGCCGGTCCCTCGTACTTCGTCTTCTTGCCGGCAACCTCGTAAGTCTGGGCCAGCTTGAGCATCTTCGAGTTGTTTGCCGCGAAGGATTGCCCCTCGGTCCGGGCCAGGACGCCGTTGTCGAAGAACAACGACAGCTTGTGCAGTTCCTTGGTGCCGTGCGCCACGTCCAGGACGTAGACGTAATCCCACTGGCTGTCGTCAAACGGGCTGCGGATGGCCGGCGACCCCATCAGTGACAGCACCTGCTGCTTGGTCAAGCCCGGCTTGAGCTCGCTGACGGCCTGTTCGCTCGACAGATTGCCCTGTTCCAGCGGCGGATGGTAGACCAGCCCGCAACCACCGAGCAGGGCGGCGAGCACGAAGCCGGTCAGTAAGCGTGAAGGCGTTCGCATGCGATGTCGGTTGGTGTAAGGCGATGGCGGCATGATACACGAGCATGCCGCGCGGATGGGTCGACGCGGGGCAAGTCGGCCATCGCCGGCCCGATGCGGTTCAGGACTTGCCGACAGGGGTTCCACGTCGTTGCAAGACATGATGCGGCCATGGTTTTCCGGCGCATGGCGCGATACATGGCCGTGACCATCAGTTATGATCGGGGACAGTGTGGAACGACACGTCGCCATGTATCGTCCTGCATCAAGACCCGTTTTCGTTGGCGAGGACTACCATGGACCAGGAAAGCCAGGAACTGCGCCGTGCCGGCCTCAAGGTTACTCACCCCAGGATGCGCATCCTCCATTTGCTGGAGGATTCCGATGACCGGCACCTGACCGCCGAGGACATCTACAAGCGCCTCCTTGCGGGCGAGGAGGAAATCGGCCTCGCCACGGTTTATCGCGTATTGACCCAGTTCGAGGCGGCCGGGATGGTCGTCAAGCATAATTTCGAGGGTGGCCAGGCGGTCTACGAGCTCGATCGCGGCAAGCACCACGACCACATGATCAACACGGACAACGGGGATGTCATCGAATTCGTCAGCGACGAAATAGAACGCCTTCAGGAGAAGATCGCGAACGACCATGGCTTCGAGATCGTTGATCACAGCCTGGTGTTGTACGTGCGTCCCAAAAGCCGGAAGAAGCGCTGACAGGACGTGCCGCATGCGGCGTCGCACGACCCGGCGGGGCAGGTTGCGCCAAAGGCGCAGGCGCGTGTCAGACAATTCGTACAGCGCGGCGGGGATATGTCTCGTTGTTTTGTCGGCCAATGGCGTGGCATTGTGGACGACCAGCGCGAGTGCATGACTGAAACCTGCATGCCGCTGGATTGCCGACGCCGAAACATATCCGGACAGGACTTAAGGGGGAGTCATGATCCGTGTCGTACTGATCGACGATCATCAGCTCGTGCGTGCTGCCCTGCGTGCGATCCTCGAGCAGCAGCCGGACATCACGGTCGTTGGTGAAGCGTCGAACGCGCAGTGCGGTTTGGCACTGATTCGCGAGGCCACGCCCGATGTCGCCGTCACCGACGTGCACATGCCGGGCATGAGCGGCCTGGAACTCACCGAGCGGGTGGCCCGCGCACATCTGCGAACGCACATCGTGATACTTACAGCCATCGACAACGCGTATCTTCCGCGGCGCCTGCTCGAAGCCGGTGCGCGCGGCTACCTGACAAAAAAATGCCAGCCCGATGAACTGGTGTCCGCACTGCGCCGGGTTGCGCAGGGTAGGCGATACCTCGCGCCCACGACGGCGCAGAAGCTCGCCCTGGCGGCGCTGGACGGCGACGACTCGCCATTCGACCGGCTTTCCAATCGTGAGCTGGAAGTCGCGATGATGCTCGTGCGCGGGCGGTCACTGGCCGATATCGGCGAGCGGCTGCACTTGAGCCCCAAGACGGTGTCGACCTACAAGCAGCGTTTGCTGGACAAACTGGAGGTCGGCCACGTCGTCGGCGTCGCCCATTTGATGATCGCCCATGGGCTCATGGACATGCGCCAATTCACGCTCGTTTCCGACCCGAACCGGCGAACGGGGTGACTCGATTTGGGGATGGCCGACAGGCTGCCCATCCGGTGACTCGGTCCCGGCAGGGTTTTCGGGTGCCGGACCTCCCGGCTGGCCGGTCAGCGCAGGCGCAGGAAGTCGTGGCTGACGACGAGGCGCACGGCGTCGAGCCGCAGGCGGGCCTTCGGGATTTCCGACTCGATGGCGGCCAGTTCGTCGGTGGCCGACGTGATGTCGGCCTCGTGTACGGACGTGTTGACGGTTGCGAGGGCTTCCAGGCGCGTGATCTCGGCGCCAAGGCGTGCCCGTGCTTCGGCGGCGGCCGCCGCCGTGAGCTTCGCCAGGTCTTCGCGCGCGGCCGCCGTCGCCCGTTGCAGCATGGGTGGCACCAGCTTGGCCAGCACCTTGCGATAACGGGTGATGTCGAGCGGTTGTTCGCCCGAGCGACGGACAGCCTGTGCCGAGGGCTCGAAACCGGGGCGGAGCGCCAGGCGCGAGTCCACCGTGACCGTGATGGGCATGGCGGGCAGGAAGCGCGGCATGTCCAGGCGGGCGTCCGCCACGCATTCAGCCACGAAGACCGCCTGCAACAGGGCGCTGCGTGCGGGCAGGGCGGTATCGACGAGAAAACTGGCATTGCCGGTTTCCGACGCCAGCAGCAGGTCGACGGCCGCGCTGACCATCGGATGATCCATGCGCAGCAGCAAAAGGTCTTCGCGCACCAGGGCCGTGGCACGTGAAAAGGTCGCCTGTCGCGGGCCGTTTGCCAGTCCCGGGAGTGCGCTGCCGGTTGCGTAGCCGGGGTCGAGCACGAAGGTTTCGGGTCCGGTCGTTTCGGCCTCGACACCCAGGCAGTCCATCAGCCGTACGATGAAATCCTGCCCCGCTTCGTCGTCGTCCGCGGCCCTGATTGCATCCAGCAATGCCTGGCCCGCCGCGCCGCGATTGGCGGCCAGGTCGAGCAGGCGGTCGCGTCCGGAATCGAGTCGGGATGCAAGTTGCTGGTGCGTCGCGCGTGTCTCGCGGATGAGCGCTTCGAGCACCTGGTCGTGCTCTTCCGCGCCGCGTGCATGTTCCACTGCCAGTGACGCCAGCGCGTCGCCGAAGCGGAGCAGCAGCGCGCGGCCGTCCGCCGGGCTTTCGCGAAAGGCGTTGACGCCCTCGTCGTACCAGCGCGCAAGAACGTGTTGCGGACTGCCGGCGACGCTCAGCACGTGGATATGGACGTCGCCGGTTTGCCCGATGCGGTCAAGGCGGCCGATGCGTTGTTCGAGCAGGTCCGGGTCCAGCGGCAGGTCCCACAGCACCAGGTGCTGGACGAACTGGAAGTTGCGGCCTTCCGAGCCAATCTCCGAACTCAGGAGCAGCGGCGCCCCGTCGGGCTGGGCAAACCAGGCCGCCTGGCGGTCCCGCTGGACGATCCCGAGTCCCTCGTGGAAGCGGGCCGCGGCGACGCCTGTGCGCGTGCGCAGGGCTTCGTCGATGGCCAGCACCTTGGCCTGGGTGCGGCATATGACGAGGAACTTGCGCGTGGGGTGGGCCTTGAGCAGCGCCAGCAACGCATCCAGGCGGGGATCCTTGGCGTAGTCGAGGAGCATGGGCGCCGGGTTTGCCTGAATATCCGTGCAAAACTCCGCCACGAGGTGTTGCTTGAGATCGTCCGTCGCACCGTTGTCGGGCAGCGTGAGCAGGTCCGGCAGGCGGCGCGGGAACCCGCCGACGCTGGCGCGGCGGTTGCGGAACATGACACGGCCGGTTCCGTGGCGGTCGATGAGGGCATCCAGCAGCGCACCGCCGTCGCCATCCACCTTGGCAAGCAGGTCGGTGTCATTGGCGAAACGCTGGCGCAACAGGCGTCGTTGTGCGTCGTCGAGCGGCGTGCCGGTGGCAAGCACCGTGGCAATGGATGCCAGTTCGACATAGCCGTCGGCCTCCGCGACGTAGTCCTCGAGGCTGCCGTAGCGCACCGGATCAAGCAGGCGCAGGCGTGCAAAGTGGGCGCGCCGTCCGAGTTGCTCCGGCGTGGCGGTGACCAGCACGACACCCGGGATCGCCTCCGCCAGGCTTTCGACCAGGGCATAGCGTGGACTGGGTGAATCGGGCACCCATTCCAGATGGTGGGCCTCATCGACCACCATCAGGTCCCAGCCCGCTTCGCGCAGCTGCACGGCACATTCGGCGTTGCCATCGAACAGGCCCAGGCCGGCGATGACCAGTTGCGCGTCCTCGAACGGGTTGACGGCGTTGCCGGACTGCTCGATGGCGTGGCAACGTTCCTGGTCGAAGATGGAGAAGGCAAGGTTGAAGCGGCGCAGCAGTTCGACAAACCACTGGTTGACCAGGGCATCCGGAACCAGGACCAGCACGCGGCTGGCACGGCCATGCGCCAGCTGGTGGGCCATGATCATGCCTGCCTCGATGGTCTTGCCGAGGCCGACTTCATCCGCCAGCAATACCCGCGGCGGGCGCTGCGAAAAGGCATTGGCGGCGACGCGCAACTGGTGCGCGACGAGATCGATCCGCGCACTCGCCAAACCCCACGCCGGCGAGCGCCGGGCCTGGGCGTGGCGCTCGAGGGCCTGCCGGCGCAACTCGAAACGCGCGGTGGTATCGATGCGTCCGCCGATCAGCCGGTCCTGCGCCCGCGAAACGCTTTGCTCGTCGTCAAGCTGCCCCTCGGACAGCTCGCGACCCTCGCCGCGGTAGGTCAGCAACCCGTCACGGATTTCCACCCGCTCGACGAAAAAGGACACGCCCTTGCCGGCGATGCGCTGACCGGGCTGGAATTCCGCGCGTGCAAGCGGTGCTGATTCCTGTGCGTAGGGTCGCAGTACGCCGGACTTGGCGAACAGGACCTCGACCTGGCGCCCGTCCACCCGCAACACCGTGCCCAATCCAAGTTCCGGCTCCGTTCGGGAGATCCAGCGCTGACCGGGTACGAACATGGGGTGCATGGCTCACGACGGATTTTCAATTATGGGGCATGGTGCCGAAACACAAAAGGTCGGTCGCTGCCGACCAGCGCGCGTGGTGTCTCAGAACAGCAGGGAGGCCATGCGCCGGCGGGACGCGGATACGAGTGCATCGTCGTCGATGACCGAAAAGGCCGCCAACAGGTGCTTTTTGGCCTGGCCTTCGTTCCAGTCGCGCGCGTGTTCGAGGATGTGCAGGAATTGTTCAAGGCCGGCCTCCGCGCTGCCGGCCAGCAACAGGCGCACGCCAAGCTGGTCGCGTGACTGCCAGTCGCGTGGGTCGGCATCGACCTGGTGCTGGAGTTCCTCGATGGCTGGCGCCTTCGCGACGTCGCGGGCAAGTTCCAGGCACGTCCGCAGCACTTTGGTGTGTGCATCGTCGGCATTGGCGGCCGGCAGCGCATCCAGTTCCGTCGCGGCGTCATCGACCCGATCGTCGGCCAGCAGTGCGCGCACCAGCTCCCTGCGCGCTTCGGGTTCATCGGGATGCTGGTCGACGGCGCGCCGCGCCTCTTCGACCGTCAATACGGGGGTGGCGTGGCGGTCGGCGTCGGCTGGCGCGGTGTCAGGCTGCGCGGGCTCCATGCCTGCCAGCGGTGGCGTCACATGCCGGCCAAGGAACTCGCGCACTTGTCCTTCCGGCAGGGCGCCCGTGAAGCCATCCACGGGATTGCCGTTCTTGACCAGCATGACCGTCGGGATGCTGCGTATCTGGAACGCCGCGGCCAGTTGCTGCTGGCTGTCCACGTCGACCTTGCCGAGCATGAATGCGCCGTCGTATTCCGCGGCCAGTTTCTCGAGGATCGGACCGAGCGCCTTGCAGGGTCCGCACCAGGTGGCCCAGAAGTCCAGCACGACCGGTACACGCAGGGACGCATCGAGAACGTCGGCCTGGAAATTTTGTTCGGTCACGTCAAAGACATGCGTGACGGGTTGTGAGGTGTCCATGGCGGATCCGTGAAAAGCGACAACACGCAAGCATAGCAAGGCCGCCCGCGAAGCGCCCGCCGTGCATCCCATGAAGGGACGCTGGCCCGGCACGCTGCAACGGCGGATCCGCCGCCGATCGGTTACATTTGCCGGCAACATGTTCCGGCTACCCCTCCACCCCGGCGTCCGCGCATGACCACGCACGCGGCCAGCCTGGTCATCTGCGAACATTGCGATGCGGTCTATCGCAGGCGCCAGTTGGCGCGTGGCGAGCGGGCGCGCTGCACATGCTGTGGCGCGGTGCTGTATCGCCACCAGTGGTTGCGGGCGGACGGCATCCTGGCGCTGTCACTGGCCGGCGTCATCCTGTGGCTGATGGCCAACCTGTGGCCGATATTCTCGGTGTCCTACGTGGGGCTGCAGAGCACGACCACGCTGTGGGGCGCCATCGTGGCCATGTGGCATGCCGATACGCGCCTCGTGGCCGCGCTGGTCGCCGTGACGCTGTTCCTCGCGCCGTTGCTGCAGTTGCTTCTGCTTGCCTGGTCCTGCGGATTCGCATGTGCGGAACGGCGCGCGCCGGGCTTGCGGGCCATCGTGCGGGTACTCCACTTCCTGCACCCCTGGAGCATGGTGGAGGTCTGGATGGTCGGCATCCTCGTGGCCGTCGTGAAGCTTCACAGCGTGTTCGGCATCCAGGTCGGTGTCGGCATGTGGTCGTTCGGCGTGTTGATGGTGCTGGTGACGGCCGTGGCGTCGTGGGATACGCGTGCCTTGTGGGACGTGGCGGTGGGGTGCGATTCATGAATGCACCGGTAGCGTCCCCACCGACGGCCAGGGAACTGGGGCTTGTCGGTTGCCATGTGTGCGGACAGGTCTGCCGTGCCGGCATGCCGGCCGAAGTCGGCAGGTGCCCGCGTTGCGGTACCCGCCTGCACCGGCGCAAGCCAAACAGCGTCGTGCGCGCCTGGGCGCTCCTGCTGGCCGCAGTCATTCTTTACCTGCCGGCCAATATCGTGCCGATCATGCGTACCTCGAGCCTGTTTTCGTCCACGGAAAACACCATCATCAGCGGTGTCGTGCAGTTGTGGAACATCGGCTCTCCCGATCTGGCCGTGATCGTGTTCTTTGCCAGTATCGTGGTGCCTGTGTTGAAATTCATCGCCATGGGGTGGCTCCTTGTCAGCGTGCGGCGCAAGCCCGCGCGTTGGCCAAGGCGCCAGCGTGCGCGGTTGTATCGGCTGGTCGAGAGTTTGGGGTACTGGTCCATGCTGGATGTGTTTGTCGTCACACTGCTGACCGGCGCCGTGCATTTGAGCCCCGTGGCCGACGTGCTGCCACTGCCCGGGGTGACGTGGTTCGCGCTGGTGGTGGTATTGACCATGCTTGCGTCGATGAGCTTCGATCCGCGCATGATCTGGGACGATCGCGCCGCCGTCCGCCACCACGAACCGGAAAGCCCGCATGAATGACGTGCAGGACGACTCCGCAACCCCCGGGGACATCCCGGAGCCCGATCGCACGCGCCGCCCGCGCTGGCAGATCTCGCTGATCTGGCTGGTTCCGCTGCTGGCCGCGCTGATCGGCTTGTCGCTCGTCGTTGGGTCGTGGATGTCGAAGGGCCCTCACATCGTCATCAGTTTCCAGGACGCCCAGGGCATCACCGCGGGCAAGACCGAGGTCAAGTACAAGAATGTGGTCATCGGCAAGGTGAGCAACATTTCGCTCAGCAGGGACCGCCGGCTGGTTCTTGTCGGCGTCGACCTGGACAAGAATGCGGCTACCTTTGCCACGCAGGGGAGCCGCTTCTGGGTCGTCCGACCGCGCGTTGGCGCGGGCGGCGTGTCGGGGCTGGGCACCCTGCTCTCCGGACCGTATATCGGTGCGGACACCGGCGGTTCCACGCAGCGCCAGACGCAGTTCAAGGGCCTGGAAACGCCCCCACCGCTGACTCACAACGAAAGCGGTGGCAGTTTTTACCTCACCACCGACAATCTGGGCTCGCTGGATATCGGCTCGCCGGTCTACTACCGACGCATCCAGGTTGGAAGGGTTGTGGCGTATCACCTTGATGACGATGGCAAAGGCGTCACCATCCAGGTTTTCATCAAGGCGCCGGACGACAAGTTCGTCACCACGGATACGCATTTCTGGAATGCCAGTGGCATCAACGTATCGCTGAGCGCCAGCGGGCTCAAGGTGGATACGCAATCGCTGGTTTCGCTGGTGTCGGGCGGCATTGCGTTCCAGACTCCGGGCGGTGACGGTGGCGACCATGCCCCGGCGCCCACGGGAAGCCGCTTCAAGCTTTTCGATGACAAGGAAACGGCAATGCAACCGGCGGATGGGCCGCCGCTGGAGGTGAGGATGAGCTTTCAGCAGTCCATTCGCGGGCTCGCCGTCGGCGCTCCCGTGGATTTTCTTGGTGTCGACCTTGGCACGGTGACGAAGGTGTCGCTTAGCTACGATCCCGAGACCAAGCGCTTCCCGGCACAGGTGACCGCGGTCGTCTATCCCAAGCGCATCGGCGCCGCGCGCCAGCGTTTCGTGAAACGGCACGGTACGAGCGCTCCGGGCACGATGCTGGCCGCGCTGGTCAAACATGGGCTGCGTGCGCAATTGCGCACGGCCAACCTGCTCACCGGGCAGGTGTACGTGGCGATGGACTTTTTCCCGAAGGCGCCACACGCGAAGCCACCGACTTCGTACCATCCACTCGAAATGCCCACGGTGCCGGGGAGCTTTGACAAGTTGCAGCAGCAACTGGCCGACATCGTGGACGAGATCCACGCCGTACCCATCACGTCCATGGGCCGACACCTCGACGACAGCCTGGCACAGCTCGACAAATTGCTGGGTTCCGTGAACAAGGGCCTTGCCCCGCAGACGCATGCCACGCTGGAGCAGTTGCAAACCACGATGAAACAGTTGCGCAAGACACTTGCCACGATGGGCGACCTGTTTTCCGGCAACTCGCCATTGGGCAGCAACATGGGCCAGACCATGGTCCAGATGCAGCGTGCGGCGCGCGCCTTGCGCACCTTGAGCGATTACCTGTCGCGCCATCCCGAAGCGCTGCTGCGTGGACGCCACGACGCCACCGCACCAGCCCAGGTGCCCGCGCCGGCGCCACGCAAGCCAGCCGGGAGCCAGCCATGATGCATCGTGCCCGCACCTTGTTGGCCGTGGCCGCGGGCGTGATGCTCGGCGCATGCGCATCGGCGCCGGTGCATTTCCACACCTTGTTACCGCCGGCCGGCGCAACCGGTCCGGCCGGGTCGATTGCGGCGTATGACATTGCGGTCCTTCCCGTGGTCGTTCCGGCAGACGTCGATCGGCCGCAAATGGTGATCCGCGTGGGCAGCGGCAGTGTCATGGTGCTGGACGGGGAACGCTGGATCGCGCCACTTGGCGACCAGATACGCGCGGTCATTTCCGACGTCGTCAGCGCGCGGCTTGGAGCGCAGGACGTGTTCGGGCTTGCCGGGCATGACGACAAGCCGGTGTATCGCATCAAGATCCAGGTTGGGCGCTTCGAATCGATACCGGGCCAATACACCCTGTTGCAGGCCGACTGGAGCGTCACGCGCAAGGGCAGCGCGTCCACCTCGCTGCAATGCGCCAGCCGGCTGCGCGAGGCCGTCGCACCCGGCTACGCCGCCTTGATCGACGGGCTCCAGCGCGGCCTCGTCGCCCTGGGCCAACGCATTGCACAGGCCATAAGCGCCCTGGTGGGCGAGGGGAAGGCGGCGACGTGTCCGCCGGTTGCGACGCCCGCAGGCGACTCCGCGAGCGGGTGATGGCCAGTCGCGCACGCTTGCGCCGGCTTGCCGCGGTGCCGCGGCATACATCCAAAAGCTCCTAGAATAAGGACGTGCCGGGGCGCCATGCCGATGCGCCTGGACGGCCTGTAATGATGTACGCCGCCTCGGCGGCATCGGAGGAGCCATGGATTTCCGCTTCACTGAGGATCAACTTTCGATTCAATCGGTGGCACGTGATTTTGCGCAAAAACGCATAGCACCGGCCGCCGCCGAGCATGATGAAAGTGGCGAGTTTCCGCTGGAAAACGTACGGGACATGGGCAAGCTCGGCCTGATGGGTATCGAGGTGCCGGTCGAATACGGGGGTGCCGGCATGGACCCGGTGAGCTATGTGCTGGCAATGATCGAGATTGCCGCGGCCGATGCCGCGACGTCGACGGTCATGTCGGTCAACAATTCCCTGTTCTGTACCGGCATCCTCATGCACGGCACGGAGGAACAGAAGCAGACCTGCGTACGTGCCATCGCGACCGGCGAAGGCATCGGCGCGTATGCGCTGACCGAGCCGCAATCGGGCTCCGATGCATCCAACATGCGTACCCGGGCCGTCCGCAACAGCGATGGTGATTGGGTCATCAATGGCAAGAAAAGCTGGATAACCTCCGGGCCGGTGGCCCGTTACATCGTGCTCTTCGCCATGACCGACCCGGCCAGGGGCGCCAAGGGCGTGTCGGCCTTCATCATCGACACGCAACGCGACGGATTCCGCACCGGCAAGACCGAGCCCAAGATGGGCATTCGCGCGTCAGCCACGTGCGAAATCGAGTTTGACGACTACGTATGCCCGGCGCAGGACCTTCTGGGTGAGGAAGGGCAGGGTTTCAGGATCGCGATGAGTGTGCTCGACCACGGCCGTATCGGGATCGCGTCGCAGGCCGTGGGTATCGCCCGTGCCGCGTACGAAGCCACCTTGCAGTGGGTCCGCGAGCGCAAGGCGTTCGGACAGCCGATCGGCAGTTTCCAGATGACGCAGGCCAAGATCGCCGACATGAAGTGCAAGCTGGAGGCCGCGCGGCTCCTGACCTTGCACGCCGCCTGGGCCAAGGCCCAGGCCGTGGCCAATGGCGGCCGCTTCACCACCGAGGCCTCGTGCGCCAAGCTGACCGCATCGGAAGCCGCGATGTGGATCACCCATCAGGCCGTGCAGATCCATGGCGGCATGGGCTACTCGCGCGAACTGCCCGTCGAACGGTATTTCCGGGACGCCAAGATCACGGAGATTTACGAAGGTACCAGCGAAATCCAGCGCATGGTCATTGCACGCAACGAAACGGGATTGCGTTGATCGGGTACGGCACGGCCAGGGCACGGCACGCCAAGGGCACGGCA
>CAYOEF010000060.1:0-12416 GCA_964402805.1 uncultured Rhodanobacteraceae bacterium | reverse complement strand
TCGGCTGGGGCGGCTGGTGGTTCTGGGATCCGGTCGAGAATGCCTCGTTCATGCCCTGGCTGGCCGGCGCGGCGCTGATCCATTCGCAGGCGATCACCGAAAAACGCGGCACCCTGCGGGCCTGGACGGTGCTGCTGTCGATCGCCACGTTCGGCCTGTCGCTACTGGGGACGTTCCTGGTGCGCTCGGGCGTGTTGACCAGCGTGCATGCCTTTGCCGTGGATCCACGACGCGGCCTTTACATCCTCGTCTACCTCGGCGTCGTCATCGGGGCCTCGCTGCTTCTGTATGCCATTCGCGCGCCCAAGATCGCGAGCGGCAAGGGCTTTTCCCTGTTGTCGCGCGAGTCGGTGGTGCTCGTCGCCAATCTCGCGCTCACGGCCTCGGCGGCCATGGTGCTGCTCGGCACGCTGTTCCCCCTGATCGGCGACGCCCTCAACCTGGGACGCATCTCGGTCGGCCCACCCTACTTCGGGCCGCTGTTCATCATCCTGATGGCCCCGGCCATCGCCTTGATGCCCCTCGGCCCGTTCGCGCGCTGGGGCAAGGCCGACCGGCGCGAATTGCGCCATGTGCTGGTGCATTGCGCGATTTTCGGGCTGGTCATCGCCGTGGCCGCCGTGGTGATGTTCTGGCATGGCTCGATCGACCACATCAAGCTGATACTGGGCGCATTCGCATCGGCCTACGTGGTGCGTGGCGTGGTCATGTACGTCGTCAAGCGCTGGCGCAAGATACCGCGGGGCCGCCGTTATCCTGCTGAAATGGCGGGAATGCTGCTGGCGCATTTTGGTGTCGGCGTCTTCCTTGCCGGTGCCCTGCTCAGCCAGTCGCTTAGCGTCACGCGCGACGTGCGCCTGAACCCCGGCCAGAAGACTCCTGTGGGGGCCTACGTGTTCCAGTTCAATGGCGCCCGGCACGTCACGGGTCCCAACTGGACCGCCGAGCAAGGCACCCTGGCCGTGTTCGACAAGGACGGCAACAAGGTCACCGTGCTGCACCCGCAAAAGCGCACCTATCCGCGCGGCCGCGTACAGACCGAACCGTCGGTCGACGCCGGTTTTACGCATGATCTCTACGCGGCCATGGGCGAGCCCCTGGAAGGCGGTTCGTGGTCCGTCCGGCTTTACTACAAGCCGTTCGTGCGCTGGATCTGGGGTGGTGGCGCGTTGATGACCATTGGTGGCTTCCTGGTCGCAACCGACAAGCGTTTCCGCATCAGGCACAGGGTCGTGGCGCGCACTCCGACCGTCGCCGCGCCTCCGCTTCCGGCACCTGACGGCGGTACCGAAACATCGGCATGACACGTACCACACGCCTCATCCCGTTGGCCGCCTTTGCCCTGGTCGTGCTGATCGTGGGCTACGGCATCTGGTGGCACACCCGGCACCTGCCACGTGAAGTGCCGTCGCCGTTGATCAACAAGCCGGCGCCGGCCTTCAACCTGCCGCGCCTCGACGATCCGGCCGAGCATGTCACCAAGGCGGACATGCTGGGCAAGCCGTACCTCCTGAACGTGTTCGCGAGCTGGTGCTTTGCCTGCGGCGAGGAACATCCCGTCCTGATGCGGTTCAACTCGGCGTTCGGCGTGCCGCTGATCGGCTACAACTACAAGGACAAGCCGATCGACGCCAAGGCCTGGCTGGCCAGGCACGGCGACCCGTACAACATGGTCATTACCGACCAGAGTGGATTGACCGCCTTTGATTTCGGCATCTACGGGGCGCCGGTGACGTTCCTCATCGACGGCAAGGGCATCATTCGCTACAAGCACATCGGCCCGCTGACGCCCAAGGTGATCCACGATGCGCTGGAGCCGAAGATAGAGGCCCTGAAACGCAAGGCGGGGGTGTGACCATGCGCCGGCCCTGCTTGCGTTCCTGGCTGGCCGCGGTGGTGGTGGCACTGGCCGTTGGCTCCGCACTGGCTTTGGCCGTTCCCGCCCATGCGACGTCGGCGATCGACCCGCTGCCGTTCAAGAACCGTGCCGAGGAAGTCCGCTTCCAGAAACTCACGGGGCAAATGCGCTGCCTGGTATGCCAGGACGAAAGCCTGGCCAATTCCAACGCGGAACTGGCCCAGCAGATGCGCCTGATCGTATTCCGCAAGATGCAGCAAGGCTGGAGCAACGATCGCATCAAGCAGTATTTCGTCGACCGTTACTCCGATTACGTGCTCTACAAACCACCATTGAAGCCGTCGACCTGGTTGCTGTGGTTTGGCCCGATCGCGATCCTGCTTGCCGGCGGCGGCGCCGTGGCGGTAGTGATACGCAAGCACCGCAAGAACGCGCCCGAATTCGTGCCCGATGACGATACCGACGACTGGTAGGGACCCCTCGCAGGTTCCCGCATTCATTACCCTGCCCAGCCACCGATGCCCACCATGCTGACCATTTTCTACATTGCTGGCGCCATCATGATCGCGGCAACCCTGGCCGTGGTCCTGCTGCCGCTGCTGCGTTCGGGTCGACTGCATGGCCGTCCCCGCGGCATTTTCGTCCTGTGCCTCGTGCTGGTGCTGGTGCTTCCGCTGTCCACCATCGGCATTTACACCATGGTCGGCGATCCCGGCGCCTTGCAGGAGCCTACCGCACAGACCCTTCCCAATGGCATGAGTGTCAACGAGGCAATCGCCAGGCTGAAGGAGGATCTGCGCAAGTCACCGGACAACCTGCAGGGGTGGGTTTTGCTGGCGCAAACCTATGACGCGATGCAAAAGCCCGCCAAGGCACGCGATGCCTATGCGCACGCCATGAAACTGGCGCCCGGCAGCGCGGACATCATGGTCGCGTGGGTGGGAGCAAGTTCCCTGGCGCAGCCGCATCACCTGATCGATGGCACGATGCGCGCCACGTTGCAACAGGCGCTGGACATCGAGCCCCACAACCAGCGCGGCCTGTGGCTGATGGGAATCAGCGATTACCAGACCGGACACTTCGGCGACGCCATCCGCACCTGGCGCCAACTGGAGGCCCTGCTCGCCCCCGGAAGCGACGTGGCCACGGCCGTCAAGCACCAGATTGCCATGGCCAGGGCACGCGCGTCGGGCAAGACCGAAGCCCAGGCCGAGCAGATGCAGCGCCAAGGTACGACGCGCACGGCCATCCATGCGCCAATCACCACGTCGGCACCGCAGATCGAAGTGCGCGTCAGCCTGTCGCCGACGCTCAAGGACAAGGTGACCGCGAACGATACGCTGTTCGTCTATGCCCATGCCGTGACAGGCTCGCCGGCGCCGCTGGCGGTCGCGAAACTCAAGGCTTCCGCATTGCCGGTCACGGTCAGGCTGACCGACGCGATGGGCATGCTGCCAGGCCACGACCTGTCGTCGGTCGGCAAGGTGCTGCTCACGGCACGCATATCGCGCGATGGCAAGGCGGCGCCCCAACATGGCGACCTCGAGGGCAGCGTGGGGCCATTGGCCGTGAGCGCGCATGCGTCGGCCAGCATTCTGATCGACAAGACGCTGTAGGCAGCCGTCACAGAGCGCTTCACAACTTGTCTCGGTTGGTACGAATGTAACGCAGGCAGCTGTTTTCAAATATTATATTGTCAACATTCTCGCGAAATGCACCAAGCCGCGACAGCGGCCTTTTCGCTGCCGCGCCGGAGCTGACTCGCGTCGCCGGCGCACGATCGGCCGGTTCGGGAACATCCATCGAAGCAAACATTCTTTGGACAGGAACGAAGCGCACGCTACGATGGCGAACCGATGACGGACACACACGACACCACGGCCAGCGCCACCCTGTTCCATGACCTGCCCTCGCCGTTCGCGATGAAGCGCGGCGGGGCGCTGCGCGGTGCGCGCCTGGCCTACGAAACCTGGGGCACCCTTTCCGCCGCACGCGACAACGCGGTGCTCATCCTGCCCGGGATGTCGCCCAGTGCGCATGCCGCATCGTGCGCCGCCGATCCGGCGGATGGCTGGTGGGAAGCGATCGTCGGCCCCGGCAAACCCGTCGACACCACCCGTTTCTTCGTCATCTGCGTCAACTCGCTCGGCAGCGACAAGGGCTCGACCGGTCCGGCATCGGTCCCGCCCGGCGCCAGCGAGCCCTACCGCCTGGACTTCCCGGCCCTGACGCTGGAGGACGTGGCCAACGCGGCCTACTCGCTGGTCCACGACGGCCTTGGCATCGACTGCCTCGCCTGCCTGGTCGGCTGTTCCATGGGCGGCATGGGCGCCCTCGCCTACATGCTGCAACACCCCGGCAGCGTGCGCGCCCACGCCAGCATCAACACCGCGCCGCAGGCGCAACCCTTCGCCATTGCCATACGTTCGCTGCAACGCGAGGCCATCCGCCTGGACCACAACTGGAACGACGGCCATTACGACGCGGACCATTATCCGGTCGCGGGCATGAACATCGCGCGCAAGCTGGGAGTCATCACCTACCGCTCGGCGATGGAATGGAACGGGCGCTTTGCGCGTATCCGGCTGGATCCGGAGGAACGTGCCGACGAACCGTTCGGTTTCGAATTCAAGGTCGAGTCGTACCTCGAATACCATGCGCGCCGGTTTACCGGTACGTTCGATCCCAACTGCTATCTGTACCTCTCGCGCGCAAGCGACTGGTTCGACGTGGCGGACTACGGCGACGGCGACGTAGGCACCGGCCTCAAGCGCATCACGCTCGAAAAGGCGCTGGTGGTCGGCGCGAGCACCGACATCCTGTTTCCGCTGGAACAACAGGAACAAATCGCCGACGGCCTGCGTCTTGCCGGCGCCGACGTCGAGTTCGTGCCGCTCGATTCCCCGCAGGGGCATGATGCCTTCCTCGTCGACACGGACAGCTACGGTCGCGCGCTGCGGCGTTTCTTTGCGCGCCTGTGAGGCCCACCCATCGCCATCCGCCGCGGCGAGACGCTCAAGCCACGATCGACCGCCCCAGGTTCTGCGCCAGCGCGCGAATGTCGGACGGACCGGTGCCGCAGCATCCGCCAACCAGCGCGACACCCATCGCGATCCACCGGGCGACCTCGTTGGCGAAGCGCGGCGGGATACCTTCCCCACTCCAGTGTTTCGCGACGGGATCGTAACGCCCACCCAGGTTGGGATAGGCAACCAGCGGCCCGTTCCATGCGCCGCGCAACGTCTCGAGGGCCGCGCCCAGCGTGGCCATGTCGGTGCAATTGACCCCTAGCGCGATTATCTGGCGCCGGCCGCGCAACCGTACCGCCACGTCGTGCAAATGCGTTCCGTCGCGCAGGTGCGCCGCGTCCCGCACCGAAAGGCCGACCCAGGCAACGGCATCCGGAAACTCATCCGCGACAAGTGATGCCAAGGCGTACAGTTCAGCAGCATTCGGCATGGTTTCCAGCGCCAGCACGTCGACGCCTGCGTCAAGCAGGATGCGTATCCGCGGGCGATGAAAGTCTTCATACGCCACGGCCGATTGCACGTAGTCGCCGGTGTATTCGCTGCCGTCGGCGAGGTAGGCGCCCCAGGGACCGATGGAACCGGCGACAAAGCCGGCGCGATTGACGGCATCACGGGCGTTGCGGGCGATGCGCACGGCGCTGGCGATCAGTGCCGCACTTTCCGATTCCGACAAACCGGTCGCCATGAACGCCGGCATGCTGGCCTGGTAGGTGTTGGTCGTGGCGACATCCGCTCCGGCGCGGAAATACGCCTCGTGCAACTGCGCGACGACGTCCGGATGGTCACGCAACGCGGCGGCGGACCACAAGGTACTGCCCGTGTCCACGCCGCGCCGGGCCAGTTCCGTGCCCATGGCGCCATCCAGAATCAGCGGTCCGTGCCGCAACGCCGCATCGAACCGTGCCGCGTCCACGCGTGTCAGTCGCCGCCCCGGCTGATGGTGGCGGCTCCCAGGTTGAACCCGACGTTCAATGACGTGCCGGCATCGGACACGTCGATCCGTATCCGGTGCGTCCGCTTGCTCGGATCCTGTCCCAGCGACCGGACGCCGATGACATGCGTGCCACCCGACAGGTACAGGGTGATCGACTGGCCGCCGTAAATCTTTGCGGCCGGCTTGTAGTCCACGTAAATCGTAACCGGGCTGAATCCATACCACTGGGCACGGTGAATGGTCACGGCGTGCGCTTCGGCATGTGCCGAGGACATCGGCTTTGAAAGGACTGTCGATTGTGTGCCGAGGCACCCTGACAACGTCAATGCCAGAAGCGTCACTACAAGTGCAGATACGAGTCTCACTACGCCTTCCCCGGTATGAACTGCGCACATGCTCACATGCATCGCAGCGAAATACCAGCCCGCTGGCGAGCCCGCGCCATGCCCATCATCGCAGGGGCACGGTGTGCCGTGCCCGTCACACGGGCGGCCACGGCCCGCAACCGCCCGTCATCCTGGCGGCACCGGCATGCCGGTTCCTCCTGAATCCCTCCCAACAACCGTGCCGATTGCTCAGGTTCCCGTCTTGCGCGGCTGCGTGAATCGCCCTGCGGCCATGTCTTCGCGTGCCGTTTCCGTCGCCTTGTAATGCAACTTCTTGCCGGTGGCTGACAATGGCAGGCCATCCACCATGCGGTAGGCCCGCGGACGTTTGTACGGTGACAACATGGGATGGCTGCGGCAGTGTGCATCGAGTTCGTCCGCGGTCGGCGGTTGTTCCGCATTCACCGGCACGACATAGGCGACGACCCGCTGCCCCCAGGTTTCGTCCGGGACGCCCACGACCAGGGCATCCGAAACATCGGGATGCTCGGCAAGCGCGGCCTCCACCACCACCGGATGCACCTTTTCCCCGCCGGACAGGAGCATGTCGTCGCGCCGTCCGACGATGGTGACGTACTCGCCCTCGTCCCAGGTGGCGAGATCGCCGATGTAGAGCCAGCCCTCGTGATACTTGGCGGCGTCCTCCTCGGGATCGGCGATGTATTCGCCGGCACACTTGGGCGAGCGCACGATCACCTCACCCATTTCCCGGCCATCGCGCGCGACGGTTTCGCCCGGATGGGCCTTGCGGTCTTCGAACAACTTGACCACCGCCACGTCATCGTCGATGCAGGCACGGCCGGCCGTACCTGACATGGCCGGCAAATCGACCGGGCGCAGGAAGGTGTTCCAGAAACCTTCGGTGCTGCCATAGCCGTTGAAAATACGCGGGTGCAACACGCGCTGGTAACGCAGGGCCGCCTCGCGGTCCAGCGGCGAACCCATCGTCACCACGCCTTTGAGCGTCGACAGGTCGCGCGCATGCGCTTCCTGCGCGGCCGCCAGCAGTGCGAGATTGGTCGGCGCGCCGATCAGGAACGTGAGGCCATGGCTTTCGACCAGGTCGAGCACGCGATCGGCATTGAACGCCCGCAGCGGCACCACGCAACTGCCGACGTAGAACGACGGATTCGGTCCCGCGCAATACAGGCCGCCGCGATGGAACCACGGCGTCATGTTGAGGGTCTTGTCTTCCGGCGCCAACGGAAACTGCATGATGACGTCGTGCGCCGAGAAGATTTCGATGATGGAATTCATCGGCACGCCCTTGGGCATGCCGGTGGTGCCCGAGGTATGCAGGCGCGTGGTTTCTTCCCACGTGGTGCGCGCAACCTGCGGAACCGGGCCGATTGCGGCCATGACGTCGGCAAAACGCAACACGCGCGAACCGGGCGGCGCCACAATCGGCTCGCCACTGCCGACCGCCACGATGACCGGCGGCACGTGCTCGCTGCGTGCCAGCGCATCGGCGACCACGGTACCGATTTCGGTGTCGTAAAAGAACACCCGCGGCCGGTTCACGGAAAGTATGCACGCCGTCTCGCCCGGCGCCAGGCGGTAATTCATCGGCGCCCCAACCGCCCCGGCAATCTGGGTGGCCAGGTACAGATACGCGAATTCCACGCAGTTGAACAACTGATACGACACGACATCGCCGCGCCCGACGCCCAGACCAGCCAACCCGGCGGCAAGCCGATCGGCATCCGCACCGAGCTGTCGATAAGTCCACTGCTGCCCGGAATCCGGATCCTCGATCGCGATCTGATCGCCAAAACGCCCGAGATTGCGCCGGAATCCGTTGATGTAGGTGTAGTCGTTCTCGAAGTACGTGCGATAGGCCTGCGCACTGTAGGCCGGGCTGGACTCGTTCATGATCACCTCCGGACAGGTTTTGTACATGTTGCCATAAGGTGTGAGGGTCCAGTGAGTGCGTGCGCAGGCAGGACCTGGGTGCGCACGTACCCGAGCGTGCGGGCCAAACGCGCCCGTCCTTTTTACGCTTGTGTCTGGCCCACGGCTCGCCTTGGCGGCGAGGAACGCGTGATCGTTGATACGGTGCGGGAATTCCCGCAGGCGACGGGCACCCGCGCAGCCAGGGTGCGACGTGTCACCCCCGGCTGCACCGGTCACATACCTGCTTCTCACATACCTACTTCGCCAGTTCGATCTTGCCGCAGGCGATGGGCAGGGTCACGCTGGCAGGGATAGGGCCGAGCGAGGCGACGCTGGACGGCAGTTTGGTGCTGGAGGGGACGCCGTGGATGTAGATGACGCGGTGGTCGAGTTGGAGTTTCTGGCCCTTGAACGCCGCTGCGAACGCCTTGCGCAGCTTCTTGAGCGGAACGACTTCGTGGTAGCTGTACGAGCCGTCGGCGGTGGCTTTCGGGTAGGTGCCGTGGGCCACGTCCATGGCAGCCGGCTTGGTATCGAAGGGAACCATGGTCGTGCCGGAAGCCTTTGAGGTTTCCATGAGGTCGACGATGCCGTCACCGTTGGCGTCGTCGGCCTCGGTTGCGCAGGTGGCGGGGCGGCCGTCCTTGAAGCCGTGGAAGTGCTGCCAGTGGATGGTGTTGGCGGGCACGCCCTGCATGATGAGCGTGATGGACAGCTTGTTGCCATCGACTTCGAGCCGCGCCAGGCCGGTTGCATCCTGGCCGGTCACGTTGTTGTTGAGGCCGGTGAGATGGGCGATGTAGACCGTTGGCGCTTTCGTGCCCGATTGCGCGAGCGCGGGTGCGGAGAGGATGCAGCCGGCGGCGATCATGGAACCGTAGATGACGGATTTGTGGAAGCGACGTTTCATGGCCTTGGTCCGTGCGATCGAATGTCTATTGTGGGTGCATTTCTTTGGTCCGGTTCATGACCTGCGTCAAATGGTTCGTGTGGATGGGTGGCGCAGGCCACGAGCCGTACTGGGACGATGAGGGTGAGGTGTACGGGGTGGCGTGGCTGTTGCCGCACCGGCTGCGCGGAGTGTTCGACGCAAGCGAGGGGCCGCCTGCGGTCGTCTGTGCCGGCGTACCCCCACCCGACACGCCACGGTGCCGTTCACCGTGGCACACTGATCACCACTGCCCCATCCGATATCTCCAGGGTACCGGCAGCGATCGGACGCAGCGAGGCTCAACCTGGCCGGCAGCTGATGATCACGGATACGAACGAATGAATCTGACCATTCCCCCGCTTGACGACAGGCTGAGGTATTTGTTGTCACAAGTGGCGACGAAGCACGCCACTCCAGCCGGCGCACAACCGGACGTCGCCGCGCTGCGCACCGCGCACGAAGCCATGGTCACTGCTTTCAGCCCACCACAGGGCCGCAAGCTGGCGTATGTCGAATCCGGGCAGGTGCCGCATGCGGGCCGGGCCATTCCGATACGCGTGTACCGCCCACATATGTCGGACCTGGGCAGCAAGCCCACCATCCTCTGGATACACGGTGGCGGCTGGGTTGCCGGGAATCTCGACACGGCCGACCCGGCCGCGCGGGAAATCGCGAGCATGGGTGCGGTCGTGGTGAGCGTGGACTACCGGCTTGCCCCGGAACATCCGTTCCCCGCGGGCTTGGATGATTGCCAGGCGGTACTGGCCTGGCTACACGAGCACATCACCGGGCTCGGCAACGACCCGCATGCCATCGGCCTGGCCGGAGACGATGCCGGAGCCAACCTGGCGGCCGTACTCGCACAGGCACCGGACCAGCGCAATGGGGCGCTGGCCGCCACGCTGCTGGTCTGTCCGGTGCTTGATGGCCGGCCCGGGGCTGAAAGACATGCGTCTCGCAGCGAACCGATGCTCCACGCGACGCTTACGGCAGCAGACCTGGCGCAGTTCACGGCACTGTACCTGACCGGGGATGCGGCCAACCCGAGCGACCCGCGCGTCTCACCGCTCCTGGCGCAGCAGCTGTCCGGGCTGGCCCCCACCATATTCGTGACCGTAGGGTACGATCCCTTGCGCGACGAAGCCCATGCTTACGCGGCACGCATGCGAAAGGCAGGTTGCAGGGTTACCGTTTATGACAACCTAAGCCTTGCGCATGGCATGGTGGACATGATCGGCCTGTTGCCGCCCGCCAATGACCTGTTTCGGCGTGCCGTGTACAAGTTCTTGCGCACTTGCCGCGACGGGCGCCCCATGGCCTGATGCGCGGTCGACCGGCCGTTCCATGAGGCATGGGGGGGTTGCCATACGAATGCCACGCCGCATGTGGACATGCCGCCCGGGAGCGCGATGTCTGCGAAAGCCGGCTCAGCCACACGGCTCCAGCTCGACACCAACCACGCATGGCAAGGTTGTCCATCCATCGCGAAAATGCTGATTGTGCTAGCGTAGCGGACGCGCATGGACCGTAGGCCGGCAGGTGCCGGCTGCATCGCGGTGTCGCACCATCATTGACCGGCTGATCAGGATTTTGCCCATGTCAGTTCAGCGACCGCTTTCACCGCACCTTGGCATCTACCGGTGGCGTATCAACATGGTGCAGTCCACCCTGCATCGCCTTACCGGGCTCTACCTGTGCCTGGGCGCACTGCTGGTCACCTGGGGCTTGATCGCCGCCGCGTCGGGCGTGTCCGCATGGCACCTGTTCGTTGGCTTTTGGGCCAGTGGGATCGGGCTGGCACTGTTGTTCATCTGGACGTGGACGCTGTTTTTCCATCTATGCAACGGGATCCAGCATCTGGTCCACGACACCGCGCACGACTATGGCCCGCCGTTGCGGGACCGCCGCTTCAACCCGGCCTACTGGTTCACTGGTTGGATGGTGCTTGGGGCAAGCTTTTTGCTGACCGTCGTCACCTGGGTCGTGCTGGCCTTGCGCATGGCCGGAGATGCAACGTGAGCACCGGTCCACGACCCTCTGCGCTCAAACTGGCACTGGGCTGGGGGTCCTCGGGTAGTGGCGTGTATGCGTGGTGGCGACAACGCCTGACAGCGATTGCACTGATTCCGTTGACGATCTGGTTTCTGTTCTTCGTGGGTGGCCTGGTCCATGCGGGCTATCCGGATGTACTGCGATCAATGGCCAATCCGGTCAATGCGGGGCTGCTGATCCTCCTTGCCATCTGCCTCTACTGGCATGGGGCGCTTGGGGTCCAGGTCATCATCGATGATTACGTGCATACCCGTTGGCGTAACCTTGCATTGCAAATCGCCCTGCGTTTCGGCGCGTTCGTCGGGGTGCTGGCGTGCATCATGGCGGTTCTTGCGATCTGGCTGGGCGGCATCCGCGGCTGACTCACGCGCAGGAAACATACGAGTATCCCATGGCTCACTTCTCGTTACCGGCATCGTCCAAGGTCCAGGAAGGCAAACATTTCGCAGCTCCGCCGGGAGCCGGGAACGTGCGCAGCTTCCGCATCTACCGCTGGAACCCGGACGACGGCGGCAATCCGCGGATGGATACCTTTGACGTGGATATGTCCCACTGCGTGATGGTTCTGGATGTATTGCTCAAAATCAAGGACGAGATGGATGCCACGCTGACGTTTCGCCGCTCCTGCCGCGAAGGCGTGTGCGGTTCGTGCGCCATGAACATCAACGGCGAAAACGCCCTGGCGTGCACATTGAGCATGGGCGATCTCAAAGCCGGCCGCGTCGATATCTATCCGCTGCCATCCATGCCGGTCGTCAAGGATCTGGTGCCTGATTTGACGGGCTTTTACGCGCAATACAACGCCATCAAGCCGTGGCTCCGGGCCAGCGGGACGCCTGCATCCCGCGAGCGCCTGCAATCACCCGCGGATCGAAGCAAGCTCGATGGCCTGTATGAGTGCATCCTGTGCGCCTGTTGTACCGCGTCGTGCCCCAGTTGGTGGTGGAACGGTGACCGGTTCCTTGGCCCGGCAATTCTGTTGCAGGCGTACCGCTGGATTTGCGATTCACGCGACGAGACAACCGGTGAGCGGCTGGACGATCTCAATGACCCGTTCAAACTGTATCGCTGCCACGCGATCATGAACGGAACCAACGTGTGCCCGAAGGGCCTCAACCCAGCCAAGGCCATTGCCGAAATCAAGAAGTTGATCATGCTGCGCAATCTGTGAGCGGAAGTTAAAGTGGACCCCGATTTCTGGACAAAGGTTTAGGCTTGCTGCCGAAGGAGAGCAGCAGCATGAGTGAAGGATGTGAACGGCGGGTCTACGGGGCCCATCCGATGCGTCCAGGCCGCCGTACTTGGACTTCCACTTGGAGTACGTCGGGCTGCT